>CP069418.1:2914767-3238630 GCA_017569305.1 Clostridiales bacterium FE2011 | reverse complement strand
AGTTGAGCCGCTCCGTCTTCAGCGTTCCGTCTGAATCAGAACCGGAGGTTTTGCTGTCTGCCTTCTTCGCGTCAGAGGAGTTCAGCTTCGCCAGGGTTTTCTTTCCGCACTTGCCGTCGTCATCCAGTCCATTGCGTTTCTGGAAGTTCTTGACGGCTTTCTTTGTACCGTTTCCGTAATCACCATCAATACTGCCGGAGTAATATCCCAGCTTCTTCAGTTTCTTTTGTACCTTTTTTACCGCATCACCCGTATCACCGGGACCGCAGGTACCATCGGATTTCTTGTTTTCTTCTTTCTTATCGGTCTTTTTTTCTGATTTCTTGCTGTCATCAGATTTACCGGATGATTTTGAATCATCCGATGAAACCTCAACATATTTCTTACTGACGTAGCCAGTATCTTTTCCGATGGTCACTTTGTACCAGCTTCCCGAAGTATCGTTGATGGTGATTTTATCCCCTTCATGCAGCACGCGGACTACATCGCTTTTGGAGTTCGCTTTCTCGCGCATGTTCAGGGCAGAAGCTGTCACTTTACCGGTCTTGGCGAGGGCAGCACAGAATGGGAGCATACAGAGAAGGATCGTAAGAATGGCTACGATCTTCCATTTCTTCATTCCGCTCACCCACCTTCCTAGGATAATTCATGGTTATTTTATTACAAATATATTAAGATGTCAACATTGTTCCGTAAAACATAGTCACAGAATCGTCTTTATCTACGCTATATATAGTGTTTTGTCGATTTGTATATACAATTCTCCAAAAATATCTGGCAATTATTCTCCCATATATTACAAATTCATGAAACGAGCTGTGTAACACTTCTCCCCCGATGATATATTTCATTTATATTGAAGAGTATCTGTCACATCCGACGGAAGTCGGATATTTCACAAGTGTCGAAGACACTTATTTCACATTGCGGGCCTGGCCGCAATATTTCATGCGGCGCAGCATGCGCTGTATTTCATTCACGGAACCAATAATTAATTCCCCCGCCCATCTGCCAGAGTCTTTTTTGCTGTTATCTGCGCTCAGCTTTCTCGATTTAGCGCCACTAAACCTTCAAAATCTGCGCTTGATCCCAACAAAAAACTCATCTGGCATCTGACGGACTCATTTAATTATTGTTTCCTGCCGCTTGACTTTCTTCAATATGTATGATATTATTCTCGTCGGTTTCGAAGAAACCAGTGCCGTAGACAGCCGGTATCGTAAGATTTAAAGGGGTTTCCCGCCTGCCGAGGTGTAAGTGGATTTCGTTATTATTCCCTTGCGCCTGCACGCAAGGGTTTCTTTAATTTCAAGCCAGGAATGAGGTGCGCAAGAAGATGAGCGCGAATCTGGAAGCAAAAAAGCAGGTCGTTTCTGACATTGTTGAGAAGCTGAAGAATGCCGAGTGCATGATGGTGGTTTCCTACAGCGGTCTGACCGTTGAACAGGTGACCGAGCTGCGTAAGCAGTGCCGTGAGAGCGATGTTCACTACTGTGTTCTGAAGAACCGTCTGGTGAACCGTGCCCTGCAGGAGCTGAAGATCGAAGGTCTGGAGAGCCTGCTGGAAGGCCCCAACGCCTTTGTGTTCAGCGACAAGGACGTCACCGCCGGCCCCAAGATCATTTCTCAGTTCATTGAGAAGAACAAGCTGACCTCCCTGGAAATCAAGGGCGGCCTGATGGGCACCGAAGTGATCGACGTCAAGGCCATCAAAGAACTGGCCGCTACCCCCAGCCGGGAAGAGCTGCTGGCCACCATGGTGGGCTGCCTGGTCTCCCCCGTATCTGCCCTGGTTTCCGTTCTCGAGCAGATTGCCGAGAAGAAGGAAGCTGCCTGATGAAAACAGCGGCCTAGAAAGAGCCGCATGACGAAAAAAAATGGAGGAAAAAGAAAATGACTAATCAGGAAATTCTCGAAGCCATTGAGTCTATGACTCTGCTTCAGGTTAAAGAACTCGTTGACGCTATGAAAGAAAAGTTCGGCGTGACCGGCGCTATCGCCGTTGCCGGTGGCCCCGCTGCCGGTGGTGCTGCTGCCGCTGCTGAAGAAGAAAAGACCGAATTCGACGTCGTGCTGAAGGATGCCGGCGCTGAGAAGATCAAGGTCATCAAGGTTGTCCGTGAAGTCGTTTCCGGCCTGGGCCTGAAGGAAGCTAAGGACATCGTTGAGTCCGCTCCCAAGACCATCAAGGAAGCTGTCTCCAAGGAAGAAGCCGAAAAGATCGCCGAGCAGTTCAAGGCTGTTGGCGCCACCGTCGAAATCAAGTAATTTCACATGGTGTTATCAAGGCGGACGCAATCGCGTCCGCCTTGTTTTATGCCTTCATTTCCTGTATAATAGTTTAGTGTGTTAGTCACACACATGACTAAACCGCCAAACACATTTTTGCATTCTTTTGCACAGAAATTGTTGTGAATTATGAATTATAAACGACTCCTTTCCTTTCTCTTCATCTTTCTGCTGACCGTATCATCCGCCTTTGCGGATGACAAACGCATCGACCCCGCATGGCCCGTACCGGACTATGTGGAACATCTGCTGGAAGTCGCCACGGAAGAAATAGGTTATACGGAAGATCACGGCCGATCCAAGTACGGGGCCTGGGCAGGAGATCCTGCCGCCCAGTGGTGCGCAGAATTCCTCTGCTGGTGTGTGGATCAGGTGGATCAGCGCTGGGGCACTTCCCTGCTCCGGAACGTTTATCCCTTCTACACCTCTTCCAATACCGGGCGGAACTTCTTCGTGCGCAACGGCCGCTATGTGGTCCGCAAGGGCAAAGTGGACGGCTGGGGATATCAGTGGCTGAAGGGACAGGATACCTTCATCAAATCCGGAGACTATGTTCCCCAGCCTGGAGACTGGGTATTCTTCAACTGGGGCGGCGGCACCGACACGGAGCATGTAGCCCTGGTGGAATACTGTACGGAAGACCGGGGCGGAAACATCACCGTCCACGTCATCGAGGGAAACAACCCCTCAGCCGTGGCCCAGAACACCTATGAGCTGAACAGCCCTTCCATCCTCGGTTACGGCACCGTCCGCGAGGTGGCGGACACCACCATGGTCTTCGGCAACCAGGGCGAGAAGGTTCGACAGCTGCAGGAACGGCTCGCCTATCTGGGATTCCTGAAAGCCGACCTGGTCACCGGCCGCTTCACCGACTCTACCACCGAGGCGCTGCGCGCCTACCAGGAGGCCCGGGGCCTGCGGGTCATAGGCGTTGCCAACCGGGAAACCCAGCAGCTGCTGGAAGAAGAATACAACCGGACATACCAGAATGACCCTGACATCTGGTCTGTTGTGGATGATGAATGAGGTTTCATCCGTTATTATCCCTGTGACTGATTTCCGCTGAAAGGATGTTTCTCTTATGAAACGGCGTTTTCTCTGCCTGCTCTGTGCCCTGTTCCTGCTGATTCCTTCCCTGGTTCCCGCGGAAGGCGTCCAGGCCGTGGACAATTACAGCTTCGATTTTGACTTTACCTTTACTATGAACGCGCAAGCCTTCCCGAAGCTGACTCGTTCCCGGATGGCCGGCTACGCGGCGCTCATCAACAAACTGGGACTCCGGGGCAATGTTGCCTGGACCCTCAGCACAGAGTCCTTCGAGCTGGACGCCGAGCTGTATTTCACAGACAAGCCTGACCTGACCTTCCCCTTCCGCGTTTACGGTGCGGAACCCCGAATCTTCATCACCTCCCCGCTGATCCAGGACGAGGTGCTGCTGCTGAATATGATCGCGCTGCTGGAATTCGGCGTCAAAACGAAGAAGACACTGGGCATCCCGCTGCCCTACCTGGCTTACCTCTATCCGCTGACCACCAAATATGCCTTTTCCAGCCTGACCGATATCTGGAATGAAGTCATCGGTTCCTATCCTGAAGGCGGAACGATCACCCCGGAGCAGCTCCGCAACCTGACCAGTCGATGGTCTGAGGAATTCCTGAACAATCCCGACCTCCAGCGCTGGATTACCGCCCTGGCCGACGGTTCCAACAACGCGCAGGACGCCGTGGAAGCCGAGTTGATGTCTGTACCGGATTATATTGAGAAAATCACCGGGTTCAAGGCCGTCACCATTACTGCCGGTGAAGGTTCCGAAACCTGGACAAACGAGAGCAGGCAAACGCTCTATTCCCGCCAGGAATCCGACGGTGCCCATTCCGTTTCCGTAACCCTTCCCGCCTCTGAAAACGGCTATGAGCCGTTGTTTAGCTACTCCAGCGCTAATGACGGTTCCACCGTCTCCTTCAAGCTGGAATCGTCCCTGAACCGGGATCCCTATGCCATTGTCCTCAAACCCGTTTCCGAAGAGGAAGAGCATACTGAGGAAACTGACGGCACCTATGACGAATATGAGGATGAGGACGGATACTACTACGACGAAGACTTTGACAACGAGTCCGAATCCGAGGGCGGTTATTACGATTACTATGACGATTACGGCGAATCCGGCACCCTGCGGGAAGAATCCCTGCCCGCCAGCCTGATTCACCTGACCGTTGACGCAGAGGGAATTCCTGCAAGCCTGCCCGCCGATTCCAGTTTCGATATGTTCATTAACCTGCTGGAAAAGATTTTCCCCAATTTCGGCGCAATTATCCACGGAGAGACAAAAAAAGACGGATCCCTGCTGCTGACCGTCCGGAAGCCGGACAATAACGGCATGGAATCCGAGGAAATCTTCTGCTGCACCGGAACACTGGTTCCGGCCGCTGCAAGGGATATACCGAACTATATGCAGAAGGAACTGGACGGAGTTTATAACGTCTTCTCCTTCAACGAACAGACGCTGGCTGAGTTCCGGAACAAGGTGCTTCCCCTGCTGGTGCGCAGCATCTTCAGATTCGTGGAAGCCGCTCCCACTTCAGCCTGCCAGAGCCTGCTGGATGACCTGACGGACAGCGGCATCCTGGACATGGTCATGAAATATTAAGCATCGTACTCCGTATCAAATACAAAGGCAGCGGGGCCTTCCTGGAACACATGATTCGTTTCAGCGTCCCACTCCACCGTAAGCGGTCCTCCGTTCAGTTCGAGGACCGCTTTTCTTTCGCACAATCCGTTCAACACAGTGGCCACCAGGGTTGCGCAGGCGCCGGTACCGCAGGCCAGGGTTTCCCCGCTGCCCCGCTCCCACACCCGCATCCGCAGGTGGGTCCGGTCCTTCACGGTCACAAACTCAACATTGGTCTTCCGTGGGAACAGCGGATTCACCTCAATGGAGGCGCCCACACCATGCACGTCAAAGCTGTCCGCGTCGTCCACAAAGATTACCGCGTGGGGATTGCCCATACTCACGCAAGTCATCTTATACTCATGGCCCAGGGCTGCTACCGGGGCGCCGATTACCGGGTTCGCGTTCACGTTCACCGGGATCTTCAGGCCTTCCAGCTCCGGTTCGCCCATGTCCACCCGGACGCTTTCGGTGACACCGTCCTCCACGGTCAGCTTCAGGATCTTGATACCAGCGCCGGTCATGAGGCTGATCTCTTCCTTGTCGCTCAGTCCCCGGTCATGGATATACTTGGCCACGCAGCGGGAGGCGTTTCCGCACATTTCCGCTTCGCTTCCGTCCGCGTTGAACATGCGCATCCGGAAGTCCGCTTCCTCGCAGGGCATGATCAGCACCAGGCCGTCAGATCCCACGCCGAAATGACGGTCGCTGATCTTCTGTGCCAGTGCCACCGGATCCTTCACGGTTTCTTCCAGACAGTTTACGTAGATATAATCGTTGCCCAGGCCCTGCATCTTGGTAATCTTCATCGAATCTCTCCCGCCGCGGCAATTACGGTACCGGTTCCTTCCGGCAGCCGCTCCGCTTCCTCTTCTGTTGTTTTCTGCCTGCGGATGAACTTGTTCAGCTCCTGCAGGCGCTTGATCCGGCCTTCCACCCGTTTCCCGGTCAGGGCCTTGCTGCGGTACCGGTCAAAGATGGCCCGCACGCCCATGGTCACCGGGATCGCGGCCCAGAAGCCGGTCAGGCCGGTCACAGCCGCGCCGACGCCCATGGCAGCGCCGGTTTTCACCATCCGGTACGCGCCGTCCTTCAGCCCGGTCATGCCGGGTTTCCGACCCAGCAGCACCTTGGAGCCTTCGCTCACCGAGATAATCATAAAGGGCAGCAGCCCTGTCACGCTCTCCGTCAGTTCCGTCAGCAGTCCGGTCTCCTCCAGGAGTCCCGTATCCACCGCGATCTCATCCGCATACGTCAGCCCCGTGGCAATCGTATCCACCACGGTGTCGTGCTGGCGCTTTTTATATTCCTTGACAAGTTCTTCGTAAGTCTTCACGTCGAACAACTCCTTTCAGTCGTTGTTCCTCAATTCAGAATTCACAATTCAGAATTCAGAATTATATAGTGTTTTCCTTCCCGCCGAACGTCCTTACAGGCTGTCATTCCGACCAAGGCCGCAGGCCGCGTGGAGGAATCCCTTGATACGCCTGAAAGGCGCATATTATTCAGCATTCATTATTCATTACGATCATAAATGCTTTCATTTACAGAAAGCGTTTATGATCGTTACAATCACCCACGCTGCGGCGGCAATCCCTACCAACCAGGTCAGATCCCGGATAATGGTCCGGCTCTTCTTCTTATCCTTCGCCGTCACTTTTGCCTGTTTCTCCAGCTGGGACACCCGGTTCCGCAACTCGGTCACGTCCTGGTCATGGTTCTTCCGTTCTTCCTCGAGGGATGTCTCCAGCAGGTTAATGGTGCTCTCCAGCTTCTGGATCCGCTTATCCTCCTGGGTCATCAGGCCGTCCACTTCTTTGCGCAGTTTCGTCTGGTCCTCGCACAGGCCTTCCGCCACCAGGGTCATTTCAGCCGTGAACTGTTCAATCAGCTGGTTTGTATTCTCGCCCTTCACCATTTTCAGGGCGCCATCCCACAGTGTGGGCTTCTTCGTCTTCTCAGCAGTGAGGGTCTTTTCTTCTTCCATGTCGAACGCCTCCCTTCCTCCGGATTGTACCATATCCGGGGATCGTTCCTCAACTTTCTTCCCGGGATTATCAGATAGTGAACACAAAGCGTTCACCGCGGATCAGCTGCACATTGGTATGCAGGGGCCGTCCCCGCTGGTCATAAATCACCTCATGCAGGCAGATGAGAGGTGTGCCTTCTTCCGTTTCCAGCAGTTCAGCCTCATCCCTGTCCGCAAAGCGCAGGGACACATCGTGCAGGGCTAGTTTCGGTTCCACGCCGTATTCCCGCAGAATGTTGTACAGGCTGCCGCTCAGATCCTGATCCTGCAGCCAGGCATAAGCCATGGAGAAGTGGTTCCTTTCCAGCACCACGGGTACGCCGTCCGCCCGGCAGACCCGGAGGATTTCCAGTACCCGGCTGCCTCGGCTGATATTCAGCCCTTCCGCGGCTTCCGCCCCGGCCTCCGTTTCCCGGACGTGAATCACATCAATGGAGGGTTTCACCCGGTTCAGCTTGCAGGAATCATGGAAGCTGTGCAGGTTCTTCAGCGGCAGGCCGCCCCGGGGCGTGGCCACAAAGGTTCCCTTGCCCTGTTTCCGCTCCAGCAGGCCTTCCGAGGTCAGCTCCGCCAGGGCCCGGCGTACCGTTACCCGGCTGACCTGGTACAGTTTCTCCAGCTCATGCTCCGGCGGAATCCTGCTTCCCACAGGATAGACTCCCCGCTCGATATCTCCCCGGATCCGCTGCATCAGCTGATGATAAAGCGGACTGAAGCTTTCAGACTGCAACCCTTTCAACGTGTATCCCTCCGATAATTCTTTTCACTGGTTGTATTGATACATTTCAATACAACATAATGATAGTAACACTTCTCCATTCAAAAATCAAATTGTCAACCTCGTCCAATTATAAATAAACAAAAAACACGGCCGGGAAATCTCCGGCCGTGTTTTATTTTCAGAACTCTTTCTTCTTCATCCAGCGTACGCCAAGGATATAACCGACGACCGTGATAATCACCGCAATCCCTGCCGCCAGCAGCAGGAGTCCCGTCTGACCCAGCTGTGCGAAGAATGCTGTCACCGCTGTCTGCTGATCCGGTGCCACTTTTGTAATCAGCAGCACAATGAGCGCAATGCCGGCGATTATGGCATACAGGATGATCCTGCCCTGGTCGCCTCCGAAGCGAATCCGGATCGGAATCATCAGGGAAACAATCATCGCACCGGCACAGATGGAAAAGAGAATCAGCGTACCCAGATCCGTTCCCTGTCCATCCGGGCTGATGAGCGTGCGCACAAGGCAGCAGGCTATAGCAAACACCAGGGATGCTGCCATCAGGATGCCACCCAGCAGAAACTTTTCCGTCACATACGTCTTCCGTTCAAACGGAAGGGTAAACAGATGGGTCAGGCTGTGATCCACCTCATCGTAACTGATGGTACTGATCGTCAGAATGGAAGCCATCATCATCATATAAGGAAATCCGAAACCGTCGTTGTGCATGGCCGTAAACCATACTGCCAGCATGATGTATACCGGCAGAATCTTCCTTTGATTCCGCAGCAGGCAGAAGTCCTTTATCAGCAAGCCTTTCATAGCGTTTCTCCTTTGAGCATCATCATAATATATTCATCCATGGTGATCCGTTCAACCACCATTCCCGGACAGTTTTCAGCATAATAGCGCTTCTGGTCGGTCAGCAGGCTCCAGCCGAAGCCTTCCTTCCGTCTGCGCAGAATATAGCTTTTATCCAGCGTCTCCAGGTCCTTGTCGCTGACCTTCAGCACCGCGTAATCGCTCAGCAGCCTGTCAGTTTCCTCATGGCAGATGATCTGCCCGTTGTCGATCATATAGAAGTCGTCGCAGAGCTGTTCCAGGTCTCCGGAGATGTGGGAGCTGATCAGGATGGAGCGGTTTTCATCCTCTGCCACATACTCCCGGAGCAGGTCCAGGATCTGGTCCCTTGCCACCACGTCCAGGCCGGCGGTGGGCTCATCCAGGATCAACAGTTCCGCCTGATGGCAGATCGCGCTCAGCACCCGGATTTTTGCTTTCATACCGGTGGAAAACTCCTTGATCTTCTTGTTCTCCGGCAGGGAAAGCTCCCTGGCCTTTTCCAGGAAAAGTTTCTTATCAAAGGAAGGATAAAAAGCGGCCAGCACCCGGGATATATCTTTCACCGTCAGTTCCCCGCTGAAGCAGGATTCCGCCAGCACAGCGCCGATGCGCTTTTTGTCTTCCACCGTCGGAGCTTTCCGTTTGTTTCCGAACAGTTCCATTTCTCCGCCGTCATTGGAGATCAGGCCCATAATCGCCTTGAAGGTGGTGCTTTTGCCGGCGCCGTTTGCTCCGATAAACCCGGTAATGGTGCCCGGCCGGACCTCCAGCGAGCAGTTCAGGGTAAAGTCCTGGTATTTCTTGGTCAGATTGGTCAGTTTCAGCATACAGAATTATTCCTCCGTGATGATATCGAGCATGTTGGCGAGTTCTTCCCGGCTCACACCGTACCGCTTCGCCTTTTCGGCCACAGCCTCCAGATCCCGTTCCAGGTCCCGGCGCTGTTCCTCCTGGATCATGGACCGGTTCGGCGCGCAGACGTAGGTCCCCTTCCCGTGGATGGTGGCTGTCAGGCCTTCCTCTTCCAGCGCGTCATAGGCTTTCTTCACCGTGAGGGCGCTGATCTTCAGGTCCCGGGAGAGGACGCGGACCGATGGCAGCGGATCATTCTCCGCCAGTTCCCCGGACAGGATCATATGCTTGATCGAGGCAACAACCTGTTCGTATATGGGAATCATGGAATAGGTATCAATAATAATGTTCATGGGGTCAGACCTCTCATGTGTTGATTCAACACAAACAGTATATAACAGTGTAAAACTGTTGTCAACTGTTATATACTGTTATACAAAAGTTTTTTTCATAAAAAAGACAGGAAGCATTCTTCCTGTCTTCTTATGTGAACAGTATCTGTATTTCGTCTGAAATATGCCTGCGCTCTATGTCATTCTCCCCTGTCCTGTGATACAATGTGCAGGTGCTTTGAACCGGCTGAAACCGCAAAATGGGTACAAAAAAACCCAGGGCCCATTGATGCAACGTGCTCCAGGTTCATGGAGCTGATAGCCAGATTCGAACTGGCGACCTCATCCTTACCAAGGATGCGCTCTACCGACTGAGCTATATCAGCACGCTGTCTTGCGACAACGGACGTATTCTATCATACCGTCAGTAAAAAAGCAAGCCTTTTTTTCACGGTTTTTTCAGAAAGGAATTCCATGCGAAAAGATCTTACCCTGCCCTGCGAACTTCCCGGTGATTTTGCCTTTACAGACCCCACCGGACTGACTGCTTCGCAGGCGGAAGAAAAGCTCCGGGCCGGCCGCGGAAACCAGATGAAAGATCCGGATAACCTGAGTCTGCCCCGGATCCTGCTGAACCATACCCTGACCCTTTTCAACCTGCTGAACCTGTCCCTGGCGCTGTGTCTGCTGCTGGTCGGCAGTTACCGGAACATGCTGTTCCTTTTCGTGGTGTTTGCCAACATCCTGATCGGCGCTGTACAGGAATACCGTGCACGGAAAACAATTGCCTCCCTGAAGCTCCTGAACGCCCCTTCCGTCCACGTCCTGCGTGACGGTAAGGAAATCATCCTGGAAAAGGAAGCCACCGTAGAAGGCGACCTGATCGTCCTCCGGGGCGGTGACCAGGTGGTTGCCGACTGCGTGGTGGTGGACGGCAGCGGTGCCGCCATGGAATCCCTGCTGACCGGAGAAAGCAACGCCGTCCCGAAGCAGATTAACAGCTGGCTTTATTCCGGTTCCTATATAGTGGAAGGCAGGCTCCTTGCCCAGCAGGTATATGTGGGCGATGAAAGCTATGCGGGCCGTCTCACCTGTGAAGCCCGGAAAGATACCCGCCCCGCTTCCCGCCTGATGACAGACCTGAACAAGCTGATCCGTTTTGACTCCATGGTGCTGATTCCCCTGGGCGTGCTGCTCTTCCTGAAACAGCTGCTGCTCCGTCATATTCCCGTTGCTGAAGCCGTTCCCTCTTCTGTGGCAGCCATGATCGGCATGATTCCGGAAGGCCTGGTCCTGCTGACCAGCGTGGCCATGGCCGTCGGTGTGGTCAAGCTGGGCCGGCGCAACGCCCTGGTGCAGGAGCTTTCCGGTATTGAAACCCTGGCCCGGGTGGACGTGCTGTGCCTGGATAAAACCGGCACCCTGACCACCGGCACCATGGAACTGGAAACCGTGGAAGGCGTGGAATGCACCCGGGAGGAAACGGAAAAGTCCCTTTCCCGGCTGCTGGGCGTCTTTGACGAGAACAGCGCCACGCTGAACGCTCTGCGGGCAAAGATCACGCCTGCCGATGAAAAGCCCCGGGACGTGCTCCCCTTCTCCTCTGAGCGCAAGAAATCCGCCGCCACCTTCTATGACGGCACCATGCTGATTCTCGGCGCGCCGGAATTCGTCCTCGGCGACCGCTATCCCGCGGAGCTCCGCCAGCGAGTGGAACAGTACGCCGCGGAAGGCAAACGGGTCCTGGTCCTGGTGTAAGGCCAGGGACTGGTTTCTGCCGAATCCCTGCCGCCCTTCAAAACCATCTGCGGCATCTGTGTCCTGTCGGACCAGCTGCGCCCCGCAGTGGATGAAACCCTTCGCTATTTCCGGGAGCAGGATGTGGATATCCGCATCATCTCCGGCGATAACCCCATCACCGTTTCCATGATTGCCCGCCGTGCCGGCATTCCCGGCTGGGACCGGTATGTGGACGCCTCCTCCCTGAAAACCGAAGAAGACCTGGATGACGCATGCGACCGCTATACGGTCTTCGGCCGGGTTACCCCGGAGCAGAAGAAGGAACTGGTGCTGGCGCTGAAGCGCAAAGGCCACAATGTGGCCATGACCGGTGACGGCGTCAACGATATCCCCGCCCTGAAGACAGCGGACTGCTCCATCGCCATGGCCAGCGGCGCGGACGCCGCCCGCAGTTCCGCCCAGGTGACGCTGCTTTCCTCCGACTTCAGCGTGCTGCCCGACGTGGTGCTGGAAGGCCGACGGGTCATCAACAATATTACCCGGGCCGCTTCCCTGTTCCTGACCAAGACCATCTTCAGCTTCCTGCTGAGCCTGCTGATCCTGGTGTTGCCCGCGGTTTATCCTTTCCAGCCCATCCAGCTTACACTGATCTCTTCCCTGATGATCGGCCTCCCCGGCTTTGTGCTGGCCCTGGAACCCAGCGGTGAACGGATCCGCGGAGACTTCCTGCGCACGGTGCTCTACCGCGCCCTGCCGGGCGGTATTGCCGCCGCCTGCTGCGCCTCCATCTCCATGGCCATGACCTGGGCCGGCTGGTCCCATGAGCTGTGCAGCACGCTAGCCACCCTGTGTGCCGGCGCCATCTGCTGGATCGTGCTGATCCGCGCCTGCCTGCCCCTCAATCATCTCCGCCGTGCCCTGCTGCTGGTGACCGCAGGAGCCTTTACACTGGCCTTCCTGCTGCTGGGACATATCTTCTTCCTTGTCCCGCTTACAGGCCCTGCTGTGGCCCTTTTTGGCGGCCTGGTGCTGCTTGGCGGCGGACTGGTGCTGCTGTGCGACTGGATCCTGAAACGCAGGACCTGAGCCTGCCAATCCGAAATCACAGATACCAATTCATGACACACAAAAAGGAGCGGAATCAATCCGCTCCTTTTCCTGTTTTCTTTAAATACCCTTGAATTCTCCGCCGCATTCCACAGACAGTTCCACCGGATCCACAAACATGAAATTCCGATGCAGCAGCTGCAGCCGCGGATAAGTGGCATTAAACACGGTTTCTCCCGCGTACTCGCCCTTCACGGTCACTTCCTCCACCGGCAGGCAGGCCAGCAGGTCCCGGGCGATCCGGAGGCCCATGGCGGACAGATACAGCTTCCTGTTCTTTTCCATGTACCCGGCCTTGCAGATGAAGGTGCTTTCCAGCTTCGAAGCGGACACGGCCCGCATGCTGATGTTCTCGGCATAATCCGTCAGTTCTCCCAGCGGATTGGCCTTCTGCAGGACTTCCGTATAGGCATCCAGGTCTCCAGCCAGCACCTTTTCCGCGTGCTTGTGGTAGAAGGACCACATCTTCAGGGTGGTCAGTCCATCCGCCGGCGTGCTGTGGGACAGCGCGTCCGTCCAGTCAATGGACTCATCCGCGGTCTTCCAGAGGTTCCGGATCTCCGTGCCGGGTTTTTCCGTTTCCTTCACAGCAGGCTTGGGCTGGGCAGGCTCTGCAGCAGCAGGCGCTTCCGACGCCACCGGCATCACGCCTCCCCACAGGTCCGAGGCAATGGCTTTCATCCGCTTCATGAACTCATTCTGGTCCATGGGGCTGTTATACTGATCACTCATTTTTCAGCGGCCTCCTCCCTGCGGCAGATCACACTCGGCGGATTGGCCGTCGTGTTGAAGCCTTCGATTACGATGTCCGCGTCTCCGGTAACCCCGTTGTCAAACAGCCAGCGGCTCAGCGGGTTGATCAGGAGGCTTTCCACCTGGTTGCCGATACCGCGGCCGCCGTTGGACAGGTCGAAGGTAGCGGCTTCCTGCAGGCTCGCATAGGCGAAGTCTTCGATCCGGATGTTGATATTCTTCTGTTCCCGCAGCCGGCTGATGATCTTGTTCACCTGGGCCTTCAGGATCAGTTCGGCGGCTTCCCTGCGGATGTAGTCAAACACCACGATGTTTTCGCCGATACGGTTCAGGATTTCAGGCCGTCCCAGTTCCAGTTTGAAATAATCCTCAATGGCGGAACGGACCTTGGTCTGTACTTCCGGATAAGGCATATCCATGGTCACGTTGGGTTCCCGGTTTCCGAAAGCGTCCTTGACGTAGATACCCAGGTTGCTGGTGAAGATGATGATCGTCTCGGAGAAATAGACCGTATTCCCCTGTCCGTCGGTCATCCGGCCGTCTTCCAGGATCTGCAGGAACTTGTCCAGGATGGAGGAATGGGCCTTTTCAATTTCATCAAACAGCAGGATGCAGAAGGGATTCTTCTTCACCGCGTTGGTCAGCTGACCACCGGCTTCATATCCCACATATCCGGGAGGTGCACCCATCAGTTTCTGGTCAGAATGGCTCTGGCCGTATTCACTCATGTCAAAGCGGATACAGGTGCTTTCATCGCCAAACAGCTTTTCAGCCAGGGCTTTAGCGGTTTCAGTTTTACCGGTACCGGTGGGGCCGGCGAAGAACAACACGCCCTTGGGCTTGCCGGCGGAAGAGGAATTGACGCCGTTCATACCGGTCACGGCGCGCTTGACCACGTCCAGCGTCCGCTCCAGGGCGGTATCCTGTCCCTTGATCCGCTTTTCGAAGTCCTGTTTGGCCGTCTTCAGGCTTTCCATGTTCAGGCGGCTCCAGGGATTCTCCTTGATGCCGTATTTATACAGATCCACCACTGTGCACAGATCCTTGATCGGAATCTCTTCCTTCTTGCACAGCAGCCGCATTTCGTCCAGTTCTGTAAAGGTCATGCCCTCGGTCAGGCCGACGAAGCGCTCCTTGATCCGTTCCAGTTCGTCCGGATGCTCGTTATAGTACGGCAGATCCCGGCGGTAAACGGTGCCGGAGAAGAACCCGGCAAAGTTGTTGCCGGTCATCATCCGCTTCCGTTCCTCCCGGTCCGGGGCTTCCAGCCGGAGGATCTTGCAGACCGGGTTGTTCAGGTAGAACCAGGCCGGCAGGTCATTCAGCTTGTTCACCAGCAGTATCAGCAGGTTCTGCTTCTTCCCCTGGGTCGTCCGGACCCAGGAAGCGCTAAGGGCGCTCTGCATCAGGATGTTGAAGCTGTTCACGTCCTGCTGGTCCATACGCTCGGGCGTTGTAATGTAATGGCTGGCCATTTCCAGCACGGTGACCGTGGCGGCCTTGCGCTGGAACATTGCCCGGCGGATCACGTTGGGAGCGGTATCCGCACCGTTGCCCTTGAATTCCGCCTGGATCGCGCCGTCCTTGATGGTCGTTCCCGTGGCTGCGGCGAAGCGGTTCAGCATGGAAGGATCATAGGGGCTCATAAAACCGACCAGGTTGCTGTAGAACACCACCTGGTCATATCCGTTGTCTGAAAAGAAGGTGTGCAGGTACCGGCTCAGCGGGATGATTTCATCCTGCTCCACGGAGCCTTTCAACGGATAGCGGTACTGATCCAGCACATTGCCTTCCAGGATCAGCAGGGGCTTGATCCCGCTGAACAGTTCCAGTTCCCTGTGCCATTTCGGAATCAAAGATTCGTTTGTCTCGCTCATTGTTTCCTGTCCTTCCTTACTTGCCTGTACTGTTCTTTTTCTCTCTGGTCGGTTTTGCGCTCGGTGCTCCCGGCGCCCCGGCCTTGTCGACTGTATCATCATTTTCCGGAATCATAACGCCGTCAAAGGATGGCAGATACGGGAAAACAATTTCAGTTTTGCCGTCCTTTTCCGTCATCGGCGGAAGCTCGATGGACGTATCCTGCTTCATGATTTCGTAGACCGCCTGTGCCTGCTTCATCGTCAGGCGCATGGGATGGTAGTCATTGGGAAACAGCAGTTTCTGGGTCAGTTCGCCCTCCGGCTGGTAATCCGGGTTCGAACTGGTGGTAAACACCGGGTAAGCCGTCATCTGCTGGCCCAGATACTGGTTATCGTTGCTGAAGGTCAGTTTTGCCTGAACCACCAGGCCGTACAGTGAAATGGCCAGCGGATCCTTCGGCACTTTGCCGGTCCGGATGTTCCGGTTGCCGCCGAACACGAAATTGCCCAGCGAGTAGAACACGCTCCGGTTGTTGATCACGCCCATGCCCTGGGCAACGTGGGGATGATTGATGATGATCAGGTCAACGCCCGCGTCCTTGATCAGCCCGGTGACTTTCCGCTCTGTGTCTTCGTCATGGTACCGCTTATATTCCGTACCCGTATGCCAGCAGACAATAACAGCGTTCGCTTTATCCACTTCCCGGGCCTCGGCGATCTTCTTCAGGAACTTCGGCCGCTGTGTATAGAGCACAGAATTCTGAAGGGCGAAGAACGCGATGCGCACTCCGTCCTTTTCATACAGGTAGTAGGTGAAGTCCTGGAACCACTTAACATTGTTATTATCCAGCGCCTTCTTGGTATTCTCCTCACCCTGCTTGCCGTAATCACCCACATGATTGTTGGACAGGGACGCAGCTTCAATGCTGTTCTGTGCCAGGATCTTCGCATATTCTGTATTGCCGCGGAAAACGTGCAGCTTGCTGGACTTGTTTGCCTTACTGTCCGTCAGCGGGCCTTCCAGGTTGATGACCGTCAGGTCATCCTGCTCAAACATCTCCCGGAAATTTGAGAAAAAGTAATCATATCCTTTTTCTTTCACCGCGTTGTCAAAGCTGTCCGGCCTGCCCTGCTCGTTCGCCACTCCGCCCAGCGTCACGTCACCTGTGAAAGTAATCGTGACGGTCTTCTCGGCAAAGGCAGCGCCCACGGAAAGCAATACGGAAAGTACCAGGATCAGCGATATGAAGGTCCTAACACAGGTCGTGCGCATACAGCTTATTCCTCCCCGGGGAACTCAAACCGGCGGCACCAGGTATATTTACTGATCGCGCTCGGCAAGGCACCCTGGCAATAAGTATTCAGGATATCTCGGATATAGGAAGGCAGGCTTTTGTTATACTTGACTTCCAGGATCATCAGGTTCTCATCAAAGGGAGGAACTGTCGGTACATAGGGATTGAAAAGATCCTTGCTCCAGAGTCCTGTCCGCAGCTGCTTGTCAAAGGTGATCCGTACCTCTTCCGCAGGATGGAGATAAGCTTCCCGGACGTAGTCCACCAGCACCACCGGCCGCAGCAGGTTCACGGTCATTTCCCGGAACACGTCGTTCAGCAGGCCGCTGCGCGTGGTTTCCAGTCCGGTCGGGTCTCCGGCCATCAGCTGCTCACACAGGAGCTTCGGAATGGAAATGCTGCGCTTGGAGATCAGGCTGCCGACCTTGGTCTTGCATTCCAGCTTGATCACCTTATCGCTGAAGTTATAAATCCGGATCCGGTATTTGTCACGGTTCTGTACGCCGCTCACCTTATCGACAAACGCGTTATTGAACACCGTGTCAAAATACAGGGAGCGGATATGATATTCGTTATATTCGTCTCCGTTGGGATCGCGGTTCAGAATCCCGTCCAGAATGCCGGACAGCACAAAATACTGCCGCTCATTGATAAAGTACTTCAGCTCGTGCCGAAGCGGAAGTGTATTCATAGACACCGCGAATCCCTCCTCTCCATGTTTATTAATTCATAATTCACAATTCATAATTCATAATTGAGATACTATACCTTTCCCTTGCGAGCTGGTTCATATTGTATCTGTTTTCAGATCATAATTGATGAAAAATGAATTAGAATCGCATTCATTCTTCGTGATCTGCTTCAGGCAATCCATAATTATGAATTGTGAATTATGAATTATAAATTGTCAGGCACTGACCTTTCAGGTCAGGTGCCTGCTTCCACCTGGCAAGCCACCAGGGTTGCGTCATGCACACCTTCGATGTTCAGCACAGCGCTGACCAGGTCCTGCTTGCTGTCCAGGCGGACTTCCACAGTCATTTCCGCACCGGAGCGGGTCACAGTCTTGCTGCGCAGCTTCCGCTGACGGACAGTCCGGCGCAGCAGCTGGGTGATCTCCTGCTCGGCATAGTCGTCATAGTGAACCACCAGCAGATAGGAGTTCGGATTGCGGAAGCGGATGAATGTCATGGCCATCAGGATCACACTGATGCCCAGCACAACCGCCAGGGCGTGTACATACAGTTCCGCTCCCAGCAATATACCCATTGTCAGCGACCAGAACATGTAGGCCGTATCCATGGGATCCTTCACTGCCGTACGGAAACGCACAATACTGAGGGCGCCCACCATACCCATGCTCAGGGCGATATCGCTCTTGATACACATAACCACAGGCGTGGTAATCAGCGTCAGCATCATCAGCGTCATGGCGAAGGTCGGGCTGTACAGCACGCCGCGGTAGCAGCGTTTATACACGAAAGCAATGATCAGGCCGACGATGCAGCCCATCACCAGTCCGATGATGATCTTCCAGGGCGTCAGATTCTCAAACTGGCTGAGAAAATAATCGCTCAGGCTGGCATCATTCTTCAGGATTGATTTGACTCCCGCGGCATAGGCAGTTGAGATAAACATTGGGGATTCCCTCCTTGAAATGGATTATAGCTTCGAATCAGATTGCATTGGCCGGCATTTCCGGTTTCGGTCCGAAATAATGATTCATCTGGTCATCCGTCAGGTTGAACGCTTCCTGTGTGAACTCCCACAGTCTTGTGGGTCGCTTCCGGATTACGTTCCGCAAACGGTTTACACGGGACTCCCAGTATCGGTAAGCGCCTTCAGCAGTGGTCGGTGCGTCAAAGATAACAGCCTTATCATTCTGCGGGCCCCAGAAATCCCAGTGCATTTTCATCTCGGGCTCAATCAGCGCTACCAGCTCATCCAGCTTCATTTCCATCACTTCAGTGGTCAGTGTCTGGAAAATTTTTCCGTAAATCGTCAGGTACTTGTCCTTGTACTCCGGAACACTCAGCAGCTTCAGGAAAATGGTATTGTCAATTCCCTTCTGGCCCATACCCTTGGCCTTGGTATAGCTCCAAGGGCTGTTGAATCCAGAATCGTACAGACCGTAGTCTACGTCGTACAGCACCCATTTCCACTTGCTTCCGTCCATATCGAAACGATAGAACCGGGTGTTACCGATATCACTGTTGCCGAAGAACATTTCGAATCCCAGGTATTCGAACAGGTTGTCCACGTCCACATTGTCCAGGATGTACTGCAGATCCTCGTCGTTCTTCGCGGGATTACCGGCCTTGATCTTCTTGACCATCGCCTTGTATTCCTTGTTGGAACCATACTTCCTGGATCCGCTGCCCTGCAGCAGGGTAATTTTGTCCGCCATGTCCAGCGGCAGGCCTTCATGCTGTGCCAGCATGAACCGGTCCGTCCGTTCCCGCAGGTTCATATTGCCCCAGTAATGACCGTTCAGATAAACAATATAGGGTTTCCAGGCCTGGTGTGCCACCGTGGAACCACAGTAATCCATCAGCCGGCTCTGGAAGCCGTCCTGCAGGCGGGTAAACATACTGTCGTTACCGCTGTTACGCAGGACAAGTCCCTTGTATTCCGTAAACTCGCGATCCGGGAACAGTTTGGCCGCGAAAGTCTTTTTCCCGTACAGGCTCTTGGCCCGGAACTTGAAGCTCTTCTGCGGCATATCCAGGGAGAAGTCACCCATCGTGGAGAAGGCAGCACCCTGGCTGATCAGCTTGTTTCCGGCGTCGTCGTATATCTCCAGGTAGCATTCGAAATTCTGTCCGGAGATTTTCACCTTACGGTAAACAGAGTTCTTGAACGGGAGTTTTTCCTTGTTGATGTTTTCCCCGATGGTCAGCATACCGTTTTCCGGATCATCCAGGTTACTCGGCTCTGTCACAATGCAGGCAATGGGCAGGGTGTGGAACTTGTTAACCAGGTATGTTCCGGTGATCACGTCGCTGGGGCGTTTGTCGCCGGTAGCGTAAGCCCTGGCCCGCAGCACGGAAATATTGTTGACCTCCAGCCGTTCGCCCGCGTGATAAGGGATGGAGTTCTGGGTCGGCGTCGTACAGTCCTTCGTATAGAAAACCTGGGTGCCTTCCGGAATATTGATTTCCACGTAAATGGCGGAATAATACTGCCCCGGTTCCACAGTAAAGGAAGGCTTTTCGGCATAGCCGGTAAATCCGTTTCCGTTCTGCTGCAAAGGCGTTGGCGTGTCATAATAAAAAAGCCCTGCCATTCCGGGGGTGCGGCCGTAGGATACATCCGTTCTCATTTCCGGAAGATTTACCTTGTCCAGCACTCTGCCTGTCGGATCTGTCAGGGTTATGGTTTCCATTTTCAGCTTTCCGACCTTGAAGGCGGCATGCGGCTCCTGATTGGTGTTTTTATCATTCGCGCTGTCGCACATGACCACCTTGTATTCTCCCGGGCTGATGGAAGTCCCGGTCGGAAACTGCCACTTTCTTCCGTGATCCAGCCGGTCGCTTAATCCCCAGCCTGACAGGTCCACTGTCTCCCTGCCGGAGTTATAGATCTCCACCCAGTCGCCCGCGGCGCTGTTGGGATACACCTGCACGGAGTCATTACTGGCCATCACTTCGCTGATATAGACCCCTGTTTTGTTCATTGCCCGGAGGTTGATATCCATCTGGATCTCACCGCTCCGGTTGTTCGGCAGGGACGGTGTCGGCGTCTGGAACACCTGCATCTGTCCGTATTCATTCCGGCCCCAGCTGCAGTCCAGCGGCAGGTTATCAATCATGATGCGGTCCAGCACATGTCCCTGGCTGTCCGCCAGGACAATGGTCTCCCGTTCCGCGCTGATCTTGAAATTGGTATGGGGTGCGTTCTTCACACGGTCCATCCGGTCCTTGCCGGTGCAGAGCACAATATAGTATCCGTTGGCCGGGATTGTCGCGTTATCCGGGAAGCGCCATTTCAGCGGCTTACCCTCATTGTCGCTCAGTCCCAGGCCCGCCAGGGAAATCTCACGGTTTGTAGTGTTATAAAGTTCGACCCAGTCGCACAGCTCGTCGTCATCATCCCGCAGGCCGGTGATCGGATCCGCCATCACCTCGTTGATGACAATGGAGCCGTCGGATACGGAGATGCTCTCCCGGTACATCCGGTTGCCTTCCTCGGTGTTTTCATAACCGGGGCTGAACCAGGAAACCACTTCAAATCCGTTCACCGTCAGCGCATAGCTTTCATCGCTGGTCATGATCGGATATTTGCAGCTGTCAATCAGGTAAGCGTTCTGATCGTACAGATATACCGTCTCGATGGCGCTGGAAAGCTTGAATTTGGCGTGGAGTGCCTGATTGACATTAGCCTTGTTGGTGTTGTCGCAGAACACCACCACCCGGCCGTCAGCTTCCAGGCTGATATTGGGGAACAGGAATTTGATCCGGTCTCCCCGATCGCTCAGGCCCAGGCCTTCCAGGTTGATAATATGATCCGTACTGTTCCAGATCTCAATCCAGTCGGCATATTTGCCGTTTTCGTCCGTCACAGCGGTATTGTTGGAGGACATGATCTCACTGATCACCAGTCCATCGTACGCACCGATGACCTCGCCAGTGTTGTCCCCGACCAGACCGGATTCCGTTCCGATGGAATAGGTCGCGCGACGGGTCGGCTCCTTCGGTGTAACCAGGATCACGATCGCAATCAGCGCAGCAAAACCGGCCAGGAGAATAAAGTTCATCCGGATCTTCCTGCGGCGCAGTTTAGTGGCACGGGAAACCGCACGGCGTCCCTCGGTATTCGGATTCTTATCCATGGATTTCCCCTCCTTCCGGACAATCACAAATCTTATAAATTATACCACAAAGAGCAGTTCTCTGCAAACTCCTGCACGTCTTTGACGTGGGAAGTTTGCAGATCAATTCATAATTCATAATGCATAATGCATAATGAGATATACTTTCCCCCAACAGGACCCATTATGCTCCCGGTTAACAAACGAATACACCGGACTTTTTCTTCCGCCAGAAAAACAGAATATAAGTAAATATCACATTCGCCGTCAGGCGAATATTTCATATCCGAAGGATATTTCACATTGAGTCGCAGACTCAATATTTCATATTTGCGGAAGGCCTGTCCGGCCTTCCGCAAATATTTCATTGTCCCGTTTGAGCAAACCACTTACTCAAACAGCGCCCTGATTTCCTGTTCGCTCATTCCGCTCAGCACCGTCTCTCCCGGCGTGATCAGCCGTTCAAACAGTGCTTTCTTCCGGGCTCCCAGTTCCACCACCTGCTCTTCAATGGTTTCGCCGGTCACCATCCGGATCACGGTAACCTTCTTTTCCTGGCCGATCCGGTGTGCCCGGTCCGTTGCCTGCTCTTCCGCGGCGGGATTCCACCAGGGATCATACAGGATGACCATGTCCGCGCCGGTCAGGTTCAGACCGGAGCCGCCTGCCTTCAGGCTGATCAGGAAGATCTGTCCTTCTCCTTCATTGAATCGATCCACCATGGTCAGCCGTTCACCGGCCGGTGTATCGCCGTCCAGGTAAAGGGTGGAGAATCCGCTTTCTTCCAGCCGGGTCCGCAGCAGCTTCAGCATGCTGGTAAACTGGCTGAAGAGCAGGATGCGCCTGCCATTGCGGATCATCTCCGGCATCAGCTCCAGCAGCATTTCTTCCTTGCCGCTTCCGCCCCGGTAATCGGACATCACAAGCGAGGGATGGCAGCAGATTTCCCGAAGCTCTGTAATAGCACTCAGCACCTCGATGCGTCCCCGCCCTGCACCCTTCTCCTCCAGCAGTTTGTTGATCTGGGGCCGCAGGCGTTCCAGGGCTGCCCGGTAAATCTTCTCCTGTTCCTGCGTCATCCGAGCCGTCAGGGTGGTTTCCGTCTTGTCCGGCAGTTCCTCCAGCACGTCCTGTTTCAGGCGGCGGATGAGGAAAGGCTGGATCCGCCGAAGCAGGTCTTCGGCGTTCTCGCCGTCCTGGTACTTCCGGAGGAAGGTATTGTATCCCGGCAGATAACCGGGCAGCACAAAGTCAAAGATGCTCCACAGCTCGCCGACCCCGTTTTCCATCGGCGTACCGGTCAGGGCAAAACGGGTATCCGCCTGCAGCTGTTTCACTGCCTGTGCCGCCACGCTGCCGGCGTTTTTGATGTTCTGCGCCTCGTCCAGGATCACAAAGCGGAATGGATAGTCCTTCAGCAGGGTAATATCCCTCCGGATCAGCGGATAGCTGGTGATCACCACGTCCATATCGCTGTTCTGGGTAATATGCCGGATCAAGCCTGCCCGCTGCGTTCCGTTTCCGCTCAGCACCGTCACGCTCAGATCCGGCGCGAACTTCCGGAACTCGCTCAGCCAGTTATAGGTCAGGGAGGTCGGCGCCACCACCAGGCTGGTCCGTCCGGGTTCCCGGGCCGCCAGCATCAGCGCGATAATCTGGGCGGTTTTGCCCAGGCCCATCTCATCCGCCAGGATACCGCCCATGTGCATCTTATCCAGCCCGGCCATCCATTCATAGCCGCGCTTCTGGTAATCCCTCAGGCTCAGGCCCGAAGCCATCTCCGGCGCCTCGGTTTCCCCGCTGCCATTCGCCAGCGTCTCGGACAGGGCTTTCACCTGCTCGTCCATTTCAATTTTGACGCCGCTGTTCTCCAGCATGCTGGTCAGGTAGCCCGCACGGTATGCCCGGAGTACGATCGTATCCCGGTTCAGCTCGTTGCCGTCCCGTACTGCGGCCTCGTAGATACCTGCGGCCGTCTCCTGCCAGTTGGCCAGGTCGTTCAGGTCCAGGAATTCCCCGGTTCGGAGACGGAAATACCGCCGTTTCCGGCTCAGGGCTTCCATCAGTTCCAGGATTTCATCCACCGGTTCGCCGTCCCGGGTCAGCATCAACTCCAGCCGGTCGCCGTTCATCCGGATGCTTCCGGACAGGATCGGCCGCCGGGGTACAATGCGCTTGAAGTCACGGCTGAGGAAAACCTCGCTGACTTCCTGCAGTCGCTTGACGCCCTTACCGACAAAATCAAAGACCGCATCCGTTCCGCTCAGGCGGATATTCTCCCGCCCGACCCGGAAACCGGCATTGGCCAGGATATCCAGTACCCGGTGCTCCCCTTCCGCGTCCCGGAGCAGCAGCTGTTCTCCCTTATCCAGGGTAATCTTCTTCTTTTCCACGCCGAAGGGATTCAGCGCAATCTCCCCGTAGGAGAACCGGACGGAAGCGATCACGCTCTTTCCGTCCTTATCCAGGTAAACCTCGCTCTTCAGCGGCAGGCGGACCAGCCGCTGGCGCAGTTCCTCCCCGATTTCCACCGCGCCGCGGATCTTCAGGTATGGCAGCACCTCGCCGATCACCCGCTCCGTATCCTCCAGCGGGTATTCCATGAGGCTGCGGCCCTCATACTGGTTTTCATAGATCAGCCGGATCAGCCGGGTCTGTTCCCGTTCCGTCCGGATCAGGCTTCCGCCGGTCATTACCCAGGCACAGTCCGCCGTTACCGGTTGCAGATCCGGCGGGATTTTTCCGCTCACCTGCAGTCCCCGCGGTCCCAGGTTCACCGTAAAGTGTACCGGCACCTGGACGCCCCGCAGCGGCTTGCAGTGGACAATCTTTCCGCTCTGGTCCATGATGCGCAGCACCGTATCTCCGTCCAGGTCCAGCATTTCTTTCGCAAACGGATCAGGAAGACGCATCAGCCGGTTGGCTGCCGGATTTGCCGCCCGGCTTCCCGGCTCCTGCACAGAACACAGCTTCCGCAGGATGTCCAGCACCCGCATATCATCATCCGTGTACCGCATCCACTCGGGCTGATAGGTAAAGTCCATGCCCAGCGGCAGGACCTCATTCTCATCCGCCGCCGCCAGGAATCCGCGGATATCCTTGATCACGTAGAGCTTCTTCTCACCGGTCCGCAGGCCGACCCGCAGTTCCTGCCCCGCTTTCTGGGGAAGCACAAGGGTCACTTCCAGCCGGACATTTGCCTCGGCGGGCATCTCCCGCAGGATCATATCCGTAAGCTCGGCCGCTGTATCCGGAGCCTGCTTCTTCATCATGCTTTCCGGCACCTTCCGGCGGTCCGCGTAAAGCCACACAGCCACCGCGTGCCTGCAGCATCCCTTATGCAGGAAAACATCACAGTCGCAGTGAATCACCAGGCGCCGGGTCAACGTCACGGAATGCAGTCCCTGGTCCGTCACGGTATAACGGATCATTCCCTTGTCCTCTTCCGCTGTCTTCACAGCGCCGATTTCTTCCAGGTCCCGTCCGGCCGCGTATTCCTCCGCCCCTGCCAGCTTTTCCATCAGCAAAGGATTCAGTCTCATGCTCTTCTCCCCGCTCACAAAATATCGAACTTATAATAGTTCGACTACAAAGCAGTTTTTTCCTTTCTGAAAACAGCTTTGTTTAATTCATAATTCACAATTCATAATTCATAATTATATATACTTTGCCAGTTAAAAAAGTCAAACAATCAATATCCGACATGTCTCCAACCGATATTTTGACTTAAGGCTTCAGACTATCTTAATTGTGAATTATGAATTATGAATTGTGAATTCAAAAAGAACCTGCCGCAGCAGGTTCTTTTTTTCATCCGTTCAGTATCTCTTTCAGCACAGCATCAAGATCAGGAATCGCCTTCTTAATCGCGACCGGCCTTCCCGCCGTATCGATAAAGCAGTGATCAGACGCTGCTTCCGCCACCACATTTCCGGTCCGGACGTTCCGCATCACATAGGAAAGCGAAATCTTCACCCCGGTATACTGGGTCAGCTTCACCTCAATCTCGATTTCATCATCGTAGGTCGTCGGCACCTTATAATCACAGGTGAGCGACACCACGGGAGAGGCGATGCCCTCCGCCTCCAGGCGGGACATGGTAAAGCCTGTTTCTGACAGGTAGTTCATCCTCGCTTCTTCCATAAAGCGGATATAGTTGGAATGATGGGTGATGCCCATCTTGTCTGTCTCATAGTAATGAACTTTATGGATATATTTACTCATTGGCTTACTCCGGTTTGTTTGATAGTTCGCCGAGGGTCGTCTCGCCCCAGCTGTAATTCGTCAGGTAGCTTCCCTTGAACAGGTTGGCATATTCCTCTTTGCCTGAGCAGTACTGATAAAGATCGCACTGTACCTTTTCCATCACGATCCGGCGTTTCCCGTCCACCGACTCTACAATATCCGAGATACCGTATTCCTCCAGGGTGTTCTTCAGGCGAAGGGCCACCTTGCGGTACCGGGACATGGTCACCGTATTGGCCGGTTCATCCTCCCACAGGAATCCGATTGCTTCCTCCGAGGTGATATAGCCTCCCCGGCGGTCCACCAGCAGTGCCAGCAGCTCCTTGGATTTCTTGTTGCGGAAGGCAATGGGCTTGTCTCCCACAAATACGTCGAAATAACCGAAGGTGCGGATGGAAACCGTGCGGTTCTCCGGCAGGGTTTTCTTCCCGTCCGGTTCCGTATCCTCCACCTGATACAGCATGACGTATCTCGGCGTTTTGCCGCCGGACTCCTTCGGGGAGCAGATAGCCTTGATCTTCCGCTCCGTTTCCGTGCCGTAATCGAAATAGGTATATTCCGCCTCACCGGCCCTGAGCAGTTCCAGATAGTCCTCATAGGCCGCTTCGCTGTAGGCGACAAAGCTTTCCAGCGGCGTGAACTTTTCGGTCAGGATCGCCCATTCTTTTTCCGTATATCCAAAGAACTCCTGTACGTTATCGCTGGCATAGAGCGGTTTGACCTGACCGTCCGCCGAAACCTCAAAAGCGGCCAGTCCGTCAGAGAACTGCATGACCAGGTCCTTCATGTTCTGCTTCAGTTCATCGTTTTCCGTCTGCAGCACATGCTCCTTGCCTGTCTCCTGGATCCGGCGGCAGCAGTAATAGCTGACCGAATCATCCACCTTGATAAAGATGCCTGTATATTGTTTCATCTCCCCGTTGCCGGAGCGGGCGTTGTAGGTAATCTGGGGCGGCCTGGTATCCGATTCATACAGCTTTTTCTGGCAGAAATCCCGGAAAAAGCCACGGAACTTCTCCCGCGATTCCGCCTCCACCGCACCCAGGGTCCACTTGTCCAGCGCTTCATCAATCAGCATGGGGACGTTTTCAAACATTTTGAAGGAGGATCCGTCTTCACAGTGCAGGCATCTGACCGTATTGGAATCCAGGTTGAATTCAAAAATCTTGTCATAGACGTCGGTCAGCGCCTTCATATAACGTCTGGTTTCGGCGTCCTTCCGCATCTGGTGCCTGGCGGTGATATCCATGCAGACACTCTGGAATTCCTCCGTTCCTTCCTCATTGACGGTCTTTGTGACCCAGCCGAAGACATAGGCCCGGGTTCCGTCGCAGCGGAGCAGGGCCATCTCCCCGGCAATGGGCGCGTCCGCCGAATAGACACGGTTCAGGTATTTGGAAAACCGGCGCTGTTCCTCCATCGGTACCATCAGGAAGATATTTCCCTTATACATTTCAAGATAATCCAGCTCGCCTTCCCGGACTGCCGGGCAGCGCAGGATATCGATCATTTTCTGGTTGATATAGGTCAGCCTTGGCTGCTTTTCGCAGGTGTATTTCATAAATCCGCAGGGAATGGTTTCATTCAGGAACTGCAGATCACTGTTTTCTTTCTTCAGGTCGCTGATGTCCGTCAGTACGGAATTTCCTTCATACGTGCCGTCATCCAGTCTCCGGGAAGTCAAGGTATCCCTTACGCAGATCACCGTGCCGTCCTTCTTCACAAGGCGGTACTCCCCGGTCAGGGTCAGCTCCCCTTTTGTCCCTTCACGGATCAGTCCGGAATACTTCTCCCGGTCCGCCGGATGAACCAGCGGTTCATACAGATCCCTGCTGTCATCCATCAGTTCATCCTCTGCGTATCCCACCATCTCACAGAGATTACGGCTTACATAGGTCAGATGCACCGGCTCATTCAGCCGGTACTGATGGAAGCCGCTGATCTGCCGGCTGAGTATGTCTTCCGTATTGTTCAATCTGTTCATCACAACTCCTTTCGCAGAAAGGGATTCCTGCCGATAAGATTTGTAAAAAAGGCAAAGCTGTATCGTACATATTTATACTTGAAAACTGACTTTTTTTCAAATCTGCCCGGTATATGCCTGATTCCGCTGGAGCCCCTTACGGATTTTCCCGCTGATGGTTTTCGGCATTTCCTTCGCGAATTCAATCAGGCGGATCCACTTATACTCGGCGAGCCGCCCGTTGCAGAACTCCTTGATTTCATGCTCCAGCTCCCGGGTAGGCGTATATTCCCTGCCGGGAACAATCACCGCCTTGATGGCCTGGCCCCGGAGCGGATCCGGTACGCCGATCACGCTGCACTCCGCCACGGCGGGATGCTCCAGCAGTACATTCTCCACCTCATAGGGGCCTACCCGGTAGCCGCCGGTCTTGATGATATCGTCAAAACGTCCCCGGAACCAGTAGCGGCCGTTTTCATCCATGCAGGCCGCGTCCCCGGTGTGATAGACTCCGTCTCGCCATACGTGGCGGTACTGTTTTTCATTATCCAGGTAGGCGGTAAATACGCCGGTCTGTTTTCCCGGCTTCTCCGGCACAATCACGACCTCTCCCGTCTCATTCACCCCCGCGGGTTTGCCCTGCTTGTTGCGCAGTTCAATGTGGTAGAAGGGCGACGGCACACCCATGGAGCCTTCCACGGCATTTGTTCCTTTGAAATTGGCCAGCAGCAGGGTTGTTTCCGTCTGCCCATAGCCTTCGCAAAGTGCCAGCCCCGTGCGCTCTGTAAACCTGCGGAATACCTCCGGTGCCAGCATTTCCCCAGCTGTGGAGGCATGCTTCAGCGTCGGCATTTCAGGAATTCCCTTCCGTACCAGGTAGCGGTACACAGTCGGCGGCGCGCAGAAGGAAGTCACCCCGTATTGATTGATGATATGAGTCAGCTGTTTCGGCTCAAAATTGTCAAAGTCATAGACCATCACGGCGCTGCCCACAAGCCACTGGCCGTAAAGCTTCCCCCAGGAAGCCTTCGCCCAGCCCGTTTCCGCCACGGTAAAGTGGAGGCCGTTATCCTCCGCCTGCTGCCAGTATTTCGCTGTCACAATATGGGCCAGCGGATAACTGTAACTGTGAATCACTCCTTTCGGATATCCCGTTGTACCTGAAGTGAAGTACAGGATCATCGGATCGTCTGCCTTCGTCGGAACCCGGTCCATTGTGTCCGGTACCGCCTGCATGGCCGCTGTCAGGTTTTCAAACCCTTCCGTCTCCGCCTGCACGCACCAGAGCCGTGCGTCCAGGGAGGACTGTTTCAGGGCTTCCCGCACCTTCTCCGGTACCTGGTTCTGCGCCGTACAGACAATAGCTTTTACAGGAGACGCCTTGAGCCTGTATACCAGATCGCTGACCGTCAGCATATGGGTCACCGGGATCATCACTGCCCCCAGCTTGTGCAGGGCAATGGCCGCAAACCAGTATTCATAGTGGCGTTTGAGGATCAGCATCACCCGGTCCCCCTGCCTGATACCCGTATCCCGGAATACATTGGCCATCTGATTGCTGCAGCGCCGGATTTCCGCAAAACTGAAGATGTGTTTCTCCCCTTCAGCGTTGCACCACACCAGCGCCCGCTTGTCCGGAGTTTCTTCCGCGATCCGGTCAACCACGTCATAGCCGAAGTTAAAGTTCTCCGGATAATCCAGCCTGATCTCCTTCAGCATACCGTTTTCATCGGTCACTTCATGGCAGAATTTCTGGTATATGCTCATACTGACTCCTTCATCACCGCACCGGCACCGATTTTGCGGAACCTGTCATACCTTTTCCCCACCAGGTCAGGATCTGCAGACAGCTCTTCCAGTTCTTCCTTCAGCAGGGTGCGGATTCGGTCATAGAATGCCTTTGTTCCGATTTCCTTTTCTGAAAGGATCCGCTCGATCACGCCCAGGCTCTTTGCGTCCTCTGCCGTCAGTTTCAGGCTGGCCGCCGCGGTTTCGGCCTTGGCAGCGTCTTTCCAGAGGATGCTTGCGCATCCCTCCGGGGAAATCACGGAATATACCGCGTTCTGCAGCATCCATACCCTGTCCGCCACCGCCAGTGCCAGGGCGCCGCCGCTGCCGCCTTCGCCGATCAGGATCGAAATAACGGGCACACAAAGGGTGGACATCGCCATCAGGTTCTCGGCAATCGCCTGTCCCTGGCCCCGTTCTTCCGCTCCGATCCCGCAGAACGCCCCGGAGGTATCGATCAGGCAGATCACCGGCCGGCCGAACTTTTCCGCCTGCAGCATCAGCCGCAGCGCCTTGCGGTAGCCTTCCGGATTCGGCGCGCCGAAGTTCCGTCCCGTGCGTTCCTTCGCCGTGTGTCCTTTCTCTATGGCAATCACCGTCACGGGACTGCCGTCCAGCCAGGCGATTCCGCCGACAATAGCGGGATCATCCGCATACCGCCGGTCCCCGTGGAATTCAATAAATCCCCTGAAAATATGCCTGATATAATCCAACCCCGTCGGCCTGTCGTTATTCCGGGCAGTCCTGACCCGCTTATACGCTGCGTCACTCATCAGACCGCCCTCCCGTCATGCATCTGCAGGATTTCGGCCAGGTATTTCTTCTGGCCGGACCGGGGCACGATGCTGTCCACAAAGCCGTGTTCCAGCACAAACTCCGCCGTCTGGAATCCTTCCGGCAGGGCCTTCTTCGTGGTCTGCTCGATCACCCTTGCCCCCGCAAAACCTACTGTTGCGCCGGGCTCCGCCAGAATGATATCCGCCTCCATGGCAAAGCTGGCCGTAACCCCGCCGGTTGTGGGATCCGTCAGCACGGCTATATACAGAAGCCCGGCGTCGCTGTGCCTTTTCACCGCCGCGCTGGTCTTGGCCATCTGCATCAGGGATAAAAGCCCTTCCTGCATCCGTGCGCCTCCGGACACGGTAAACCCGACCACCGGCAGGCGGTACTGAACCGCGTATTCAAAAAGCGAGGTAATCTTCTCGCCGACAGCGCTGCCCATGCTGCCCATCATGAAATAGGATTCCATCACAAACAGGCAGCAGCGCTGTTTGCCGATCATCGCCGTGCCGCAGACAACCGCTTCCTTTTCGCCGCTGGCCGCACGGACCGTCTCAATCTTTTCCCGGTATCCCGGAAAGTTCAGCGGGTTATCCGCCTGCATTCCGGAAAACAGTTCCCGGAAGCTGTCCTTGTCCGCGATCATCTGGATGCGCTGCCGCGCTTTCATCCGGAAATGATATCCGCAGCCACAGACCAGGTCATTGGCCCACAGGCGGCTCAGGGGAATTTCTTTATGGCAGTTCGGGCATTTCTTTTCAGGCTCACCGGCATCGCGCTGGACGGGTGCGGCGGACCGTCCGCCTTCTTCCAGCTGATTCATGGGTTTCATAAAATTCAACAATGCCATTCCGTCACCTGTTTCCCATAAAAGATAAGTCGTAATTGCCGGAGATGAAGCGTTCATCCTCCACAATCCGAAGCTGCTCCACGATATTCGTCTGGATTCCTTCAATCACCAGTTCGCACAGGGCCGCCCGCATTTTGCGCAGGGTTTCCTCCCTCGTCTTCGCAAAAACAATCAGCTTGCCCAGCAGTGAGTCATAATACGGGGAAACCACCGTTCCCTGGACCAGGCAGGTATCAAACCGCACCGAAGGCCCGCCCGGAACGTGCAGCATTTTCAGCATGCCGCAGCTGCCCGCGTTGATCCGGCATTCAATGGCGGATCCGGTCATCCGGATCTCCGCCTGGGTGATGTTCAGCGGAATACCCGCCGCGATGCGGATCTGCCACTTCACCAGGTCGATACCGGTCAGCATTTCCGTCACGCAGTGCTCCACCTGGAGCCGGACGTTCATTTCCATAAACCAGAAGTTTCCGTCCCGGTCCAGCAGGAATTCCAGCGTTCCGGCGCCCACATAACCGATTTTCCGGACCGCATCCACCGCCAGGTCGATCATCTTCCTGCGCTGTTCCTCACTGACCGCGGGAGACGGGGTTTCCTCCAGCAGCTTCTGGTTCCGCCGCTGCAATGAGCAGTCCCGGTCCCCCAGGCATACCGCGTTCCCGTGCTCGTCCGCCAGGATCTGCAGTTCCACATGCCTGGCCGGGAAGATATATTTCTCCAGGTAAACGCTGCCGTCACCGAAGGCGCTGACCGCCTCCGAAGTTGCCTGCAGGTAAGCGTCCTCCAGTTCATCCGCCCCGTGGATCAGCCGGATCCCCCGGCCGCCCCCGCCCGCGCAGGCCTTCAGCATCACCGGATAACCGATCCGTTCCGCCGCTTTCCGGGCTTCCTCCGCAGAGGCCACTGCTTTCGTCCCAGGGATGACCGAAAGCCCCGTATTCCGGATCAGCTCTTTCAGCACCGCCTTATCGCTGAGCCGTTCCATGCTCTCGGGATCCGGTCCGATAAAGACCAGGCCGTTCTTCCTGCAAAGCCGGGCAAAATGGGCGTTCTCGGACAGGAAACCATAGCCGGGATGAATCGCCTGTGCGCCCGCCAGGATCGCGGTACTGATGATCTGGTTTTCGTTCAGGTAGCTTCCGGACGCCTCCGCTCCGCCGATGCAGTAGCTCTGATCTGCCAGCGCCACATGCAGTGCGTTCCGGTCTTCTTCGGAATAGACAGCCACCGTGGCGACCCCCATTTCCTTGCAGGCCCGGATAATGCGGACAGCAATCTCCCCCCGGTTGGCAACCAGTATTTTTGAAAACATCTTTACGCTCCTGTAATCGCAACGGAGAATTCAGCGGAAACACAGAGCCTGCCGTCCACGGTTACCGTACCCTCCGCAAAATAGAAAGGATGCTTGACCCGCCGGATCCGGCATCGGGTTTCCACCCGGTCCCCCGGCTTTACCGGAGACCGGAATTTCACGTTATTCAGCCCGGTGTAGACCGGCAGCTTTCCCTCGCTCATCGCGTCCTGCAGCAGCACGCAGGCGGACTGTGCCAGGATCTCACAGAGGATTACCCCGGGTACGATGGGATTGCCGGGAAAATGTCCCTTCAGGAAAAACTCATCCCCGCGTACCGTATAGTGCCCGACGGCCGTGCCGTCGCTGCTCTCCACGTCGTCCAGGAGCAGCAGGTTCTCCCTGTGGGGCAGTATCCGCATAATTCCTTCCCTGGTCACAGCCTTACCTCCTGATCCTGAACAGCTCTGTGCCGTATTCCACTACCTGGCCGTTGGTCACGCAGACCTCCGAGATCACCCCGTCATCCTCGGCGACAATCTCGTTCATCAGCTTCATGGCTTCGATAATACAGAGGGTCTGTCCCTTATTCACGGAATCCCCCGCTTTCACATAGGATTCCGCCTTCTCCGCCGGGGCGGCATAAAATACGCCGACAATCGGGGACCTCACGCTGATATAATCATTATTTTCCGGCGCGGCCTGCACAGCGGGCACAGGCTCCTGAACAGCATATACGCTGCCTGTTCCCTGCACCGGAGCGGACCGCTCCAGGCGTACCCGGCTGTCTCCCACCGTCATCTCCAGCCCGGTCAGGCCCAGTTCCTTCATCAGCCCCGCATATTTGCGAATCTCTGCTTCTTTCATTTCCTTACACCTTTCTGAAAGCCAGGCACGCGTTATGGCCGCCGAATCCCAGGGAATTGGAAAGCGCCAGCGTAATCCCTGCCTTGGCTGCTTTGTTCGCGGTGCAGTTCAGGTCGCAGGCCTCATCCTGCTCCTTCAGGTTGATGGTAGGCGGAATGATACCCTCCTCCAGCGCATACAGGCAGGCCAGCGCTTCCACCGCGCCTGCCGCGCCCAGCATATGGCCGGTCATAGATTTGGTGGAACTGACCCAGGCTTTCCCTGCCGCGTTCTCTCCCAGTGCTTTCTTAATTACAACGGTCTCGATGGCGTCGTTCATGGGCGTACCGGTACCGTGGGCATTGACGTACACCAGATCCCTCTCTGTATATCCGGCTTCCCTCATGGCTTCTTCCATAGCCCGGATGCCGCCGCGGCCATCCGGATGCGGTGCGGTAATATGGTAAGCGTCGCAGGTGGATCCGTAGCCGCATACCTCTCCGTAGATCCGGGCACCGCGCTTCTTCGCGTGCTCATATTCCTCCAGCACCAGGGCCGCCGCGCCTTCGCCCATCACAAATCCGCCCCTGTGTTTATCGAAAGGCAGGGAGGCTTCCTCCGGGTTTTCAGCCACAGACAGGGCCTTCATGTTCGCAAACCCGGCAATGGCGGACGGAATAATCGCCGCTTCCGCGCCGCCGGTGATTGCCGCGTCGGCGTATCCGTGGCGGATCAGGCGCATCGCCTCGCCGATAGCGTTGGAACCGGAAGCGCAGGCGGTAACCGCGGGCATCACCGAGCCGCGGCAGTCGTGGCGGATGGCAATCATGCCCGCCGCCATATTGCTGATCATCATCGGCACCATCAGCGGCGAAACCCGGCGAGAGCCTTTTTCCATCAGCGTGGAATGTTCTTTTTCAAAAGTGCTGATCCCGCCGATTCCCGTGCCGAAGATCACCGCAAAGCGATCCGGATCAACCGCTCCGTCTATCCCGCTTTCATCAGCCGCCTGTTTGGCGGCCGCCACCGCAAACCGGGCGTAACGGTCCGTGCGCAGCACCTCGTTAACCTCCAGGTATGCCCTGGGATCGAAACCTTTGACTTCCGCGGCCAGCTTTGCCTTGAAGTTTTCCGTATCAAAAAGCGTAATGGGCGCAATGCCGTTCTTCCCGCTTTTCATCCCTTCCCAGGTCTCAGCCGCATTGTTCCCCAGGGGCGTTACCGCTCCGATTCCCGTCACAACAACTCTTCTGTATTCGCTCATGCTTATCTCCTTACATCGCGATGCCGCCGTCCACACGGAGGACTTCGCCCGTCACATATTCAGCCGTTGCCAGATATGCCGCGGCCGCGGCCACGTCCTCTGTTTCCCCCATCCGGCCAAGCGGAATCGCGTTCAGCAGCGGATTGTCCGCCTGGTTTCCGGTCATATCGGTGGCGATAAAACCGGGGGCAATGGCGTTGCAGCGGATGCCCTTCGGTGCCAGTTCCCTGGCGGCCGACTTCGTCAGGCCGATGAGTCCCGCCTTGGAGGCGGAATAATTGCACTGTCCCGCGTTGCCCATAATGCCCGCCACGGAAGTGATATTAATAATGCAACCTTCCCGGTTCCGGATGAACAGGCCGGCACAGTGACGGATCATGTTGAAGGCGCCTTTCAGGTTGGTATCCATCACGGCGTCATAATCCGCTTCCTTCATCATGGCCAGCAGTCCGTCCCGGGTAATGCCCGCGTTGTTGACCAGGATATGCGCCGTTCCGAAGTCCGCCTTGATGCGGGCAACGGTTTCCTTCACGGCTGTAAAGTCCGCAACGTCGCACCTGTATGCTATGGCTTCCACACCGTGCATTTCCCGGCATTCCCGGCATACATTCTCCGCGGCCTCTGTGTTGCCGGCGTAAATCACAGCGATATTCGCACCCATGGATGCCAGTTTCAGGGCAATGGCTTTGCCGATTCCCCGGGAGCCGCCGGTTACAATGGCTGTTCTTCCTCTTAACATGCTTCTACCTCTGCCAGATATTCATTCACGCCTGTTGCCTTTACCCCGGCGTTGATTCTTCTGATCATATTGCACAGGGTTTTTCCGGGGCCGATTTCAATAAAGGTATCCACCCCGGCGGCAATCATGTTCCGGATGATCTTTTCCCACTGTACCGGGTGACATATCTGCCCGGACAGCAGACCGGCCGCGCTTTCCGTATAGGGTTCTCCCGACAGGTTGGAGTAGAGAGGGATCCTTCTTTCCCGGAATGCTGCCAGTGCCAGTTCTTCCGCAAACGCTTTGGCCGCATCCCGCATAAAAGGAGAATGGAAAGCCCCTTTCACCTTCAGGGGGATCACCCTGCCGCCCGCAGCCTTCACGTCCGCGGAGAAGCCCTCCATCTGTGACGTCAGTCCGGAAACGCTGATCTGGCCGGGACAGTTGAAGTTCACCGGATAAACCTTCGGATAACGGCTGCAGATCTCCTGCACCTGCTCCGGTGTCAGCTTCACCACCGCCGCCATGAACGTATCAAATTTATCGGCTTCCCGCTGCATCAGCATCCCGCGCCTGCAGACCAGCCTGAACCCTGTATTCAGGTCAAACATCCCGCTGACTGTTGCCGCCACAACTTCTCCCAGGGAAAAACCTGCCACAACATCCGGCGTAATGCCTTTATCCATCAGCACGGACGCCGCAGCCAGCTCCATGGCAAAGAGGCAGGGCTGGGTATTCCGGGTCTCCTTCAGCTCTTCTTCCGTCCCTGCAAAGCACTGTTCAGATGTGCCGGGGCGAAGGCTGTCACAGGCAGCAAAAACTGCTTCGGCGGCTGCATACTTCTCCGCCAGTTCTTTTCCCATACCCGGATACTGGTCACCCTGACCGGAAAAAACGAATGCTATTTTACCCATTGGGACGCCCTCAGGAGGAGCGGTTCAGCCTCCTCCATCACTTCCTTAATTATTTCCGCCGCCGGCTGTTCTTTCTTCACCATGGCGGCAATCTGCCCTGAAAGGAAACAGCCTCTTTCGTTATCCCCTTCCTGTACCGCCCGCCGCAGTGCGCCTGTACCCAGGGCTTCCAGTTCCTCATCCGGCATGCCGCCGTATTCCGCCTTCGCGTAATCCCTGGCGAAGGGCGTACGCAGGCTCCGGACCGGATGCCCCAGGCGCCTGCCGGTCACCATAGTACAAAGATCGGTTGCCTTCAGGATCTTATCCTTATAGGCGGGATGAATGCCGCATTCCTCAGCGCTCAGAAACCGGGTGCCCATCTGCACCCCGCAGGCGCCCAGCATGAAAGCCGCCGCAACGCCCCGTCCGTCGGCAATCCCGCCGGCCGCAATCACAGGCAGCTCCGTTGCATCACAGATCTGGGGAACCAGCACCATGGTGGTCAGTTCTCCTACATGGCCGCCGCTTTCCCCGCCTTCCGCGATTACAGCGGATGCGCCGAGGCGGGTCATCAGCTTTGCCAGGGCGACGGAAGCCACCACCGGGATGACCTTGATGCCCGCTGCCAGCCAGTCCTTCATGTATTTGGAAGGATTGCCGGCTCCCGTGGTCACAACCTCCACCTTTTCCTCGGTCACAACCTTCTCCACTTCATCCGCGTAAGGGCTGAGCAGCATAATGTTGACACCCACCGGCTTCCCGGTCAGTTTCCTGGCCTCCCGGATTTGCTGCCTGACGTATTCACCGGGCGCGTTCCCGGCTGCAATTATGCCGAGTCCGCCGCCGTTGGATACGGCTGCCGCCAGCTTCCCGTCCGCTATCCAGGCCATACCACCCTGGAATACCGGATACTCGATCCCGAGCATCTCACAAATTGCCGACTTGATCATGTCCTTATCCCTGCTTGCTCTGGATAAACTTATCCAGGTCGTCGATGGTCTCCACCTTCTGGTCCAGTTCAATCTCGATGCCGATTTCATCTTCCAGGTTCATCAGCAGCTCCACCGTATCCAGAGAGTCGATTCCCAGCTCGCTGAATTTGCTTTCAGGCTTAATGTCAGCGACATCACACCCGGTCCGTTCCGCAACGATTTTTGCGATCGCGTCAAAGTACATTGTTCCATTCCTCCGCAGCTTTTATTCCGGCAGCATTTCGCCGCCCGAAAAAACATTCTACAGATGGGATGTTCCAAAATGAGCAACTCATCGTTCCATAAGCGTTCCCCGATTTCAATTCATAATTCACAATTCATAATTCATAATTTAGAATGTTTTCCATCGTCCCTATCGCCTCAACATAAGACTGTTTAATTGTGTAGAACTTATTCATTTCGTAGTTCGACTCATATAGGTTGTCATTCCGAGCGAAGCCGTATGGCGTAGTCGAGGAATCTCTTACTACGTCCGAAGGACGCTATCGTTATTCATTTTCAATTGCTCTGACAAGATAATATTATTCAACCATCCCTATTCCTTCTGAAATCAAAAGAACAGCTTCCTTCAGGAAGCTGTTCTATCCACCATTTTTAAGTATTCAGTTTTAAGTTTTCAGTATTCATTAATCAAAAAAAGCGCTTCTGACAAATGTCAGAAGCACTTTTATTTGATTGCTTAGAACTTCAGCGGATTCACGCGGATGGCGGGACCCATGGTGCTGGAGAGGTAAACGCTCTTCATGTATGTTCCCTTGGCGGCCGCGGGCTTCGCCTTGTTGATGGCTTCCATCAGCACGTTCAGGTTCTCCTGAAGCTTTTCCTTGCCGAAGGACACCTTGCCGATCGGGCAGTGGATGATAGCGGTCTTGTCCAGACGGTATTCCACTTTACCGGCTTTGATGTCGTTCACCGCGCGGGCGATGTCCATGGTCACGGTGCCGGACTTCGGGTTGGGCATGAGGCCCTTCGGGCCCAGCACACGACCGATGCGGCCGACCATACCCATCATATCGGGCGTGGCTACGCAGACGTCGAAGTCGAACCAGTTCTCCTGCTGGATCTTCTGGATCATGTCCTCAGCACCGACGAAATCGGCACCGGCTTCCTCAGCTTCCTTGGCCTTGTCGCCCTTGGCAATGACCAGCACGCGGATGGTGCGGCCGGTACCATGAGGCAGAACCACGGCGCCGCGGACCTGCTGGTCAGCGTGGCGGGGGTCAACACCCAGGCGGACGGAGATTTCGACAGTCTCGTCGAACTTGGCCTTACCGGTCTGGAGCACCAGATCGACGGCCTCTTCGGGGTCATACTGCTTCAGATGGTCGATCAGCTTAATGCTGTCGTTATACTTCTTGCCGTGTTTCATTCTATTATTCCTCCATTGTGGTCATAGCGGCACTTTGTCCTCCCACATTGTCAGGGGCTATGCCCCATAGCTGCATTCGCCGTATGCATGTTCCCTTATGGGTTCATGAACGGCTGTAGCACATTATTCCTCGACGGTCACGCCCATGCTGCGGGCGGTACCGGCTACCATGCTCATAGCGGCTTCGATGCTGCCGGCGTTCAGGTCGGGCATCTTGGTCTCAGCGATCTTACGAACCTGTTCTTTTGTCAGCTGGCCAACCTTTTCCTTGTTGGGACGGCCGCTGGCCTTCTGCAGGTTCAGAGCCTTCTTGATCAGCACGGGCGCCGGAGGCGTCTTGGTGATGAAGGTGAAGGTACGGTCGGTGTAGACGGTAATCACCACGGGGATGATCAGACCGGCTTCCTTGGCGGTACGGTCATTGAACTCTTTGCAGAATCCGGGAATGTTCACGCCATGCTGGCCCAGAGCGGGACCGATAGGCGGTGCGGGCGTTGCCTTGCCGGCAGGAACCTGCAGCTTAATGTAAGCCTGTACTTTCTTTGCCATTTGAGTGGCACCTCCATAAAAATTGTGGTAGAGCGGAAGCGCTTGGCTTCCTCCCACGTCGCACCCCGTCAACGGACAGGGCGATGCATGGGAACAGCCTCAAAGGGCTGTTCCCTTTGCAACTAACAGAATCACAGGAGCGGAGATCAGTCTTCCTTCTCGACCTGGTCGAGATCAACCTCAACGGGCATCTCACGGCCAAGGAACATCTGCACCTTGACAGTCAGCTTGCCGCGTACGGTATCGACGTCTTCCACTACACCGCTGAAATTCTCCAGCGGACCGGAAAGAATCCGGACATGCTCGCCGATCGCGAAGCCGAAGTCCACACTGGACTGCTCAGTGTTGAGCATCATGTCGACTTCTTCCTGCGTCAGCGGAACAGGCTTGGAATCCGGTCCCACAAAGCCGGTAACGCCGCGGGTATTCCGCACGACATACCAGCTTTCGCTGGTTTCAATCATGTGCACCAGCACATAGCCGGGATAAACCTTACGGGTGCTCTTGACGCGCTTTCCGTTCCGGATTTCAACAACTTCCTCCATGGGAACCCGAACCTCAAGGATCAGGTCCTGCATTCCGTTGTTTTCCACGGACTTTTCCAGCGTATCCTTCACCTTGTTCTCGTAGCCCGAGTAGGTGTGGATAACGTACCAGCAAGGCTCCTTCTTGTTTTCAGCCATGTCTTTACTCTCCTATGTTACACGACCAGCATCTTAACCAATGCGGACGCGCCCATGTCCAGCAGACCGATCACAACACCCATGAAGAGCATGAATACGAGCACGATGATGGAATAGGTAATCAGCTTTTCTTTGCTGGGCCAGGTTACCTTCTTCAGCTCATAAAACATGTTCTTGAAGGGCTTGGCGATCCGTGCGGGAAGCTTGGCGAACCAGCTGATAATCTTGCTCAGCTTGCTCTCTCCGGATTTCCGGACGGCTTTCTCGGCGGTTTCAACCGCTTTCTTCGTCTCAGACACTTCTTTCACATCCTCACAGCTTGATAGGTGTTGGATCACTTGGTCTCGCGATGAGTTGTGTGCTTCTTGCAGAAGGGACAATACTTCTGGAGCTCAATGCGATCCGGAGTGTTCTTCTTGTTTTTCATGTTGTTGTAGTTGCGCTGTTTGCACTCAGTGCAAGCCAGGCAAACCTTTGTACGGGCGGCGTTTGCCATTTGGGTTCCCTCCTGACTTGATTACTCAATGACCTTGGCCACAACGCCGGAACCAACAGTACGGCCGCCTTCACGGATAGCGAAGCGCAGTCCCTGCTCCATAGCGATGGGGGTGATCAGGGTGATTTCCATGTCGATGTTATCGCCGGGCATCACCATTTCCACGCCGTCGGGCAGCTTGATGTTGCCGGTAACGTCAGTCGTCCGGAAGTAGAACTGGGGACGATAGCCGTTGAAGAAGGGGGTATGACGGCCGCCTTCTTCCTTGGTCAGCACGTACACCTGGCCGATGCAGTGGGTGTGGGGATGGATGCTGCCGGGCTTAGCCAGAACCTGGCCGCGCTCGACTTCGTTCCTCTGGATACCACGCAGCAGGGCGCCGATGTTGTCGCCGGCTTCCGCCTGGTCCAGCAGCTTGTGGAACATTTCAACACCGGTAACAACGGTGTTCCGGGGCTTGTCCATCAGGCCGACGATTTCGACCGGATCGGACACCTTAACGGTACCACGCTCAACACGGCCGGTAGCCACGGTGCCGCGGCCGGAGATGGAGAACACGTCTTCGACGGGCATCAGGAAGGGCTGGTCGGTTGCACGTTCGGGTTCGGGGATATAGCTGTCGACGGCGTCCATCAGTTCCCAGATGCACTTGCACTCGGGAGCGTTGTCAACGTCGGTGCCGCCAGCCTGCAGGTACTCAAGAACCTTCAGAGCGGATCCCTTGATGATCGGGATCTCGTCGCCGGGGAAGTCGTAGCTGCTCAGCAGCTCACGGATTTCCATTTCAACCAGCTCCAGCAGCTCTTCGTCATCCATCATGTCGGTCTTGTTCATGAACACGACGATGTAGGGCACGCCAACCTGACGGGCGAGCAGGATGTGCTCACGGGTCTGGGGCATCGGGCCATCGGGAGCAGAAACCACCAGGATAGCGCCGTCCATCTGGGCAGCACCGGTGATCATGTTCTTAACATAGTCAGCGTGGCCGGGGCAGTCCACGTGAGCATAGTGACGCTTTGCGGTCTCATACTCAACGTGAGCGGTGTTGATCGTGATTCCACGTGCTTTTTCTTCGGGAGCCTTGTCGATTTCGTCATAGCGCATAGCCTGCGCTTCGCCCTTGATCGCCAGGGTCATGGTGATCGCAGCGGTCAGGGTGGTCTTGCCATGGTCAACGTGACCGATGGTACCGATGTTTACATGGGGCTTTGTCCGTTCATAACGTCCCTTAGCCATTTGAGTTTCCTCCTTGTAATATCAGTTATCAGTTACAGTTACTTTATGTTACCCGATCAGTCCGCGCTCTTGCGGCCGATGATCTTTTCAGCAACAGACTTCGGCACTTCCTCGTAGTGGTCAAACTGCATGGTGAACATGCCGCGGCCCTGGGTACGGGAACGAAGGTCTGTGGTGTAGCCGAACATCTCGCTCAGCGGAACAAACGCATGGATGATCTGATCCTGGCCGCGCACTTCCGTGCCTTCCACCCGGCCGCGGCGGCTGGACACATTGCCCATCACGTCGCCCAGGTACTGGTCGGGAACGATGATCTCCACTTTCATCATGGGCTCCATCAGGCAGGGATCGGCCTTCTTGACGGCTTCTTTGAAAGCCATGCTGGCAGCGATCTTGTATGCCATTTCGGAGGAGTCCACATCGTGATAGGAACCGTCCGTAACGGCAGCCTTGAAGTTGACCACTTCGTAGCCGGCGATAGCGCCGCTCTTGGCTGCTTCCTGGATACCGGCGTCGATGGGGCTGATGAATTCCTTCGGAATCACGCCGCCGACGATCCGGCTTTCGAACTCGTAACCCTTGCCGGGCTCCTGAGGCTCGATCTCGATCCAGCAGTGGCCGTACTGGCCGTGACCGCCGGTCTGACGGACGTAACGTCCTTCGGCCTTGGCGGGCTTGCGGATGGTTTCCTTGTAAGTAACCTGGGGCTTACCCACGGTTGCTTCAACCTTGAACTCGCGCAGCAGACGGTCCACGATGATTTCCAGGTGGAGTTCGCCCATGCCGGCGATGATGGTCTGACCGGTTTCCTGGTTGGTGTAGGTCTTGAAGGTGGGATCCTCTTCAGCCAGACGCTGAAGGGCGTAGGTCATCTTTTCCTGACCGGCCTTGGTCTTGGGCTCGATGGCTACTTCGATAACGGGATCCGGGAAGACCATGCTTTCCAGGATGATCTGATGATTCTCATCGCAGAGGGTGTCGCCCGTGGTGGTGTCCTTCAGACCCACAGCGCCGGCGATTTCACCGGTGTAGATGGTATCAACCTCTTCACGGTGATTGGCGTGCATCAGCATGATACGGCTGATGCGCTCCCGCTTCTGCTTGGTAGAGTTCATCACGTAGTTGCCGGATTCCAGCTTGCCGCTGTAAACGCGGAAGAAAGCCAGTTTACCGACGAATGGATCGACCATGATTTTGAACGCCAGAGCTGCGAAGGGCTCGTCATCGGAAGGATGACGTTCCATCTTCTTCTCAGGATCATCGGGGTCGGTGCCTTCGATCGCGGGAATGTCCAGCGGGCTGGGCATATACTCGACCACCGCGTCCAGCAACGGCTGCACGCCCTTGTTCCGGTAGCTGGTACCGCACAGAACAGGGTTCATGGTGCAGGCGATGGTGCACTTGCGGATGGCGCCGCGGATCTCTTCCTCGGTCAGCTCTTCGCCTTCCAGGAATTTCTCCATCAGGGCGTCGTCGGTCTCAGCAACCTTCTCCAGCAGGTTCGCGCGGTACTCTTCGGCGATCTCCTTCATGTCGGCGGGGATCTCCTCGTCACGCACATCCTGTCCGAGGTCGTCATAGTAGATCTCAGCGCGCATACGCACCAGGTCAATGATGCCGCGGAAGGTGTTTTCCTTGCCGATGGGCAGCTGGATCGGAACGGCGTTGGCGCCGAGGCGGTCCTTCATCATGTCCACCACGCGGAAGAAATCCGCGCCGGTGATGTCCATCTTATTGACATAGGCCATACGGGGAACCCTGTAGGTTTCCGCCTGCTTCCAGACAGTTTCACTCTGGGGTTCAACACCGCCCTTGGCGCAGAAGACGCTTACAGCGCCGTCCAGTACGCGCAGGCTGCGTTCCACCTCAACGGTGAAGTCCACGTGGCCGGGAGTGTCAATAATGTTGATCCGATACTGTTTGTTCGCATTTTTCGGGTCATGGGGATCGTGCCAGAAGCAGGTGGTGGCAGCAGACGTGATCGTGATGCCGCGTTCCTGTTCCTGAGCCATCCAGTCCATGGTGGCCGTACCTTCATGCGTTTCACCGATGCGGTGATTTTTACCTGTGTAGAACAGGATCCGCTCGGTAGTGGTTGTTTTTCCGGCATCGATATGAGCCATAATACCGATGTTCCGGACTCTTTCAAGTGGATGGCTTCTGGGCATACTTGGCAATTGCTCCTTTCAGCAGTACCTTTGTGATAACGGATGAAATGCCGGTGGTTATTACCAGCGGTAATGAGCGAATGCCTTGTTGGCCTCTGCCATACGGTGCATTTCTTCTTTACGTTTCACCGCAGCGCCTGTGTTGTTGGAGGCGTCCAGCAGTTCGGCAGCCAGGCGTTCGGCCATGGTCTTCTCACCGCGTTTCCGGGCAAAGTCGACGATCCAGCGCAGGGCCAGGGTCTGACGACGCTCGGGACGGATCTCAATAGGCACCTGATAGGTGGCGCCGCCTACACGGCGGGCTTTAACTTCCAGCTGCGGAGCAACGTTGTTCAGGGCTTCCTGGAAAACGTCGGTCGCAGCCTTGCCGGTCTTCTCGGCAACGGCTTCAAAAGCCTCATAGCAGACGTTCTGCGCAACTCCGCGCTTTCCGTCAAGCATAATCTGGTTGATCAGTTTCGTAACTACCGTGGTTCCGTAAACGGGATCCGGCAGCACTTCACGCTTCGGTACAAAACCGCGACGGGGCATAGGTTTCCCTCCTCAATAATAGTCCTGATGTAAGTGATTCGCTTCCTCTTCTTCCGGCCATGCGTCAGCATCACACGACCCCGGTCACGATTATACCGGCCGGCTTACTCCGCCTGCTTCCTGATTCTCTGTCATTCCTGTTCCGAAGAACAACAGTACCTCAGGCGCGGATTATCACCGTTTCAGACTGCGGCGGCAGCTTAAGACTTACTTCTTCGGGCGCTTCGCGCCGTACAGGGAACGAGCCTGCATCCGCTTGGCAACACCGGCGGTATCCAGAGCACCGCGGATGATGTGATAACGAACGCCGGGCAGATCCCGCACACGGCCGCCACGGATCAGCACAACGCTATGCTCCTGCAGGTTGTGACCGATACCGGGGATGTAGCAGGTACCTTCGATGGAGTTCGTCAGGCGGATTCTCGCGATTTTCCGCAGAGCAGAGTTAGGCTTCTTGGGAGTCTGAGTCTTAACACTCAGGCACACACCGCGCTTCTGGGGACATCCCTGCAGAATAGGAGCGGTGGGCTTCTTGGTCACCCGCTCACGGCCCTTACGGACAAGCTGATTAATTGTGGGCATTAGAGCACCTCCTGAATAATATCCTCAAGATCCCGCAACCCTCAGGATCTGGAAGGCAATTTGTGTACCCTCTTGAGTGTATTACGCCTTGAGCAATCCGGCGGCAGCGGTGGGTACGTCCACTCCGCAGATCATCCCAAGCTCTTTCATGGACGCTGCCCTCACGCAGGGGATTCCGGCTTCCTCAGCCGCCCTGACTACCTGCTGGTAGATGAAGGTGTCAGCGTCGCTGCAGACATATACTTTTGATACGGTTCCGGCCTTCAGCGCACGGAGCACCTGTTTCGTTCCGACCACCTTCCGGCTGCCGGCCGCTTTCAGCATTTCCATGCGTCTCAGTCCCTCCTTCCGCATCCCGGTCAGGCGCTCAAAAAGGGCGCACTTCACCCGGAAGCACACTGCAACTCGACTATCATATCATTGTTGTAAAGTATTGTCAACGGGTTTGATCAACAGAGTTGATCTTTAATTCATAATTCACAGTTCATAATTCATAATTATTTATGCTTTTCCCAAAATCGGGGCTTATTATATAGGAAATCATCTTTTTCGACGCGTTTATTCATCCAGTCATTCCAATTATGAATTATGAATTGTGAATTAAAAATAAATCCCGCAAAAGCGGGATTTATTTTATGGCAGCTTTTTCGCACAGCCAGTAGTGTCCGTCTGTCACCAGGTGGGTAAAGGAGGAACTGGAAGCCGTATAGACGGCCGGCAGTCCCCTGTAGTCGATCGCCAGCTGTCCTGCGTCTCCCCTGCCTTCCACAGAAGTCACAATGGCAAGCTTGGCGTCCATTGCCTCATAGAAAGGGGTATACATGTCATGCTTGGCGTGATGGGGATACTTGACGACATCGCACTTCAGGAGATCCCCTCCGATGCGATCGATCATCGCCTTCTGCCCCGGCATTTCCATGTCCGCCATGAACAGAATGCTTCTTTCTCCGTAGGTAATCAGCGTCTGGGCACTCTGATTGTTCATGTCCAGGTAGCTTTCGTCATTCTTGAGAAACAGGAGTTTCACAGCTCCGTCTCCCATGGAGAATGAATCGCCGTCCTTATACTCCTTGATGGGAATATTCCGTTCTTCAGCAGTCTGGATCAGCTTCAGGCCGCTTTCCGTCAGGTCCGGCGGGAAGCAGATTCTCACCTCTCCCACCTTGGCCGTATCGTCGGTTATAGCCAGGCCGTTGATATGGTCATGATGCAGATGGCTGTTGAACAGGATCTCTATCTTTTCGATGCCCAACTGCTTCAGCAGCGGTACTCCCCGGGTGGCCGCCCGTTCATCCCCGCAGTCAATCATCCACACCTGACCGTCGTACATCAGGATGGCTTCATCCGCATCCCGGATGTTCGGGAACCAGATTTCAAAGAGTTTAGCGTCCTTCGGAAAATGAAAGTCCGGAATATCCCGGGGCGTACGGGCATTGTTCACCACCACGTCCGGCGGTTCCGGCGTCGGAGCCGGTGTGGGTCTCCCCATGAAGATGCCTTCCGGCGCTTCCGGTGTGGGCGGTATCAGCAATACGCCTTCTCCGATACCCGCCCCCGTCATTAAAATCAGAACGGCCGTAAGCAGTGCAGCCGTTCTGAAAAACAGTTTTCTGTTCAAAACCGAAACCTTCCTATTTAAAATATACAATATTATGCAATTACAGACAAAATATCGTTGACTTTCTGTCAACCCTATGTTAGAATTTATAATTGCATCAGTATCGTCTTGGTGCCTGGAAACCCAATTTGACTTCCTTATTTTACACAGCTTCTGTGTGAAACGCAAGTCCCATTTTTTCCGGGATCTCAGGACGTTCTGGTCGGACGAAATAAGGGGTGATTTCAAAACATGGTACACGAGGTCCACATGGGGAAGCTCCGCGAACGTATGAGCTTCTCACGCATTGATGAAGTTCTCGAAATGCCCAACCTGATTGAGGTACAGAAGAACTCCTATCAGCGCTTTCTCGATACCGATCTGCGCGAAGTTCTGGCCGATGTTTCTCCCATTACTGACTACAATGGGAATCTTGTGCTGGAATTCGTGGACTATTCTCTGGACGAGCCGAAAAATTCCATTGCACGCTGCCGTGAGCGCGACATCACTTACGCGGCGCCGCTGAAGGTGTTTGTTCGCCTGAAGAATAAGGAGACCGGTGAAATCAAGGAATCCGACGTTTTTATGGGCGACTTTCCCCTCATGACCGACCATGGCACTTTCATCATTAACGGTGCCGAGCGCGTGATCGTCAGCCAGCTGGTCCGCTCTCCCGGCGTCTATTTTGACGTCGCTTACGATAAAGCTGGCAAAAAGCTCTATTCTTCCCAGATCATCCCGAACCGCGGTGCCTGGCTCGAATATGAGACGGACTCCAACGATGTGCTGTGGGTCCGTATTGACCGTGCCCGCAAACTGCCCATCACCGTGATTCTGCGCGCCCTGGGCTACGGCACAGACGCCGAAATCATTGATATCATGGGTGAGGACGAGCGCCTCATGGCTACCATCCAGAAGGGTGACAACGCCAAGACGAGAGAAGAAGGCCTCATTGAGATTTACAAGCGCCAGAAGCCCGGCGAACCCGCCAGCCTCGAAAGCGCCACCAATCTCTTCAATTCCCTCTTCTTTGATCCCAAGCGTTATGACCTGATGAGGGTTGGCCGCTATAAGTACAATAAGAAGCTTTCCATCGCCACCCGTATCCATAACCATGTGGCGGCGGAAGATATCATCAATCCCCAGACCGGAGAGGTCATGGTCAAGAAGGGCGACACCATCGCCCTGGATGTGGCCCGTGAAATCCAGAACGCCGGTGTGAACACCGTCATGCTGGACTGCGAAGGCCAGATCCGCAAGGTCGTCGGCAACAACTTTGTTGACGCCGCTGCTTACCTGCCCTTCGATCCGAAGGATGCCGGCATCCTCGAGATGGTTCACCTGCCCACCCTGCAGCAGATCATCTCCTCTGTTGAGCCGGATCAGCTCTTCGACGCTGTGAAGGAAAACGTCGCCGCCCTCGTGCCGAAGCACATCATTCCGGATGACGTCGTCTCCTCCATCAACTATATGCTGGGCCTGCCCTACGGCATCGGTTCCACGGATGACATCGACCATCTGGGCAACCGCCGCCTGCGCAGCGTCGGCGAACTGCTGCAGAACCAGATCCGCATCGGCCTGAGCCGTCTGGAACGCGTGGTGCGTGAGCGTATGTCCATTCAGGACTCCACCGACATCAAGCCCGGTGACCTGATCAACATCCGTCCCGTCAGTGCCGCGATCAAAGAGTTCTTCGGTTCTTCCCAGCTGTCCCAGTTCATGGACCAGCCCAACCCCCTGGCTGAGCTGACCCACAAGCGCCGTCTGAGCGCCCTGGGCCCCGGCGGTCTGAACCGTGACCGTGCCTCTTTCGAGGTTCGCGACGTGCACTACAGCCATTACGCCCGTATCTGCCCGATCGAGACTCCTGAAGGTCCCAACATCGGTCTGATCGGTTCTCTGGCCACCTATGCCCGCATCAACGAGTACGGCTTCATCGAAGCTCCCTACCGTCGTGTGGACAAGGTAAACGGCCGCGTGCTGGATGAAATAGACTACATGACCGCTGACGAGGAAGACCTGTACAAGGTCGCCACCGCCAACGAGCCCCTGAATCCCGACGGAACCTTCGTTCAGGACCGCATCACGGTTCGTGACAAGGCTGAAATCGTTGAAGTGCCTGTTTCCCAGGTGGACTTCATGGACGTCAGCCCCCGTCAGGTTGTTTCCGTCGCCACCGCCATGGTTCCCTTCCTGGAAAACGACGACGCTACCCGTGCTCTGATGGGTTCCAACATGCAGCGTCAGGCTGTGCCGCTGCTGGTTCCCGAAGCACCCCTCGTCGCCACCGGTATGGAATACCGCGCCGCCCATGACTCCGGCGTTGTAATCCTGGCCAAGGAAGACGGCGTGGTGGAAAAGGTGGATGCCGACCAGATTATCATCCGTGATAACTTCGGCGAGCGTCACACCTACACCCTCACCAAGTTTGCCCGTTCCAACCAGTCCACCTGCATCAACCAGCATCCCGTGGTTTCCGCGGGCCAGAAGATCGAAAAAGGCGACCTGCTGGCTGACGGTCCTTCCACTGAAAAGGGAGAAATCGGTCTGGGCCGTAACGCCCTGATCGGCTTCATGACCTGGGAAGGCTACAACTACGAGGACGCTGTCCTGCTGAGTGAAAAGCTGGTCAAGGAAGATATTTACACCTCCATCCATATCGAAGAGTTCGAATCCGAAGCCCGCGAAACCAAGCTCGGACCGGAAGAGATCACCCGGGATATCCCGAACATCTCTGACGACGCGGTCAAGGATCTGGATGAAGGCGGTATCGTCCGCATCGGTGCCGAAGTGCACGCCGGCGATATCCTGGTCGGTAAGGTTACCCCCAAGGGTGAAACCGAGCTGACCGCCGAAGAGCGCCTGCTGCGCGCCATCTTCGGTGAAAAAGCCCGTGAAGTCCGGGATACCTCCCTGCGCGTTCCCCACGGCGAAGGCGGCATTGTTGTTGATGTCAAGGTCTTCACCCGTGAGAACAAGGATGAGCTCTCCCCCGGCGTCAACGAAATGGTCCGCATCTACATCGCCCAGAAGCGTAAGATTTCCGTCGGCGATAAGATGGCAGGCCGTCACGGTAACAAGGGTGTTGTTTCCCGCATCCTGCGTGAAGAGGATATGCCCTTCCTGCCCGACGGTACTCCCCTGCAGATCGTTCTGAACCCCCTGGGCGTTCCTTCCCGTATGAACCTGGGTCAGGTTCTGGAAGTACACCTGGGCCTGGCCTGCCGCGCACTGGGCTGGCACATTGCCACCCCCGTCTTCGACGGCGCCACCTACGAGGAGATTCTTGAGCATCTGAAGCTGGCTGAAGAGAAGATGTCCGCTCCGGAAGACGAGAACGATCCTCACGTAAACGAATATCATTTCCACAACGGCAAGCCCCTGCGTCTGGCTCTGGATGAAGAAGGCAAGGCCCTCTTCCACCAGGGTAAGATCCGCGTCCGCGACGGCCGTACCGGCGACTACTTCGAGAACCCCGTTACCGTCGGTATCATGTACTTCCTGAAGCTGCACCATCTGGTCGACGACAAGATGCATGCCCGTTCCACCGGTCCCTACAGCCTTGTTACCCAGCAGCCTCTGGGTGGTAAAGCCCAGTTCGGCGGACAGCGCTTCGGTGAAATGGAAGTCTGGGCTCTGGAAGCTTACGGTGCTGCCAACACGCTGCAGGAAATCCTGACCGTGAAGTCCGACGATACCGTCGGCCGCGTCAAGACCTACGAAGCGATCATCAAGGGCCAGAACATCCCGAACCCGGGTGTGCCTGAGAGCTTCAAGGTTCTTCTGAAGGAAATGCAGGCCCTGAGCCTGGATATCCGCGTGCTGGATGCCGCCCGGAACGAAATCGAAATTCCCGAACTCGATCCCGAAGATATGCCGCAGGCTGACGCTATGCGCGCTTCCGTCACCGCAAGGCCGGAAGGCGAAGGCGAAGCTGCTGCCGAAGAGAACGAGGAAGTGGAAGCCGCTGCTGAAGAAGCCTTCAGCATGTCCGAGGACGACCTGTCCTTCGGTACTGAAGACGAAGCCGAAGACAACGAAGATGAATTCTCCGTTGGCGAAGCCAGCACGGAAGACCTTGAAGACTTCAGCGTAGAAGACCTGTCGGATCTTGACCTTGACGATGATATTTAATCGAAGGGAGTGTGCCCCTTTTGTTCGAACTTTCTAATCTTGACTCCATTCAGATCGGTATGGCTTCTCCGGAGCAGATCCTTGCCTGGTCTCACGGTGAAGTTACCAAACCCGAAACCATTAACTACCGCACGCTGAAGCCCGAACGGGACGGTCTGTACTGCGAACGCATCTTCGGACCCACCAAGGACTGGGAGTGTAACTGCGGTAAATACAAGCGGATCAAGTTCAAGGACAAGGACAAGATCTGTGATAAGTGCGGCGTGCAGGTCACCCGCGCCAAGGTTCGCCGGGAACGTATGGGTCATATTCAGCTGGCCGCTCCTGTCAGCCACATCTGGTATTTCAAGGGAATTCCCAGCCGGATGGGCATGCTGCTGGATATCTCCCCCCGCAACCTGGAAAAAGTCCTGTATTTCGCCAACTTCATCGTGCTTGATCCCGGCAACAGCGAAGAAACCGGCCTGAAGCGCCTGGAGCTGATCAATGACGCGCGTTATCGTGAAGTCGAAGCCAAGTGCGGCAAGGGCTCCTTCGTCGCCAAGATGGGTGCCGAAGCTGTCCAGGACCTGCTGAAGGAACTGGATCTTGAAAAGCTCTCCGCCGACCTGAAGGCTGAGATCGCCCAGCTGACCGAAAAGGAACGCGACCGCGAAACCGAAGGCCAGAAGCGCGCCCGTGCTGTCAAGCGCCTGGAAGTTGTTGAATCCTTCCGTACCAGCCACAACAAGCCGGAGTGGATGATCCTCTCCGTGGTGCCGGTGATCCCCCCGGATCTCCGTCCCCTGATCCAGCTGGACGGCGGCCGTTTCGCCACTTCCGACCTGAACGACCTGTATCGCCGGGTCATTAACCGTAACAACCGTCTGAAGAGACTGCTTGAGCTGGGCGCTCCGGACATCATCGTCCGCAACGAAAAGCGCATGCTGCAGGAATCTGTGGACGCCCTGATCGACAACGGCCGCCGCGGCCGTCCGGTCACTGGTCCCGGAAACCGTGCCCTCAAGTCCCTGTCGGATCTGCTCCGCGGTAAGCAGGGTCGTTTCCGTCAGAACCTGCTGGGTAAGCGCGTTGACTATTCCGGCCGTTCCGTTATCGTCGTCGGTCCTGAACTGAAGCTGTATCAGTGCGGTCTGCCGAAGGAAATGGCCCTGGAACTGTTCAAGCCCTTCGTCATGGAGCGTCTGGTTTCCCTGAAGCTCTCCCACAACGTCAAGTCCGCCAAGCGGGCTGTTGAAAAGGTTCGTCCTGAAGTCTGGGACATCCTGGAAGAAGTCATCAGGGATCATCCGGTTCTGCTGAACCGTGCTCCTACCCTGCACCGTCTGGGTATCCAGGCCTTCGAGCCGATCCTGGTTGAGGGCAAGGCCATCAAGCTGCATCCCCTCGCCTGTACCGCTTTCAACGCCGACTTCGACGGCGACCAGATGGCTGTACACGTTCCGCTTTCCATGGAAGCCCAGGCTGAAGCCCGCTTCCTGATGCTGGCCCATAACAATATCCTGAAGCCGCAGGATGGCCGTCCGGTCATTTCTCCCTCTCAGGACATGGTTATCGGCTGCTACTACCTGACCATCGTCCACGAAGGAGCCCTGGGTTCCGGACGGGTCTTCTCCTCCGAGGATGAAGCCATCATGGCTTACTCCCTGGGCCAGATCACCCTCCAGTCCCCCATCAAGGTCCGCATCTTCCGTACCTTCGGTGAGGAATCCGGCTCCAAGCTGATCGACACCACCCTGGGCCGCCTGATCTTCAACGACGCGCTGCCGCAGAACCTTGGTTTCGTGAAGCGTGAATGCCTGGACGATATGTTCAAGCTTGAAATCGATGAACTGGTCGGCAAAAAGCAGCTGTCCAAGATCGTTGACCAGTGCTTCCACACCCAGGGCGAACACAAGACCGCCCAGGTGCTGGACAAGATCAAGGCGCTGGGCTTCAAGTACTCCACCGTGGGCGCCATCACCGTGTCCGTTGCGGACATCAAGGTGCCTGAAGTGAAGAAGACCATGCTGGAAGAAGCTGACGAGGCTGTCCGCAAGGTCAACGCCCTGTACCGCAAGGGTCTTCTTTCCGAAGACGAGCGTTACAACCGCGTTATCAATATCTGGACCGAGTGCACCGCGAATCTGAAGAACCAGATCCTGCCGAACCTCGATAAGTTCAACCCGATCCGCATGATGACCGACTCCGGCGCCCGCGGTTCTTCCGCGCAGGTGTCCCAGCTGGCCGGCATGCGCGGCCTGATGGCCTCTCCTTCCGGTAAGACCATCGAGCTGCCTATCCGCGCTAACTTCCGTGAGGGCCTGACGGTTCTGGAATTCTTCCTCTCCTCTCACGGTTCCCGTAAGTCCCTGGCCGATACCGCCCTGCGTACCGCTGACTCTGGTTACCTGACCCGTCGTCTGGTGGACGTTTCCCAGGAAGTTATCGTCCGGGAAGATGACTGCTTCGAATCCCGTGGTGAAAAGGTCCGCGGTATCAGCGTGGCCGAACTCATGAGCGGCAAGCAGTCCATTGAGTCCCTGGAAGATCGTCTCCGCGGCCGTACCGCTGCTGAAGACATCGTCGATCCCGCCACCGGCGAAGTGCTGGTCCGGCTGAACGAGCCCATCGATTACCAGATGGCCCGTGAGATCGTTGCCAGGGGCATCACCAAGGCCACTGTCCGTTCCGTCCTCACCTGCCGCACCGAAAACGGCGTCTGTGCCCGCTGCTACGGCGAGAACATGGCCCACGGCGGCAAGGTGGATGTCGGTGAAGCCGTCGGTATCATCGCCGCACAGGCTATCGGTGAACCCGGTACACAGCTGACCATGCGTACCTTCCATACCGGCGGTATCGCAGGCGCTGACGACATCACCCAGGGTCTTCCCCGCGTTGAGGAACTGTTCGAGGCTCGCAAGCCGAAGCGTGACGCCATCCTGGCTGAAATCGCCGGCACGGTATCCATCCAGGAGACCAAGAAGCGCCGCGAACTGGTCATCACCTCCGATGAGGATCCCAAGGACACCAAGGCTTATCAGATTACCTACGGTTCCCGCCTGAAGGTCGGCGTAGGCGATCATGTGGAAGCCGGCGATGAACTGACCGAAGGTTCCGTCAATCCCCATGACCTGCTCCGTATCCTCGGTGTGAAGGCCGTCCAGGAATACCTGCTGAAAGAAGTTCTCTCCGTCTACCGCCTCCAGGGCGTTGGCGTGAGCGACAAGCACATCGAAATCATCATCCGCCAGATGCTGCGCAAGGTACGCGTGGAAGACAGCGGAGACACCGATCTGCTGACCGGCTCCCTCGTGGATATCTTCAACTTTGAGGAAGCCAACCGGAAAGCCATCATGGAAGGCGGCACCCCCGCCATCGCCAAGCGTATCCTGCTGGGCATCACCAAGGCTTCTCTGGCCACCGAAAGCTTCCTGTCTGCCGCTTCCTTCCAGGAGACCACCCGCGTGCTGACCGAAGCCGCTATCCGCGGCAAGATCGACCCGCTGATCGGTCTGAAGGAAAACGTCATCCTGGGCAAGCTGATCCCCGCCGGTACCGGCATGAAGCGCTACAAGGACATCGAAATCAAAGATTCCTACAGCTTCTAATAGAAAAAGGGACTGGAAGAAATTCCAGTCCCTTTTTCTAATGAATAATGAATACTGAAAACTTAAAACTTAAGAATATTATATACTGTTTAAACGAATAAAATTATCACAATCCGTGGCGTAGAAGCGGCAGGAGTGTGACGGTGGGGACTGAACCACTGTCACTGTTTTCGAAGAAAATGTGACTGTGGGTCTGTCCCCCTGTAATGCTCTTGCCGCATCCTTGGAACGAAAAGAACCTTCCCGAGTCGTCCCTTCCGCATTGCCCACGTTGTCATTTACATGCGAAAAACACACCGTAGAAATCTTCTCCGGTGTGTTTTAACCATTAATTCTGAATTCTTAATTCTGAATTTGAAACCCCAAATGCAGGATTTACTCTTTTGTAAACGTCCGAATCCTGATAATCCCCTGCAGTTCCTGCAGCGTCTGCAGCGCATGGCTGGACGGCAGTTCCGCCATCTCCATCACGGTCACAGACATGTCCTTGCGGCTCTTGTTGACCATGTTCTCGATGTTGATTCCTTCTTTCGCCGCGGCAGCGGTGATGTTGGAAATCATGTTCGGGATATTCTCATGCAGTACCAGGACGCGGACAGCGTCCGGCTCGCCCAGCTGCACTTCAGGATAGTTCACGCTGTTATGGATGCTGCCGTTCTCCAGGTAATCCCGGATTTCCGCAGCCGCCATGCTGGCGCAGTTCTCTTCGCTCTCAGGCGTACTGGCACCCAGGTGAGGAATGCAGACCACATTGTTCGCACCGATGATATCATCGTTCGGGAAGTCGGTCACATAGCGTCCGATTTTGCCGCTTTCCAGGGCCGCCAGCATATCAGCTGTGTTCACCAGTTCGCCGCGGGCGAAGTTCAGGATGCAGGCGCCGTCCTTCATCTTTGCGAACTTCTCAGCATTGATGGAACCACGGGTAGAATCATTCAGCGGAATATGGAAAGTGATGAAATCAGCCTGCGCCAGGACCTCATCCTCAGAAGCCGCACGATGAACGGAAGTACTCAGGCTCCAGGCGCGTTCAACGGAGATTCCCGGGTCATAACCGATGACGTTCATACCCAGGCCGCGGCTGGCGGCATTGGCTACGATAGAACCGATAGCGCCCAGACCAATTACGCCCAGGGTTTTACCCCGGACTTCAGCGCCGACAAACTGGCTCTTTCCCTTTTCCACCAATTTGGCCACTTCATCGCCCTTGCCCTTCAGGGTTTTCACCCATTCCAAGGCATCCGCGATTTTCCGTCCGCACATCATCATGCCGGAGATCACCAGTTCCGCCACCGCATTGGCGTTGGCACCAGGCGTATTGAAGACCACAATGCCTTCCTTGGAGCAGCGGTCGATCGGGATGTTGTTGACACCGGCGCCGGCGCGGCCGATGGCCAGCAGTTCCGGTCCGAATTCCATATCGTGCATGGCGGCGCTGCGTACCAGGATCGCGTCCGGCACGGGCTCGTCCTTGCTCACGGTATACTTATCAGCGCTCAGCTGGGTATGGATGATATCCGAAATCGCATTCAGCGTCTGAATCTTATACATCGGTTTTTCTCCTTCAACGTTATTACGCGTTTTCAGCCTCGAACTTCTTCATGAAGGCAACCAGCTTCTGCACGCCTTCGATGGGCATTGCGTTGTAAATGCTGGCGCGCATACCACCGACGGAACGATGGCCCTTCAGGTTGACCAGACCTTCAGCGGCGGCAGCCTTTACGAAGGCAGCGTCCTTATCGGCATCGCCGGTCACGAAGGTGACGTTCATGCGGCTGCGGTACTTGGGCTGGGCAGTAGCCTTGAACAGCTTGCTGTTGTCCAGGAAGTCATACATCATGGCAGCCTTTTCGATGTTCACTTTTTCAACAGCCTTCACGCCGCCGATGCTCTTCAGCCACTCGAAGGTCAGGCCGGCCAGGTAAATACCCCAGGTGTTGGGCGTATTGTACATGCTTCCCTTTTCCACCTGAACCTGCCAGTTCAGCAGCTTCGGGCAGATATCCATAGCGTGGCCGATCAGGTCATGCTTCACAATCAGAACGCACAGGCCGCTCGGTCCGATGTTCTTCTGGGCACCGGCATAGATGGCACCGTACTTGGTCACGTCCATTTCCTCGCTCAGGATCATGGAGCTGGCGTCGCAGACGATGGGCGCCTTGCACTTGGGCAGTTCCACAAAGCGAGTACCGTAGATGGTGTTGTTCTGGGTGATATGCACATAGTCGGCATCATCATTGAACTTGATGGCATCCAGGTCAGGAATGTAGGTATAAACGTCTTCACGGCTGGAAGCCACGACGTTCACTTCACCGTAACGCTTGCCTTCTTCAGCAGCCAGGTGAGCGAAGTTACCGCTGTCGATATAGTCAGCCTTTTTGTTGACCATCAGGTTCAGCGGAACAGCAGAGAACTGCTGGGTAGCGCCGCCCTGCAGGAACACCACGTCATAATCCTCGGGGATGTTCATCAGGTCACGGAGATCTGCCACAGTCTTGTCGTAGATATCAGTGTACATCTTGCTGCGATGGCTCATTTCCATCACGGACATACCTGTATCACCATAACAGACCAGATCCTTCTGGGCTTTTTCGAGCACAGGAAGAGCCAGCTGGGAAGGTCCGGGAGAAAAGTTATAAACACGTTCCATGATTTCATCCTCCTTATATTGAGTGGGACGCATTTGTCCCACAGGGTTGTTTTTCAACCATGTGCATAGTATGCCATAGTTCTTTGAAAATAGCAACCCAAAATGCAGTTCAAATACAATGTCATCCGTGTTGCCCCGTACAATTCAGAATTTTGAATTAAGAATTCAGAATTATATATACCTGTACCCTGTCGCACGGAATAAAAAAGGAATGTGCATGCCGCACACTCCCATTTTCTCAACATGTTCAAAGCCTTTAACTTCCGGTTGACCATTAATTCTGAATTCTGAATTCTGAATTCTGAATTGAAACAACTTTCAGCACTTTTCCTTCAACTACAAACCTTACGTTCTTCCCCGCAAATTCAAACGCATACACCCGTTCCGGATCATCCTGATAAGCCGGCCGGGGATCCTCCCGGAGCACCGCCTTCAGCGCCTCCAGGTCTTCCGGTTTCATCGCCTTCGCACATTCCGCCGGGATCTCCACTTCCACGGTTCGTTTTTCCGTCCGGTCTGTGAATCCGCCTGTCGCTTCTGGCCTGCAGTCCGCATAGGGCAGATAAGGCTTGATATCATAGATCGGCGTACCGTTCATCAGATCCGCTCCGGCCACCTTCAGCACGGTGCCCTCGTTCCCCTTTTCCACGCCCAGCAGCTTCACACAGCTCAGGCCGACAGCATTGGGCCGGAAGGGAGAACGGGTGGCAAATACCCCTACCCGCTGGTTGCCGCCGAGCCGGGGCGGCCGCACTGTCGGTGACCAGTTTTCCCTTTCAGCACGGTCAAAGCCCCAGATCAGCCACAGATGAGAAAACTCCTCGATGCCCCGCAGCGCTTCCGCCACACGGTATTCCGGTTCAAACACGATGGTCGATACCACCTGTTCCACCAGGCCGCTCTGCCGGGGCACCCCGAATTTACCATCATAGGGATTCCGGATTCTTGCGATAATCTTCATCTTACATAACAACCGTAATGTCGTTTTCTTCCCTGAGCTCATCCGCCGGAATCACACCGGCTGCGCGCTCAACGCCGTTCAGGATAACCTTCGTGGGCTTGCCTTCCTTGTGCGCGCTGTTATCCACGGTAATGTGCAGTTTCTTTCCACGGAAAACCTTTTCCATCGTGAAGCCGTTCCATTCCTGCGGAATGGCGGGAGAAATCTCAATACCTGCAGTCGTCGGCCGCAGTCCAAGGATACCTTCCACGCATCCGACCATTACGGTGCTGGCTGTACCGGTCAGCCAATGCACATGGCTCCGACCGGCGAAGGGGCTTTCATGTCCTTCGATGAACTGTCCGTGGACGTAGGGTTCGATCACCCGGCGGTCAGCGTCATCGTTGAAGGATACCGGGCTGCTCTCCTTAAAGTACTGGAAGGCCCGGTTGCCGTGTCCGCACAGAGCCTCGGCCAGGATCGCCCAGCCCTGGGGCTGGCAGAAAATACCGCCGTTTTCTTTGGTGCCCGGGTTGAACAGCCTCATCCGTGCACCTTCAAAATATTCATACCGGTAGCTCGGCTGCATCAGTTCCAGGCCGTAGGGAGTATTCAGTTTCTCGCAGGCCGTGTTCAGGATGGCTTCCGCCTGTTCGGCTGTGGCGCCGCGGCTGATCACGGCCCAGCTCTGGGGATTCAGCCACATATTGGCTTCCTTGTCCTTTTTGCTGCCGATGACAACGCCATCCTCACGGAAGCCGCGGATAAACCGGTCACCCTCGAAACATTTTTCGTTCAGGATCTTCAGCAGCTTTTCGGCCGTTTCATCCAGGTACTTCACATAGTCCGGCTCGTTTTCACAGAACTCCTTCATAATGTTCAGCGCATAATACAGCTGGAATGCTACGAATGTGCTCTCTCCCTGGGATCCAAGCACCAGGCAGTCGTTCCAGTCCGCGTGCAGTCCCGCAGGCATGCCGTGGGGGCCCAGGTGGGTCATACTGAAGTTGATTGCCCGCTTCAGGTGTTCCCGTACCGTGCCAACGTCCTTGTCCGCGAAGGGAATCTCTTCATCCAGGTAGTCCGTATTGCCGGTTTCCGCAACATACTTGTACACCGTCGGGAACAGCCACAGCGCGTCATCCGCCCGGTAGCTGGGGTGTCCGGTAGCTTTTACATAGCTTTCCTGTTCCGGCGTATCCTCATGCCCTGCGTTATGGGTAAACTTGACCAGCGGCAGGCCTGCGCCGTGATGAACCTGGGCGCTGAGCATAAAGGTCAGCTGTTTCCGGGCTAGTTCCGGATCCAGATGCATAATGCCCTGGATATCCTGTACCGTATCCCGGTATCCGTAGCCGTTGCGCTCGCCGCAGTAAACCAGGCTGGCTGCCCGGCTCCAGATAAAGGTAATGAAGCACTGGAAAGCGTTCCAGGTGTTCACCATCGTATCGAAGTTCTTGTCCGGTGTACAGATCTTCAGGTTGGCCAGTTCGCCATGCCAGTAGCTGATTAGCTCTGCCAGTTCCCTGTCCACGATTTCCGCTGTCCGATCATAGCGGTCCATGATCTCCTTCGCTTCAAACACGGTCTTCTGGCCCAGCAGGAAGGCAGCCGTTGTCTTTTCACCGGGTTTCAGCGCTGCGCTGAACTGCAGTGCGCCGCAGGGGTTGCCGTTGTAGTTCAGGCTGTTGTCGCACTTTCCGTCCGCCACGGCCTGGGGCTTGTCAAAACGGTTCCGTCCCAGGAACTGCTCCCGGCGTCCGGTATAGCTGGCCACCTTCGCCCCGGCCAGGCCGAAGAAGCGTTCCCGTCCGGTGGTTCCGTCCGGTCTCGGATAGTTGAACTCATTGATCTGCTCCAGCAGAAAGGTATCATGGAACTCCGTCTTGGTGATGAACTGGGTATACTGCATGTTCACCAGGTCCTGGGTATACAGGCTTTCTGTTGTAAACTCACAGTAGCCGAACACGCTGATCTTCCGTTCCCGGTCGGTCAGGTTCTCCAGGTTGACCCTCCATACTTCATGGGTCGCGCCCATGGGTACGTAGTACAGAACCCGGCTCCGGATTCCGTTATACTCGCTGATGATCTCGGTATAGCTTGTGCCGTGATGGCATTCGCTCTTATAGGTATCCAGGGGCTTTGCCACCGGCTTCCAGCTGGCGGACCAGAAATCCCCGGTTTCTTCATCCCGCAGGTAGATATACCGGCCGGGCTCGTCAAACTGGTTGAAGGTATAGCGCAGGATCCGGCCTGCGGCACCGCTCTTGACAAAGCTGTATCCGCCGGCGTTCACAGTGACGATGGCACCGTAATCCGGCGATCCGAGATAGTTCGCCCAGGGGGCAGGGGTATTGGGATTGGTAATCACATACTCTCTGGCTTTCTCATCAAAATAGCCGTAATTCATGCCTCGTTCCTCCTGTAATTCCGATTGATTGTTTTCTGAATTATATAGGGAAGCTCATTATTCTCCAACTTTTTTATTTTAACACGGTAAACGTTTGCGCGCAATCATAAAACAGAAGCAGTCCATATGCAGGACTGCTTCTGTAAAGGCCTCAGAATGCCCAGTTGCCGTTGCGGAAAATCGGTACGGTCTTACCGTCCCGGGTCTTCGCGTCGATATTCATGTCTTCAGTGCCGATCATGAAGTCCACATGGATCATGGAGTCATTGATGCCCAGTTCACGGCACTCCTCCAGGGTTTTGTTCTCAAAGCCCCTGATCGTATCGGCAAAGCCCCTGCCCACCGCCAGGTGGCAGGAAGCGTTCTCATCAAAGAGCGTGTTGTAGAAGAGCACCCCGCTGTTGCGGATCGGGGAATCATAAGGAATCAGCGCGCACTCGCCCAGATAGGATGCGCCCTCATCCGCTGTCAGCATGTTTGTCAGCAGCTGCTCATTCTTCTCCGCATGCCATTCCACAGCCTTGCCGTTCTCAAAGCGGATATTGAAGTTTTCAATCAGCTGTCCCTGGTAGCTCAGCGGCAGGCTGGAGTAAACAATACCCTCCGCCTTCCCTTTCCTGGGAGAAATGAAGCATTCTTCCGTGGGGATATTCGGGTTAAAGAAAATGTTCTGCAGGCTGGTATCTCCGCCGCCCTTGAATTCAGCTTCCGGAATCATTCCCACCGTAAAGTTGGTTCCGTTTCCGGCGGTATAGTGCAGTTCCTCAATGCCCAGGCTGTTCAGGTAATCGCACCGGGACTTCAGGTCAGCGTTATGTTCCTTCCAGGCAGCTACCGGATCATCATTCACCCGGCTGGTGGAAAGGATTGCTTCCCACATTTTTTCCACAGCCTGGCTCGTCCTCATTCCGGGGAACACTTTCTTTGCCCAGGCCGGACCGGGCACAGCGGCGATACACCACTGGTACTTGTTATCCATCTGGTCCATATAGCCTTTGAGCAGCGGATATTTCATCTGCTGAACTTTGAGCATCTTGTTCTGGTTAATGCCCTTCAGTCCGTCCGGATCGTCAGATTCAATATAGATCCTGCAGGGCAGTTTCTCCACATAGTACTCCCAGCGGGCCTTCTGGTAATTCGTCAGGTTGCCCAGCGTTTTCACACTGCTGTAGCGCATAGCCAGCTTGGTCAGCTGCGGGTAGTCAAAATCAACGACCACCCTGTTGGCGCCCAGTTTGTAGCATTCCTCCGCCACCATTTTGACGAACTCCGGCTGATCCATGCCGGCCTGGATGAATACGTCCTGTCCTTTCTGGACATTCGCGCCGCATTCGGCAATCAGGCGGGCGTATTTTTTCAGAATCGTTTTCTTCATTTTCCCTGTTCTCTTTCTGATCAGTTTTTTACTTTTCTGTTCGAAAAGCGCTCCTGTATTATACCGGATGAACCCTTTAAAAACAAGCATGGAAAAGGACGGACCCTTGCGGATCCGTCCTGTCATTCATTGTTTTCAGATGGCCTGCACCCTGACGCGCCACATGTCGCTGATGTTCTCGTCAGTCAGTTCAACCTTCAGTTCGTCCGTGGTGGCTTCAGGAATATCCGTGTAGGTCATCCCGCTGTCCTCAGACACCTGCCACTGGTAAAGGAATTCCCGTCCTTCAGGATCATCCACTACCGCCAGGAGACGCATCACCGTCTCATCGATCATGGTGATTTCCACCTTCACCGTCACACGTGCCTTTTCAGTTTCAGGCTCGCTTTCCGGCTCTGCAGTTTCTTCTTCCTCCGGGTTTGCCTCATCGGAGCTTCCCTCCCCGGACTCATCCGCGTCGGGCAGGTCAGCCGGTTCGGCTGCGTCTGGTATCGGCTGTTCTTCCGCTATTTCCCCGGCCGGTTCTTCAGCCGTGGTCTCTGCTGCCGGTTCTTCAGCCGTATTCTCTGCCGCCGGTTCTTCCACAGTGTTCTCTGCTGCCGGTTCGGTTTCCTGCTGCTGATCCGCAGCAGGCAATTCTTCTTCCGGAGCAGTTTCCGGTTCTGCTGCAGCAGGTTCCGCAGCAGTCTCTTCCTCCGCCAGAAGATCTTCCTGTAAGTCCGGTGCCTCCGGTTCGGTCTCCCCGCCGCTCACCGTTTCCTCTGCGGCGGCAGGTGTAACAGTCACGTCCAGCTTTTCCGGCCCGACGTTTCCCCAGTCTTCATCCTCAATCACCGCAATTTCCACCGGAGGGGATACGGTAACCGTCGGCTCCGGAGCCAGTGTTGTCATCGTCTCTTCTGCCGGAACGGTTTCCTGCAGGAGATTGTCTGCCTCAAAAGCCAACGAGGGTATGCTGAAAACGACGCACAGCATCACAGCCAGAATCATCGTCAGGATCATTCTGAGTCGCCGGGTCATTTTCGTCACCTCCTTCACGTGACTGCAGCGGGTTCTCTTTTCTTCCTTTCCCGTTTCGTATGGATTACATTATATACCGAAACAGTTGCATGATCGGTTACACACGGAGTTATTGCATGTTTTTTCTTCGTCTCATCAGGAGCATCAGGCCTGCAAACAGGATCAGCGCCATTCCGATGGCCGTCCATGCCTGTGTTCCGGGTCCGCCTGTACTAGGCAGCACCAGTCCGGTCTTGTTTTCCACCCTGAATGTGGCGGTCTGTGCATCGTAAGTCACGTGCTCCGTGTTTGTGAAGCGGATAACGCCGTCCTCCACGGTAAAGCCGACAGGCGTGCCCAGCGGGGTATATCCGGGCGGTGCCTTTGTTTCCCGCAAGGTGTAGGCGCCGTTTGTCAGTCCTTCCACGGTGGCCCGGCCCTTTTCATCCCCGTCTTCGCCAACGGTGATCTGATCCCTGAACACTTCCCAGGTTTCACCGTTGCGCTTCTCAAGCATGAACTCCGCGCCTGCCAGCGGTTCGCTGTTTTTCAGGTCAACTTTCAGAATATGGATTTCTGTCAGGCTGTTCGTGATGACTGTTGTGTTGTCCTCATCCGTTTCTGTATACGACACCTGCCAGGTCTTGCCTCTCAGGGTGACAACGTCATCGGTTACGTCCGCCGTCTCCTGTCCGCCGGTGATGCTCAGTTCCCGGATGCTGTAGTCAATGGGATGACCTTCGTCATCATAAACAGGCAGGTCTGTGAACGTCCGGCCGGGCGCATAGGTTGTCTCCCTGAAGGAAAGGCTGCAGGGATTACCTTCCTCGTCCGTTACCGGTTCCGGTTCACCGCCGTTCAGACTGCGGTACAGGCCCACTGTAATCTCTGTAATGTCCCCGGGCCATTCTGCGGCTTCCCCGTTCTTCTTCCAGGTTTTTTCAGCCGTGACGGATGTGGTTTCAATATTGGTGAGGGTGACGCTTTCCACAGGATCCCTTTCATCATCGTAGGAAATCTGTTTATTCAGCTCATCGCTGTAAACCGGTTCACCATCCTGTTTCCAGCCTTCCGGTACGAAAATTTCCTCCACCTCGTAGGTGGTACCGTAAGGAATACCGTCGATCATGACTGCGCCCGGTCCCTCGATTGTCAAGGTAAACGTGACAACTTCGCCTTCACATGTGTAATCGCTGATGGTTCCGTTCTCCACTTCCAGATCCAGCAGTTTGAGTTCAACACCGGGAGGCAGCAGCATATCGACATGGAACGCAAATTCCTGCCCTTCAGCGGCTTCCAGGCTTACTTCAGGAACCTGTTTGACAATTGCCAGCGGTCCGAAGTGGGAGGTGTTTTCCACCCTCAGTTTGTTAGGCCCGTCCCGGGTCAGCAGCAGGCCATTGCCCTGGTCCACCCAGTCCGCGTCGTTCCGTCCCTGTTTATAATACGTGATGGGATCAAACACGTAGGTGTTCGCATAGACGTTACCGGCCCGGTCCATGTATCCGGTCTCTATAATCCGGTATTCATACTGTTTCTGCCCGTTACCGTTCGGGAAAATCTGCACTTTGTCAATGGTCGCCTTCCAGTCATTCTCCCGGCCCAGTACAATGCGGTTTGTGATCGGGTTATACACGTCCGGCCCGCTGGTGATGAAGTGATTCTGGGAAAGGCTGCCCAGTTCCATTTCCGTGCTGATAATGGACAGGTAGTCTTCGTACGGTCCGTTTGATCCGTATTCCCTGCGTTCCACCCGGACGTAGACTTCTTCAACATTCGCAGCAATCCGGTCGTCCGCCCAGGTTTTTTCGATATCCAGGGATGTACCGGGAGCGTTCAGCATGCGGTCCTGGTCCTGCGCTGTCTGCAGTTCGGAAACAGGAATCCGGGCGCCGTTGGCGTCCCAGGCATACGGAAGCCAGGCTGTCCACTGACCGCCGATCGGGTTCAGGTTTCCGTCGTACACCTGTACTTCCTTGTAGATATACTGATACCGGACAACAATAATGGAGTTGTCTGCCTGCCTGTAAAGGCCCTTGGTGGGCAGGCCGTGATTGATGTTATTGTCCTCAACGTTATAGTTCCAGGAGCCCCTGGGAGCGACAGCAAACGGGTTTGGATTGTCAACATATTCATTGCCTGCCGTGTCATAGCCAACCCTCACGGGCTTACCGTAATTCTGCCAGCCGGTAATGTATACGTCCTCTCCGGAGCTGTAATCCACTGTACGCCGCAGGATCTGGAGCTCAATGATCATATTGCTCTGGGACTGATCCTCGCCCGTTGTGGTATACAGGCTCTGCCCGCCGTTTCCGTCATCCCTGTATTCCAGGAATTTTTTCTTCAGGTCCATCTGCATATAACCGGGCAGCTTGTTCAGGATTTTGATTTCGCCGTGATTGCCGATATTGGCGTTCCGCGGCTGCTGGAAATGCACCAGGGAGCTCCATTTGCCTGTATCGATAACGTCACGGCACTTATATCCCTCGATCATGATCGGGAATTCATCGATCAGCGGATCCGTCAGCACATGTTCGTCTGCGGCGTCCCAGGTAGGCTTGGTCAGCGGCGTTTCGATGGCAAAATACCGGTATTCTTCCGGAAGTTCCACCGGGCATTCCCAGGTCCAGTTGTTATCATAGCTCAGCCGGATTTTCGTATAGTCAAAACCGGTATCATCCGTATAAGGTTCCGGATTGCCCCATCCCGTAGCCGGTATGTAGGCCAGAGCGAAAGAAGTAGCCGGAAGATCCTTTGTTTCCTCAATGGGAATACCCATCCATTCCTTCACAACCCGGATGGATTTCACCTTTGTGGTCACGTTGGTAACCGTGATCACTTCTTCATCGTTTTCATTGAACTCGGAATCATAAGATGAAAGATAACGCTTGTTGCGATCATCCGGAACATAGTTGGTTCCGTCATAGCTGAACCGGAGATCACCGTTTTCATAGACGTTGTACGCGGTTTCCTTCACCGTATAGTCAATCAGCTTTGCTTCCCCGTTCTCGTCAACCCTGTATTTCGGCAGGTTGGCAAAAGTCCTTTCCTCCACCGGTGTATCTTTACGGATTGTGATGGGTTCATCCTCTGTGGAGGTTTCATCAGCCAGCAGCTGGAATGTGGCCTCCCAGGCGACGGAAGCATCGTCCGCAAAATCAGGCCAGTTCTTTTCAAGAATCACGGTGGTTGTCTCGGACAGGTTCTGAATCTTCGCCGTGCCGTGATTCTGGTGTTCTCCGCTCATGTTCACTTCGCCGCCGGATGTCGTATACATATCCGCCAGCAGCTCTTCATCCGTGATCCAGGCGTCTTCCGGCACTTCCCCGTCCGTCAGTTCACCGAAGTATACTCCGTTTTCCTCAACAAAGTAGGTATACGCTGCCCTTTCATCCTCCGGCAGGCTTCCGTCCACATACTTGTCCAGGTCTTCCCAGTGGGTTTTCCATTCATCCGCCTGTGTCAGGGTTACCGTATCAACGACTTCCGGTTCTCCGTTGCCTGCCTTCCGTTTCAGCACAAACCGCACGGCAGTGGCTTCCAGGATATAGTCAGCTTCGCCCCAATCCTTTTCCGCCACAATGTCTACCACCGGCTTCTTGGGGTTGATAAAGGAAGCTTCCACCGTCACATTATCGCCGCCCTCAATCGTACCGCTGGCGTTTTCAAACTCGGGCTCATAATATTCAGGTGTGTAATCGTCCTCTTCCACAGTGTAAACCGTACCGTTGGGCAGGTTTTTGATTGTCAGGCTTTCGTTGTGTTTCAGTTCAATGACGGCTTTCCCGTCCGTAAATGTCAGGGTTCCATCTTTGTTTTCCCCGCCGGAGGTCTTCACGGTTTCAAAGGTTTCCTCCCCGGTATATCCGGACAGCGTCACCGTAAAGCTGAACACCTGGTTTTCGTCAAATTCTTCCCCTGTCACGGTCTTCAGGATTTTCAAGTCAGCAAAAGTATCCCGCGTATTGGTAAAATCAACATGTTTGGTTAATCCCGGTTCGATGACACCGTCTTCACCGCTCCGTTCAGACACATAGCCGTCCGCTTCCTCACTGACCGTAAACACGGTTCCTTCCGGCAGCTCCAGTGCTTTTTTGGTTTCTCCGTTGGTCAGGGTAAAGGTCGCCGTGCCGCCGGTGAAGGTCATGGCTCCGTATGTACCGTCGGGAATCGGATGTCCCTCCGCGTCCACTGCCGTCACGGTGAAGTTGAAGGCTTTGGTCAGATCCGCCGCATTACCGCTGATCTTCTTGGAAACAATCAGGTTGCCTGTTGTCGGATTGATATAGGTATTGACCACCGTCAGTTCTGCGTTCTCAATGTCCGTTGCGATCACCGGTACATCCGCTTCCGCGTCATAGCCTTCCGGAACATTCTCTTCTTCTATCGCGTAGTAATACGGTTGTCCGTGCTCGTCGTAGACATCCAGTTCCTCTACGGCCTTGATCCAGTTGTCGGATCCGCTCACGATGATGGTTTCCGACCAGTCCGTATCCTTATTGTATCCTTCCGGTACTCCGGCGGCACGCAGTCCCCTTCCGCCGGATGTGAAACCTGCGGACGCGGTGTACCGGATGTTGCTGAGACCGGCCGTCTGCCGGGGCAGGATATCCGCGGAGCCGGAAACGCCGATTGCCTCAACGGTAATCTTGGTCGTAAATCCGTTCGGGAACCAGGGATCCAGCGCCTCGATCAGCAGATCCTCTTCCCGCTGAAGGGTATAGCTGTAGGTATGCCGGCCCTCGCCGCGGAAGGTAGTCACCCTCCGGCCGTTGATATAAAGCTCACTATCGAGGTTATTGGTTGAGTATGCGATCTCAATGATCGTTCCTACCGCAAACTGCTTCTCGTATACGTCTGTCTGGATGTTCCAGGAAACACCCCTCTGCTGGATATGCTTTGCAGTAACCTTCACAAACCTGCCGTAATAGCTGGTAAATTCTGTTCTCGTTGTGCCGTTCGAGTATACGGTAACAGTCATGGGTTCCGTCGTGCTGGCATAGCTGTAGCCTGACGGCGGAGCTCCGTTTGTAACATTGGCAGTCACAACATATGTGCCGGCGGGAAGCGTGTTGTCTCCCGGCTGCAGATCAAAGGTGGTTCCGTTTCCGGTGCAGGAATAGGTCACAGCAAATCCTGACGGCAGCTGCGGAGAATTGGGCAGTCCGTTGGAAATATGAGAAACATTGAGCGTTCCTGCGTTCTGTGAATAGAAGCTTGTGAATTCAGCGGTTGCAACGCCGTTTTCAGGCACGTTCACCGTAACCGGATCCGAGGTGAAACTGTAGGTATAGCCAAAAGGCGCAGCACCGTCTGTCACGGTTGCGGTAACCGTATACTGTCCCGGCGACACTTCATAATTGCCGGCAGGAACACCGGAAGCGGAGACAGGCCCGGTATAGGAATAGGACACTTTAAAACCGGCCGGCAGCTGCGGAGAAGCCGGAATGCCGGAGGTGATATGCGTAATGTTCAGGATGCCGTCCTCCGGTTCAGGCGGAGCATCCTTCCTGTAGCGGACAAGCTTCAGGGTTAAAGTCTCTTCGTTATAATGGGCCGCGTCATCAGACCAGGTCTTTTTCACCGTTGTGTTGGTTTTCGCCGCGGCGTTGGTAATGGTCACCTTTCCGTCTGATACGTCTGCTTCCTCCGGTGCGGCGTCTTCCTTGACAATGGTCTGGATATACTGACTGCTGATATTGGTGCCGTTTACGGTCACCGCGGTTTCCCTGGCGTAATAGTCCAGTTCCCATTCGTTGCCCTCGCTGTCCCGCCAGGTCTTGGGCATTCCCGTGAAGGTAACAAGCCAGTCAGGCGCGGCTTCATGGGCACTCACGGTCAGCACGGTATTGATTTTGGGATCGAAAATCGGATCGCCTGTTGCGGGCAGGTATTCGTCATAATCCGGCCATGGCGTCAATGCAGCTAACGGTTCTCCATGATCAGTCTTCTGGCGCTTCGCGTAATACAGTTCGAAAGTAACCTCGCCTTCCGCCGGAATCGGGGTACCCTCCGCCCACTTCTTTTCCACTTCCAGAGTGGTATGGCTGGTATTGACGTATACGTTATAAATATAGAATTCAACAATACCGTTCTTCTTCTCCACATTGTCCAGACGTTTGAAAGTGCCGACCACTTCAGGAACAGCGGCAAACACCGGATCGCTCATGGTGTAGTTTTTGCTGAAATGGTATATGTCCGGATAAACCGTCTTGTCGTCGTACTTGTTGCCGCGGCGGACGTATTCCGTTTTGATATATGTTTCCTTGTATTCCCACGTATCCCCGGCTGTATCAACAAAGGATGGTGCAATGGTATCTTTGTCTTCCGTCACGTAGTACATGCCCGGCTTAATGGCATAGTCATATACAATCGTCATGCCGTTCGGCCCGACAGCGATATTCTTGGAATGTATTTTCGAATAGCCCGAGGGAGTAAAATCCGTACCGTACTGTTCGACGTTTACTTCTGCCACAATGTTGGGATTGGCCACCATGCCGTTCGCGTCCTTCGCGGTATTTCCGTAGATATCCACGCTGTGGATAATCTTTTCCGCAGGATGGACCATCACTCCGTTTTCATCCACAATCTGCTTTGTCACTTCAAGCGCCACAACGCTTGTGCTGGCCGCTTCCGTATCACCGCCCAGGACAAAATCCATGCCGCTGCCGTCGATGATGCCGCCGCTCTGCCACAGGTTATAGTTCCAGCGCGCGGGCGGACACTCATTGGCGGTATCAAAGTATGTGAAGCTGGCCGTCATGTCCACGTCCATGTTCAGGGACAGCGGTTTATACGTCCCGTCAGCCATTTTTTCATACAACTGGCCGCGGTCCGGATCAATCATGTTGAAGTCCTGGTTCTTGATGGCCGAAACAACATAGGTGATCGGGTTGTTCAGGCGTTCCCGCTTCATGCGGTCGGAGTTGGTATCTTCCCACCAGTTATAGGCAGTATTGACTGTTGCCACCTTGAACCGGCCTTCAACGCGAACCTGTACGGCGCTTACGTCGTTATGGGCATTGGAGGAATAACCGGTGATAACGAATGCGTCATCCAGCTCATTATTATTCTTGTCATATGCCTTGATCGTGGCGTGTTTCATGTCTTCGGGATTAATGGATACTTTCGTGCTGAGGTTCAGGGAAACATTCGTTGTAACGTTATATTCGATCATTTCTCCGGTAGACGGATCCTGGTAGTAATAGGTGCCGTATGCAAGGGGCACGGCAACCCGGGATTCGCCGGCGATGGAGATATCTATATGGTTCACGGAATGGTTCCGGGCGATCGGTTCCTTGACCTCTGTTGGATCCGCAAACAGGATCTCCACCCCGTTAGCCGCGGATTGTCCTCCCACCAGGCGGACGGGAACGCCGTTGCTGTTCAGCTCAACGCCCAGGTGATTGTTGGCGTTCCACTGGCCTTCATACACCTGCTGATTGTAATAGTTCACGCTGGCGTTGTTTTCGACGTTGCTCGGTCTGTTGACCGTCGCCGGGTAAATATACGTTCCCGTATCGTCCCGCCACCGTTGGTTATAATGCCAGTCCACGCTGACATTGTCGCTGTTTTCCTCTGTCAGGGCGCCGGGCTGGCTGGGATCCAGGTACCGCCGGTAATAGTCAGACGGCAGCTGGTCAGAAGTATATCCGGATGCTTCCGACCGGAAGTAAATGTGTTTGTTGGGATTGTCTCCGTCAACAGTCCACAGCATCGGGTTTTCAACCGCCACCTTGTTGTTCACGGCATCATAATCAACCCGTGTCAGGCTGGCGTCGTTGTTGACAATGTAGTAATTCCCGTCATACTTCACAAGGACCATATATTCCTTGCCGTTTTCCATCACGGGATCAATGAACTGCAGGTCAAAAAGATCGTCTGCGGTATTTCTCTGATACCAACCGGCAAATCCGGTTCCGCCGTTGAATTCGTTCAGGTAGAACAAAACGTTGCTTTGGGGTTCAGCTGTTTGAATCTCGTATCTGCCGTTATTGTCACGGGTAACCCTGAATCCCATGGGCGTACTGCTCAGGGCCGCGTGAGCGCGGCTGCCATCGCGGCGGTTCAGATTCATGTACTGTTTGTTGCCCTGTGCGTCGGTGGTAAAGATATTATAGACGCCTGCGGTACCCGTCGCTTCAAATGTCCAGACGGTCGCTTCATTCGCGTTTCTGGTTTTATGGAACTGGTTGGTTGTACCCGCATCAATGGTTTTGGTCACATACAGGTTATTGTGGCTCATGGTGAACCTTCTGCTGTCCAGGTCAGCCAGGTTGTTCTGTGGCGTGCTGGATGGCATGGTAATCACACCGTATACAGAGAAGGAATCCGTCTCAAAGCGAATCGTGCCCTCTGTCTCTGTTTCTGTGCCGAGGATATCCGGTTCCGATCCCGCAAAGTGAACCACCAGCAGTTCATCTTTCCGCTCTTCCGGAGCGTCCGCCAGGCCGATCTTCACGGTCACATTGCCTTCGGGTTCAATCTTCAGCCCGCCGGAGCGGATCTCGATATCGAAGAACCGGCCGTACTGGTCTTCACGGATATAGACGCCTTCATCCTCCGCGGGGATTTCCACCCCGGACTGTTCAAGCGCTGCCCTCACAGCCTGCTGCAGATGTTCCGCATACCGCTCGTCTCCGGGCAGCAGCTCCGTCACAACCAGTTCAGCGTCCGCCGGGATGGATGCGTCCTGGCCGTAGGTTACGCTGATTTCATAGGTGTTTCCGTCTGCTGCCAGCACTTTCTGCGTAATCTTTGTGCGCCGCACGACGCCGTACACAGAGAAGCTGTCTGCTGTGAAGGACACTGTATCGATGAGTTCCTGGCTCTGTTTGGCGGCGTCCTCATTGGACTCCGTCTCGGATTCGATCACCTTGGCTTCGTTATTCTCAATATGAACCGCCTGGACGTCATGCTCCTCCGTCAGTTCAATGACGTCCTTGAAAACGATCTGCACGTCCACTTCCGCCTGCGGTTCCACTTCTTTTCCGCCGCTGACAAAGGTAATATCGAAATAACGTTCCAGGGTGATTTCGCTCCATTCCTCACCCAGCGTTTCTTCCGTCATGCCGCTGTATATCGCGTATTCCGGCGTATCCGGGCGGATCTCCCGCACCTTCATCTCCGTATCGGACGGGAATCCGGCTTCCGGGCCGTACGCAGCCGTCACCAGGTAATCCGGAGCCTGGAATTCCTGCGTGACAATTCCTGTCTGGATCCGCTCAACAGTCGCGTATCCAAAGGGTTCCATACGGTAATCGCTGATCAGCAGCGTACCGTCCTGTGCTTCCAGGATCCGGGCATTGTCGCCGGCCAGGAAGTAAGTCACGCCTTCAGGGCTTTCAGATTGTTCACAGATCAGGTTCATGCCGGCTTCCGGCAGGATTTCGTTTCCTTCCGGATCGGTCATCTTCAGCACATAGAACCGGTTTCCGTCTTCCGTCACCTGCTGTTTCCAGGTTTCGTTTTCTTCATTCCGGATCACTCTGGCCGCTGATTTCAGCGCAGTGTACAGTTCCGCGCCTTTCGCGGTTTCCAGGGAAAGGCTGGCGTTTTCATCGATATGGGCTTCTACCGGATAATCAATCCGAACTGAGCAGCCTTCTGTTTCAGCCGTCAGACTCCCGGCGTACCAGGTTCGTTCCGTTTCCGGTTCATCTTCGGGTTCAGCTTCCGGTTCATCTTCCGCGGTGTCTGTATCGGGCAATTCCTCAGGCTCGCCTTCCGGCGGATTTGCTTCACTGTCCGCTTCGGTTTCGCTGCTCCCGGCGTCTTCTTCCGGCTGGTTTTGTTCCGGTTTTCCCGCAGGATCTCCCGTATTATCCGGCTTATCCGGGTTCTGGTTTACATAATCCCCTTCTTCGGTCTCCGGGGCTTCTCCGGTTTCCTCCGTTGAGGATTCTTCTTCGGTCAGCTCTGTTTCATTTTCTCCGGTTTCTTTCTCAGGAAGGATGTCAGCTTCTGCAGGGTTTTCATCCGTTTCGGGAAGACCGAGCGGCTCCACCTCAGCCTCGTCAGGCTGCGGCGTACCGATCGCCCGGATCGGCGCTGTGACGGGTTCGGAATAGATGATGTTCTCAGCATATGAAGAAATATCGGAAGCGGAAAAAAGCCACACGAAAGCAAAGAGGAAAGATAATATTCTCCTCCCTGTTCCAGTGCGCCGGAAAACACGCTTCCGATTCATGAAACAAACCTTCTTCTGTATATTCTACAACCTTTTTGAAAGGTTAGTTACATCGCATAGTTAGCCATGTTTATTATGTATCTTTTTCCTGTTTTTGTCAATAATTTGTACTAAAAAGGCCGGATATTTCCGGCCTTTCAGGAGTATTTGTATTGTTTTTTTCGTTCAGTAATATCTTGACTTCTTTTTCCGCCCTGCGAACAGGATAACCCACAGGATCATCACCAGTAAAACCGGGCCTGCGATAAACGGAACCACATACAGCGGCTCAACCTTCAGGGCGTCCGCCGTCACACGTACATCCAGCAGTTTCTTATCATTTTCCACCCGGACGCCGCGCACCAGCAGCCGGTGTGTATTGATGCCGTAAGGGGTGCAGGTCATCAGGGTACAGTAGTCCTTGCCGGGAAAAAGCGTCAGCTCGGAGCTGTCCTCCGGAAGGATAACCGTAATCTTGTCTACCTGGTAGGTCAGTGTCTGGTCCAGGATGTTCAGGTAGAACACGTCACCTACCTCCATTGCGTCCAGGTCGCTGAACAGTTTGGCGCTGGGCAGGCCGCGGTGACCGCTCAGCACGCTGTGGGAGGCGAACTCCACCTTGCTGTAATCCTCTTCATCCGGATGCACACTGCCCGCCGGAAGCGAGGTTCCGTCAATGTGGCCGATAGATGTCTGCAGCACCGCGTCGCTCGTTCCGTGATACACCGGCAGGTTTACGTCAATCCGTGGAATGGAAACAAAACCCATATTCCCTGTTCCGTCCACGTTAAGCTGACGCTCATAGTCGTCTATTTCTTCGTCGGTCATCGCCCAGGGATTCGGATCTTCCGCCAGCCTCCGGTTGTAATCCAGCGCCGACTCCCAGACCGCAATGTATTCCTCATTATCCAGCTCAGCAACGCGTTCCGCGTAGCCCTGGATAGCGCGGGTCTGGTGCATACTGTTCCAGTAATCACTGAATGCAGGATAACCCGCAATGGCGACGCCGGCAAGCAAAATCAGCACCAGGATCGCATTGGACACCCGATGTTTCTTTTTCTTCCCGGCTCCGCCTGCCGGAGGCCTTCCCTTTGTTTTCATACCTTTGTTTTCTTTCTTACCGGTTATACAGGCAGTTTTCCTGGATCGCCAGGGCAATGTCCGGATAAACCCAATTCAGCGTATTGCGCCGGATCAGGCCGAACCGTTCCCCGTCGCCCGTAAAGCCGTGGTTGTCCCACCATACGCATGTAATGCCCCGGGCACTGGCCGAAGCCACATAATACGATGTAAAGTTGACCCGGTCCTGCAGGTTTCCGTCCTTATCCAGGGCGCCGAATTCATCCATCATCACCGGGATACCGTTCTTGATAAAACGGTTATACAGGGCATTCATAAAGCTGGCGATTTCGCCTTTCTTGTTCTGGTCTTTTTCAATATCAAACGTGCGGTCTTTACTCTGGAGGTTCAGGGCAAAATTGTAAGGCGTATAGGCATGCGCTGCTACGATAATCCGGTTGTCCGCTATATCCTCCGGCAGCTGGAACGCCTGGTCCGCTGCATTCCAGGGGGAAGCGCAGTAAGCAGGCACCGCCAGGTAGCGTGTGGCGTTGTTCCCGCCGGATCCGCGGACGATGTCCACAAATTTCTGGTTCAGCTGGTTGATGTATTTGGCGGACAGCCGGCAGTCTGAAACACTGTTGTTCCAATTCCATTCATACATGGTTCCCACCAGCCGCGGCTCGTTCAGGGATTCCAGGATCAGATGATCATCGCAGTCCTTGAAAGCTTCAGCCATCTGTGTCCAGATTGCCGAAAGATACTCTTCGGAACGGGCATAATGTACAGTATCCGGATAGTAGTATTTTACATCGTTGTCATGATGCGTGTTGACAATCACATACATCCCCTGGTTCAGGGCCCAGCCCGCCACTTCTTTTACCCGCGCAAGCCAGTCCGCGTCGATGATGTTGTTTTCGTCCACATGGTTATGCCAGCTCACCGGTATCCGGATGGTATTGAAGCCCGCTTCCTTGATGGCCTCGATCAGTTCCGGCGTGGTTTTTGCACCCACCCAGCTGGTTTCCATTGCTGTGCCTTTTGCGTGCAGGCTGTACCCGTTGAACGCGTCAAAGGTATTGCCCAGGTTCCATCCGCATTTCATATCCTTCAGGAACGCCATGGCATCATTGTCCGGGATCTCAAACTTTTTCAGATCGTCTACCACGGGGATGATAATCCCTTCGGTCTGTACCGGCGGTTCAGCCAGGCCGGCAGCAGCGCTGATCATCAGGCAGAGTGCCAGCAGCAGGGCCGTAATCGTCTTCTTCCGCATTCTTGTATGTTCCTCCCCTGTAAAGGTTTTCGTTCTGCTGTTATTATACGCAAAGAACGCATCCTCTTCAAGCAAACGTTTGTACAAGCTTTTAGTACGATATTCCCTTTTCTGTCATTCAATCATTATGCATTATGCATTGTACATTGTGCATTGAGAAAAGCCCGAACTCTGAAGAGTCCGGGCCTTTCGAATCGATATGTATTATTCGTGTGCCTTGCGGCGGGCCACCAGCACCACACCCGCGCCGATGATCAGCAGTCCGCCGATCACATAGAAGATCGTGGTGCCGGAACCACCGGTACTGGGAAGAACAGAGCCTTCATTGTTCTTGACGTCTGTTTCTCCGAAAGATCCGTCTTTGGGTTTTACTTCAACGGGAGCTTTCAGGATGTTGTAACCGCCGGTAGGCGCCTTTGTTTCCTGCAGACTGTAGGCTTGCACGTCGGTATCCAGGCCATAGATCCGTACAGTCTTTCCGATGGTTGTTATCGTCTGTGTCCTGCCCTCTTCATTCGGCAGTGCGATCCGGTATACTTCACCAGGTGTCACTTCAATCAGATTCATGGGATTTCCGTCCAGCAGGAACTGGAACTCCGCACCCGCCAGCTGATCGCCTGTAGATCCATCGACCTTGTTAAACTTAAAGTCGTAGGTTTTGACTTCCGCTGTCTTGGGCTTCGTTGTATAATGCTCGCCATAGTCCAGGGTCACAGAGTTCGTTTCAGGATTGGCAGTCTGGGCATCTCCGTCAAGTACAGCCGTACATACAATCTCAAACTCTGTAACTTTGGTGGTATCTTGTTCTGCCGCTTCAGCAGCAGATACAACCAAAGCCTTGGGCAAAGTAAGGGTAAACCCGTCAGTCGTGGCCGCAACCGTATAATTGCTGGCAGCTACGTCTCCTCCGCCCATTTTCACAGAATCAACGGACTTATAGCTCAGGCCTGCGCTCATGGTATCTGTCAGTACAATCTGATCATTGGCCGTGGACGGAACTTTTACTTTAATGGTAAAAGTAATCTCATCGCCGATCTGGGCATTTTCGTCACTCTCATCGACTTCTTTTTCCACGGTCGGGAACTCGTTCTTTTCTTCAATTTCCACCGCGGTCAGTGTCTGCACAGCCACATTTTTACCGGCCGTGGATTTGACATAGTAATAACCGGGAGCCAGATCCCCACTGGTAGCGGTTCCGGCAACTGCCGTCTGGCTGAAGGTTCCTGTGGGGAAAAGACTCAGATCAATCGTTGCAATTGCAGCTGCAATATCGGCCCCCGTGGTGGTATCCGGCGTTTTCAGTTCCACATACCATCTGTCGGAATCGCCGACACGCGTCACTTTAAACACGCCGCAGTTTGCAAGGGCTTCTGCCTTGGTCGCACTGTCCGTATGATAGGATACCGCACCGCCGGACTGGCTGACACCGTTGCTTTCCGGATCAGATCCGATATCAGCTTCCAGGATCCGGTACCACGTATATGCCGTCGTATCCACTGCGGCTTCTGAATCTTTTGAAGTGGTGGTAATCGTAATGCTCGGGGTTGTCTTCGTACCGGTTGTCGTCTCTCCTCCGGTTTCTCCGCCGCCTTCTCCTCCACCATTTTCTGCGAAGGCACATACTACCGTCAGCATCAGAGCCAGCGCCAGCATCAAAGCAAACAGTTTTTTCATTTTCAGCATCCCCTCATTCATTATTTTGGCTATTAAGCGGATTAACCAAACTAATACTGTTTATGGATTTCCGTTATTCGGTAACATAGTATACAGGCTCTCTATTGTGATGTAATTATAGGCGTGTTTCCAATAGTTGTCAACGCTTTTGCGTACATCTGTTTCATTTTCCTCAGTTTTCTGTTTTGTTGATTGTTTTTTCCAGCATACAAATCATCAGAATCCGAACCAGGCAAGCCGGTTGAAGGGGTAAATCCGCGCCATCGGCTTTCCGAAGATCTCTTCCTGGGAAATGCAGCCGAAATTGGTTGCCCGGCTGTCAAAAGCATAGTCCCGGTTGTCTCCCAGCACAAAAAACTGTCCGGCCTGTACCCGGAACGGGAAATCAATGTCGCACTGGCCCAGTGCGTGCTCTGAGATATATCCGTCTTCCTCCAGGAACTCCCCGTTTACCTTCACATAGCCTTTTTCGTCAATCTCCACCGTGTCCCCTTCCCGGGCAATGACGCGGCGCAGGAGCAGTTTGTTGTTAAAGTAAAAGGCGCAGATCTCACCGTTGTTCACTTCGTCGCTTTTGGTCAGCAGTACGATGTCCCCGGGCTGGAAGCCGGGCTCCATATTGTGTCCGTTCGTAATCCGCAGAACCGGCAGGAAGATGAAGGCCACGATCACTGCCAGGGCTGCCACCACGATAAACGTTCCGATGGTGCCCTTCAGTGCCTGCCTGAATTTTCCCTTGCTGCGGACCTGGCTCATTTCGGATTCAATCTCGTTCAGATCCGGCAGTGTATCGGCTCTCCTGGGTTTCCTGGCCATGGCTGATCCCTCGTTTACTCAGTTTTCCCGTCTTCCTCCGGGGTATCGGTTTCCGTTTCCGGTTCTTCTGCTCCCTGCTTCGCCGCCTGTTCAATCTCTTCCTCTGTCGGCAGCTCCGGCAGGTCGATATCCACCATGGTCAGTTTCTGCAGCAGCCGAAGCTGCTCCTCTATCTTCTTCATCCGGATCTGGAGATCCTTCGCGGCGCCCTGCATCCGAAGTTCCTCTATCCGGTTCTCATAATCCCGGCGCGCGTAATCCAGCTGCTTGTCCGTCTGTTCCCGGATCTCGACAACTTTCCGCTCCGCCGCCTCGCAGCGCTCCTTCAGCTCCAGGTTCTCCTTGCGCATCGTGTAGATCAGTTCCAGCAGTTCAAAACGCCCAAGGCTCTTCAGCATGTTTTTCGCCATGCACTGTTCCTCCGCTATCAGGCCGTATTTTTACGGTAATATTTCAAAATCGTCCTCTGTATCGGTGGGATCGATTCCCCTGTCCACCATGGACTGATACACGTTATAGAAGCTGGACGCGACAATGGCGTCGCCCCAGGTGATGTACCGGATAATGTCATAGTTCATCAGGTCGCTGGTGTAGAAATCATAGTATACGTTGGAGTATACCGGGATCAGCGGCAGCAGGTCGCTCAGCTGTTCCTGGAAGGTGATCCATTTCTGTACAAAGCCCAATGCGTCGCTCGGCACGGTTTCCAGCATCAGACGAGCATATTCCGACATCTGCGCATGAGCCCAGGCCAGCGTGTCTTCCTTCGGCGCGTCCGGATCTCCGGCCAGGAAGAACAGCTGTGGATCGAATTCAATGTTGAAGTCATCCGCCACATAGAACATGTCGATGCCTTCAATATCCCGGTCATGGTAGGCATGCACCAGGTCATTCATTGTCATGGGCACAAGTGTCAGGCGAATTCCGGCCTGTTTCAGGGGTTCAACAAACCATGCTTCCATAGCTTCCGCCATCTCGTTACTTTCCGGATAAGCGAGGGTCAAATCCAGCTTCAGCAGTTCTCCCTGAACCTTTTTGCAGCGTACATCATCCCGTCCGGCAGCAAACCGCTGGCCATTCTCGTTCATCGTCCAGCCGACCGCATCCAGCAGCCTGGAGGCTCTTTCCACGTCCAGCTCATAGTGTTTCACACCATCCAGGGAAAGGGATTCCCACTGTTCAATTCTTGCATCATATGCTTCCTCTTCGTCCGGTGTAGGATCATCCGGCAGGGTTTCCGGATAGTCCTCTGTTCCCTTGACCATGCCGTACATCCACTGGCCGATGCCCAACATGCCGTCCACTGGAATACCGTACAGATACGTGTATTCATTCTGCAGGGCTTTTTTGTCCATGCAGTAAGCGATCGCCTGGCGGACGTTCTTTTCCTGCACAGCCGGCCTGTCCGGTGTAAAGACAATAAACGACAGGCCGATCCGGGGATAATTGGTCAGTGTATAGCCTTTGCCGGAAGAAACCAGTTCGATCCCTTTCGTGATTGTATCCCGGCGTACAACCTTATTCAGCAGCTGGAATTCATCCGCTTCCAGCTTTTCGATCATATCTTCATCCTTCGCCAGGGTAAAACGCAGCTTTGGAATCGTGGGTTTGAAGCCTTCCGCGTTTCCCTTGAAATAGGGATTGATCTCAAATGTACAAGTCTCCCCGTCCCAGGATGTCAGCACATAGGGTCCGCTGCCCACCGTCGGATGGGACAGATAGCCGTTTTCCGGATCCATAACGGTAGCCTCAAGCAGCTCCGTGCAGAAGATCTTCTCCTTCACATCCGGATCTTCGTTGCCGATATAGATGCCTTGCCCGTCATCATATACCTTGCAGCCGGGTGCGATTTCATGAATGGGATACGGAAGGAAGCCCATCCGGTACATCTCAAAGAAATACGGCAGCGCCTCCGGTTTGACGCGGAACTCTATCATCCTGTCATCGGTCACCCTGACGCCGGAGAGATAAGACACTTCGCCGGAAATATATTCCTCATATCCCTCCAGGTATGACAAATCCATGGGGCAGCCGCCCAGTTCGGCAATTTCAGGGGCCGCCTGGAACAATACGGAGAAAGCATAATCCCAGGCGGTAATCTCGGTTCCGTCGGAGTAATACAGGTCATCCGCCAGCTGGAACCGGTAAATCCTGATGCCCTTCGAATCCTCAAAAACACCCTGCGCTGAAGCGACAACCGGGTTGGCTCTCAGGAAACCGCTGTCGTAGCCCCATTCAACCAGGTAATACGCGTGAACAAGCGTCCGGACGTCAATATCGGTGGTGGCATTTCCCCACATGCCGGTAAAGAACTTTCCGTCCATCCGGGTCGGGTTGCCGACAACCAGCTCCTCATAATCCCTGTCCGGATACGTAAGGGCAGGCGCCTGCGCGCAGGCGGATATCCCGCTGAACAGCAGGATTCCCGCGGCAAGCATCGCAATCAATCTTCTCATGACTCCTGAACCTTCCCTTCCGGTTTTACTCAAAGCAGACACCGACATGAATCTGGATATTGTAAAGTCCAAGCGCAACCTCGTAATCTTCAAGGGACACCGTTACTTCCCCGGGATGGGGCTGCAGTGTGGGCACATGTTTGGGAACCGGTGTGTTATCTTCCGTATAATGCTCCGGTACCGGCGTCGGGACCGGCTTCTTCGTGACAGTCACCGGTTTCTCTGTCGGATGGGCAGTGGGTTTGTCTGTGACCTTTTCAGACGCTGTCGGCGTGGCTTTCGGCGACACAGCAGGCGTCGGTGATTCTTCCTCCGGTGAAACTGTGGGTTCAGGCGACTCCTCTGCCGGTGCAGTCGGCGTGGGAGAGGGTGTTGGAGAGGGCGTCGGTGAAGGCGTTTCCGGATCAACCGGCGGCACAAAGGGCGTAAACGTAGGCTTCTGTGTTGGTGTCGGGCTGGGCGTCGGCGTGATATATTCATACTTGGCCATCGCCCGTACCTGTATGCTGCCGCTGCTGTTCGGCACGGACAGCAGCATGGCGCTCATCGTCAGCCGCTCAGGCCCCGCTGTCATTTCGATATAGTAGATGCCGTGAACCAGCTCTTTGAACTCTATTTTTCCTTTTTCATCGCTGACGCCGTCGGCGGTCGGTTTGATTTTCCGGTCCGCGATCCGCTGCCGGATCTGGCTCAGCGTCATATCCACGGAGGCAGAACCGTCGCTCCGCACGAACACTGTGATATCACTGAATTCGTCGTTCATCGTCCAGTCGCCATAATCGCCAGTAGCAATCAGATAGATAGCCATCCGGATGCCCGACGGATCAAACTCGTTCCGGTCGTCGCCTATGGTAATACTCAGCCAGCCGTCCTTCGCTTCCTCCGTGCCGGCCGGAACAGACACACAGGAAAACAGCAGCGCGAAAGCCATCGCGATGCACAACATTCCCATTCCGCGCCTCTTCATGTCTCTCCTACCTCGTTGATTTCATTCGAAATCTGATCCATTGATTCCAAAGTCTTCTCCAGCTGTTCCGGGTCTTCCCTTTTCCCTTCATCGGGGAGTCGGTAGAACCGTCCCCGGATCAGTTCAATAATCCACAGCACCAGCAGTCCCGCGATCAGAACAGGACACCCCAGCAGCAATACATTCTGCCAGTTTGACGGGAAGGTGGCCTGATCGTTCTCTGCCAGTAACGTCCTGGCTTCCCGGATCGGAATCCGCTCCGCCTGAACCAGCAGCCGTTGATCCTTCCGCTGGGAAACCAGCGTCAGCTTCTCCTCCCCTTCGTCCGGTGTCAGATCCAGTTCTTTCAGTCCGGCGGGAGACAGCATCTGAACGCCTTTAACCCGGTAGACCATTGTCCGGTCCAGCACATTCAGTATTAACAGGTTTCCTGGGATCAACCTGTCCAGATCCTCCAGCATCCGGTCATCTGTCAGGCCAACATCCCCAAGCAATCCATCAGCCTTCAGCACCCCGGGACCCGCAAGTACGATATTCTCGCGGCTTTCGTCCGCCGGCAGGGAGCTTACGTCCACGTGTACCAGGTTCCGGGTTGCCGGCGTTTCAGTACTCAAATGATACACCGGCAGTGAAGTACCGATATCCGGGATGACCAGTTCCGCGATGATGCCGGAATGGACGTTCATGTGGTTCTGGTAATCCCGGGTTGTTCTTGTATTTCCAGCTGTGAAGATGTCTTCCATCCGGATTTCTTCCAGCCCCGCGTTCCATTCCGCCGCTTCCGCAAACAGTTTTTCACGCTGCTCTTTGCCCATGGCCGAGGTCTTTTCCCGGTATTCCTGCATCATCTCCGCGTCACGGCGCCGGGCCAGCTGATCAGACAACACAGGATACAGGAAATGCCCTATGACGACGACCAGCAGCAAAAGGGCCAGAATCCAGGCAAACAGTTTTTTCATTCCGCCGCCTCCGTTTCCGTACCGGCGACAACCGTCTGTCTGCCTGTCAGGTTTCCGAAGCACTGCAGCGGCCAGAGCGCAAATTCTGCCCGCCCCAGGATCTCTCCGTCAGAAACCGTACTGTAGTCTGTTTCCCGGCTGTCCACAGAAAGACTCAGCTGATCTCCCTGGACAAAATACCGGTCCCTGGCCATGATCAGCCGGCGCCCTTCCGGCGCCGCGTCCTCTGTCCGGCCGGAGGTATAATCTGTGCTGATTTCCAGTCCGTTTACCCTTGTCTCGGCGTAGGGGCTCAGTACCACCCGTTCTCCGGGACCTGCCAGCACACGCTTGAGCTGCGTCTTGACCGGGTTGACAACCGCAAACGGAATCGGATCCGTCAGCAGTGCCTGGCCGTAGGAGGCTTCCACTTCCTTCAGCCAGTATTCGCCGTTCTTCAGGTTCTCTGTACCGATGCTGACCGTTCCCTCTTCGGTGCTTTCAAAGATATCCGCGCCGGAAACAGAAGAAATCCAGGCCGCGCCTCCTTCTGTGGTTGCGTAATACTGCCTGGTTGTTCCCACGTCCCTGTATAAGACGTACCGGCAGTATCGCCGGGTTTTTCCCTTGGAATTCAGGATCGTCAGCTCAACCGGCTTCGCCAGTCTCTTCTCATACAGGATGATATCCCCGGCATTGTATACCTGGCCTGCTTCCGGTTTGCGTATGAGCAGCAGGCTTCCCTCCGGCAGTGTATCCCCCATCCCGGTCCCATGTGCCACTGCCAGCTGATAATACCGGAGGAATACAAACAGGCCGACGGCAATGCTCAGGGTCAGCAAAATGATCAGGCCCCGGCAGAGGCGTCTCCGTCTGTCGGAACGTCTCACTCGCTTCATTTCCCGAAGCAGTTCTTCATCTCTGGGATGATAGATTTCCATCCGTTCTCTCCCTGTCCGGTATTCCGGAATAATCCGGTCAAACAGTTACCGGAAAAAAACAGATTATTTTATATATAACCATTTTGAGTATAACGCGATTAACTTTCCTTTTCAAGTTTTTTCCAACTCGTACCAAACGAAAACAGGAGGGTTTCCCCTCCTGTATCTTTACTGGTAGTTTTCCGGATCAGCGACCGCCCAGAACGCGGGTTTCGGATTTCCCCTGCCGTCAAACAGCAGCGGAAACTGGCTTCCCCGCCAGCTCATCATATCCGTCAGTCCCCATACCTGGACCGCCTCAAACTGATCCGCGTGATCAATGAGTATTTTCATGACGTCCGCATAATACTTTGCCTGTTTCTTAAAGGAAGCTTCACTGTTATTGCTTACCGTCACGTCCAGCTCACTTACCCGAAGCCGCAGTCCCAGCGCGCCGATAGTTTCCACCGCCGTCCTGATCTGCTGGATAGAGGGGAAAGAAACATTGTGATGCATCTGGAATCCATAACCGTCAATGTTTCCTTCCGGAATCAGGGTGTTCAGCAGCTTCACAATGCCCCGAAGCTTGCCCCCGACAGCGGTATTGTAATCGTTATAGTAGAGCTTCGTGCCTTCCGGAGCATATTTCCGGGCGTATGCATAGGCGAAGTTCGGATAATCCTCACCGATGATCTTTTTCCAGTTGCTGTTCCGCAGCCAGTTGCTGCCGTCGTCAATCGCCTCGTTCAGCACGTCCCAGGAAACGACCACGCCCGGATAGTTCGCGTCAAGGTATTCAAAAACGCCCTTGATATAGTTCTCCATCCGGCCCAGCATTACTTCCCGGCTCACCAGCGGCTTCTTGGCGTCATAGCCCTCATGGAAAAACGCTTCGGGCGTCTGGCTGTGCCAGACCAGTACATGACCATGGACTTTAATTCCGTTGCTTTGTGCAAACCGCAGCAGCGACTTGGCCGCGTCAAAATGAACTGCCACCGCTGTTTCATTCCCGGTTTCCTTCAGCAGCGCCTTGCTTCCGTTCACATCCAGAACCGCATCCGGCTTCATTTCGTTTTCCGGCGTCAGGATGCTGAACTGTTCCTTCATCAGGTTCATCCATTTCGGATCACGGAATACCATCTGAGGTGCGGCAGAGCCGAAATCAAACTTGTCCGCGTAGATTTCCTTCAGGCTCGGCATGCTGTCCGCTTCTTCGATCACCATAGGGGGCTCCGTCGGCTTGGGTTCCGGTACGCCTTCCGGCGCGGTAACCGTAAAAGCGCGGATTTCAAAGTCCAGCGTATCGGCACCGGTGGTCTCCACATACAGTACGCTGCGGTCAAAGTGACCGGCAGTGTAACTGCCTGTCAGGGTGGTCCATTCGCCCTTTTTCGCCTTGCCGAAAGCCAGGTTCTCATAGGTTTCCATTCCTTCCACGCTGTGGGCAATGGAGATCATGAAATTTGCGCTGTCCAGCTCATCCTGCTTCACTTCAACGCTCAGGTTATATTTGCCGCCCTCCACCAGGTCGAAATCCCGTCCCGGGGAATTCCAGCTGCTCTGCCGTCCGGTGGTTTTCAGCGTGCTTTCGGCGGTCCTGGCAGACTGCGCTCCACGGCCGTACCATCCGTCAGTATCCTTGCTGAAATCAGATGTATAGACAGTTACCGCGTCATCCGCCAGTACGGAAACACAACTTCCCAGCAGGGAGAGAATCATCAGGAAAACCAGAAGCTTTTTACCCATGATATTAGGTCCTTTCTGACACGAATTTGTTCGTACATATTCTACCTGTTCAGATCGGATTATTCAAGGTGTAATGCATCATAAAAACCATAATTCTGAAATGGATACAAAAAAGGACCGCCCTTGCGGGCGGTCCGGGATACCAAAGAATGATCCGGCTTATTCAGCAGCGGGTTCTTCAGCAGCTTCTTCAGCAGCGGCTTCAGCAGCAGCGGCAGCAGCGGCTTCGCGCTCGGCCTTTTCAGCGTCAACCTGTTCCTGAGTCTTATCGCCGTTGAACACAGCAGCCATATCTTCCATGGCCAGACGTGCAGCTTCAACCTGCTCGGAAGCAGCGCCGCCCATGATGCCCCAGGTCAGGTTCGGGCCGATGGTGCTGTTGCGGTCTCCGATGTAGTTGAAGTTCATGATGGTGCCGTTCTCACGCAGATAAGCGTAGGTCTCTTCGACAGCGCGCTCATCGGTCAGTTCGTACAGGCGGGTGGCCCATGCATCTTCATCCGCGTCGATGACGGGGTTCTTCCGATACAGGGTGTAGATCTGCTGGAGCTTCAGAGAGGTCTCCTCGTCGTACACGGCGGGAATACCGAACACGTTGTTGTCAGCAGCGCTGGTGTAGGCATCAGCAGCAGGTCCCTTGGGCAAGCAGACGCAGCCCCACTCTTCGACGTTGTTCACGACGTCGTTGCCGTTGAAGCCTTCATAGGACTGACCAATCAGGAAAGCAACGTTGCCTTCCGGCCAGAACTGCTTATAGTCATCCCAGTTGACGTAGGGACGATAGTAGTTGCGGTTCCACTCCTGGATGCGGTTCAGAGCTGCCAGGGTGTTGTCGCTGTCAGCGGAGTAAACCAGTTTGCCTTCTTCGGTCTTCTCATAGAAGTCGCCGTTGTTGCTGACTACCAGGCCCACAACACCGTCGTCGAAGTTACCGGTCAGGGCAAAGACGTCGAGTTCACCGTCGTTATCCTTGTCGGCCTTCACAGCGTCCATGTAGCTTTCCATCTTTTCCCAGGTCCAGCTTCCGTCAGCCTGAGCGTCATAGATTTCTTCCCACTTGATGCCGGCGTCTTCCAGAACCTTCTTGTTGAAGAACACGCACTGACGGGGCTCGAAGAACTTGCCGCCGCAAACGCCGTAGCACTTGCCGCCGATGGTCATGAAGTCAACCGTCGCCTTGTTGAAGTTCTCAAGGCCGTAGGTCCATTCAGAGAACAGACCGTTCGCGAGCACGGGGCCACAGAAGCCGCCGGACACGCCGATGATGCGCAGTTCGCTGTTATCCTTGTTTGAAACGATATTCTGCAGTTCAGCAACCATACCGTCCCAGTCGCCCAGCTTGATTTCAACGAGCTTCACATTGTAGGTTTCTTCCAGCCAATCCCAGTAGTCATACTGAGCCTGCTGTTCTTCGGTGGGTTCTTCAGCGCGCTCACCGGAAGAATACCAGTCATTGATATACACAGTAGCGCCACCGAAGTCGAGGCCTTCGATGATTTCCGGATATTCTTCCGGAATGTCTTCCGCAGCAGCGAAGCTGCAGCAGCCCAGAACCATCAGAGCGGCCAATACCAGAGCCATGATTTTCTTCATAATGAGAAAACCTCCTTTTTTATTTCCTTACAGATTTCCCGCGGAAATCTGTATAGGTACAATTGTAAGTTGCGGATCCCCCGCCGTTCAGGACAATTATAGACCGTATTTTCCATTTAATCAAGTACAAGTATGTACATTTTTCGCATTTTGTGCTTATTCCTTGGAGCCTGTCATAGCCAGGCTTTCCACGAATGTACGCTGCGTGAAACAGTACAGAATGATCAGCGGAACACAGCAGAACAGCACGCCGATGGAGATCAGCTGCAGGGAACGTCCTGCGGACGGCGTCACAGGTGTACCCGCCATCTTGGACAGTTCGTCCGCCATCCGGTCTGTAATCGAGCTCAGTTCAGGCGCATAGAGCTTATATCCGGACAGGAAATTCCGCGAATAGAACAGATCCGTCCATTGCCACACGAAGCTGAACAGGAAACAGCTGGCGATAATCGGCACCGCGTCCGGAAGCATGATCTTCAGGAAGGTATGCATGGTTCCGCAGCCATCCACATAGGCTGCCTCTTCCAGACTTTCCGGCACATTCTTGAAATACTGCCTCAGCATGTAGATATACAGGCCGTCCTTCAGTCCCATGCAGGTCAGGCACATCATCAGATAGGGCCACAGGGACTTACGGATGTTCAGCGGCTGACCGTTGAACAGTGTAATAATGCCGAAAAGATCAAAACGGGTAAACGTGCGGTACAGGGCGCTCTGGATCGTCTGCGGCGGAATGATAATCAAAGCAATGACGCAGGCAAACCAGAACTTTTTCAGGGGAAACTCAAACCGTGCAAATCCATAAGCCACCAGTGTACAGGCCACAACCTGGCAGATACTGCTCAGGATAGAAATCCATAGGGTATTGAGCATGGATGTGGGCATGGATGTTGCCCGTGCCACTGCCGTAAAGTTATCCAGCGTAATATTCCGGGGCAGCAGTACGATCGTGGTATCGTACAGATCCTTCTCTTCCATCAGGCTCATGGAAAGACGGCTGATCATCGGGGAAATGATCATAAAGCAGAGACCGAACATCAGCAGGGCCCGGGTAACGGAAATGCTGATCTCCTTGATCCTGCGCTTCATCAGGTAGCCACCGCTGCGGCGGTTCCGTTCCTTGAAGCTCTTATTCTTTCCGATAAAGATCGTATTATCTTTACTCATAGGATTTCACCGCCCTTGAGATGATGAAAGCGCTGATGCCGATAAAGACGATCGCAACGGCAAAGTAAATCCAGCTTTCAGCCGCCGCAATGCCCAGATCCATTCGGACGCCGTTCATATAGATGTTGTTGATATGCTCCATGACCTGGTTGTTATTCTTCATGAAGAAGTCAATGATCGTGTAGATGCAGTTCACCAGCAGCAGCGGGCTGACCATCGGGAAAGTGATTTTCCAGAAGGATTCCCATGCGGAGCAGCCTTCCACATCCGCCGCCTCGTAAAGCGACGGGGAAATGGACTGCAGTCCGGACAGGAATACGATGATCTGGATACCGCTGGCCATCACGATGTCGTATATCGAGTTGATCATCTGGAATACGACATCGAACACACCCTGGCCGACGCCGGATACCTGCAGCAGATCCTCAATGGAAGCTGCTATGTTGACCCCCGATGAATCCCCCATTGCTTCCGACATGCTGTTGAGCAGGTTCAGGGAGCTGCTGTTGGTTTCAATGCCGGGCAGCACGCCGGAAGACAGGATAACCGGCAGGAAGAAGATAATCCGGCAGAGGATCCGGCCCTTGAATTTCTGGTTCAGGATCACGGCGATCACGAAGCTCATAACCAGCGTGGCAATCACGTTGATGGCCATACGGCTGATTTCATCTACCAGCATCTTGTTGAAATCCGGGTCCGTATTGAATGCATAGTTGTAGTTGTAAATGCCGTTGTAAGTCATCTCACCGGTATTGATGATATACCGGCTGAAGCTCATCTGCAGGGATACCGCCAGCGGTTTCACCATGAACGCGAGGAAGCCGATAATGAAAGGCAGGATAAATAATACTCCGGTGCGGGCACGGCGGGCAGGAATCGTATGATAGATCTTGCTGCCGGGGAAGAACATCTGGAACGCTTCGGTAATGCCGCTGTACCAATGTTCCCGGTATTTCCGGTTCTTTTTACTCATTGTCCGCCACCTCTTTTCACCAGGTAATCCCGCGCGGGTACTTTTACGCTTCCGGCTCTGTAATCCCTTGTGCTGTAGTTGACATAAACCTGTGTACCGTCGGCGTATGTGGTCACCGCCACATCCTCGTTCAGCCGCTCATGTCCGATGATGGCCTGGCGGTTCAGACCGGACATTTCCTTCTGGTACCGGGTGATCATCGCGATGACCTCCTCTTTCCAGGGCTCATAATGAGAGGAAGTATAGCAGCTGAACATTGTGTCCTTCAGCACCCTGGTATCCTTCTCCATGAAGGTGAAGTTCAGTCCGGCACCGTATTCCGCGGATTCAAGCAGCAGCGTCTGCGGATCCCCTGCCATGTTCAGTGCCTCGCCGGTGTAATCCTTCAGGCCGTGAATGGCGATCTGGTAGAAGGGAACGCTGTAGTCCAGCAGGGCGTAGGCATTGCCGGTCAGGTTCATGTCGGTGATCAGGTCCGCATAGGGAATCGAGTATGCGTTACCCTCCTTGATGATGACCTTCAGTCCTGCAGAAACCGCGTCCTCCAGTGTCTGCGTATCCATAACCTTGACCTGTTCACGGGTCACCGTATTGCTGTCCTGGTAGTCAGCGCTGAGCAGATTGCCGATATCGCGGAACGCGACGCCCGCAACACCACGATCCTTCAGGCCGTTGATCAGGTTCTCCGCACATTGCTTGGCATAGGACGGTTTCACCAGGTAATACGTGTATTTATCCATCCAGGTGGACTGACGGTATGTGACGATGTCATAAGGATACAGTTTAATCACATTCCGTGTCGTTGCCCTTGCGGAATCGGACAGCGTGTTGAATCCGTTCAGGATGTTGCTGTGATAGGCGAAGCAGGAAATGCCGTCAAAGTACAGATCCACACCCTTTGCCGCAGCGCTGGCAATCAGCTTTTTCATGCCGTTTTCGCCGCCCAGGCAGCCTTCAACATGGATGCTGGTAAGCACTCTCTGCATGGCGCCGCCGTTGCACCAGCCTGTCATCCGGAGGTTCAGGTCTTTTACGCCGCCATCCAGGAAGTCGTTCATGATGCTTTCAGCCTGTTCAAAAGTCGTGGTGGGCACGATGGCTTCCATCGGCAGGCCCAGTTTGACTTCAACCTTGTTGATTGCACCGACCAGTTCCACATTCACCGGCATCTCTTCGGACGCGCACTCACCGCGCATTTCGGGCTTGGCACGCAGATACTCACCGTAGGTTTCCGCCATATTCACGTATCCGTTGCCGTCCAGGAAGCGGTAACGCTGAACCAGCGTATCATCCGGGATCTGCTTCTCGTACATCAGGAACAGACGCGCGGACTTCTTTTCGTCCACTTCCACATTGTCAGAATGCAGAATGTTATATCTTCCGAAGACCGTGTTGTATTCGTTCAGTCGTCCGGAAATATCGGCGCACACACCGCCATAGGAATCCGCGCCTTCCATAATACAGATGAAAGAACCGTCCTCATGGCTCATGCCAAAGACAGGGAACGCGTTTTCGGTTTCACTGGTAACGCTGTCCCGCTTTGTACCGTAATCCCAGCCGTACATATTGGCATAGTAGGAACTCTGGGACAGTCTTCCGTTGTTATAGCGGATAATGGCTCCGCCGCCTTCCGGAACCAGGGTAAACCCTTCCTGATCTGTTCCCGCAGCGCCGAACATCGGCAGCACGTCCACAAAGACCAGCGGATAATCCGAGGAGCAGGCGATATCGCTGTACGGCACGGATACAACCAGGTCCTTGCCTTCCAGCCTGTAAAGGACGCTGATATTGAACACCGGTCCGCTGCTTTCCTTTTCGCCGGCCATCAGTTCCTGGTCCAGCAGATAATCCTCTTCGGTATATCCGGCTTTTTTCAGGAGGTCCTCCGCCTGTTTTTTCTGCTCGTCTTTCCGGTCTGATTTCAGGATGTACAGATCCTGCTCCTCAAGGCTGGGATACAAGGCAAGCAGTTCATCCTTTTTATCCTTGTTTTTCCCGTTCAGGTCCTTTGTCTTATACAGCGAATAGTGGTTCTTGAATTTTTTCGCGTCCTTGGATTTCTCCCCGCCCATCTTCTCCATGATCTCGCTGTATCTTTCCATGGTCATGGCATTGGGAATAATATACCGCTTACCGGCATTTTTACCCAGGGAGTAGTTAACCCGGATCGAACCGTCTTTTTCCTGCAGGATCTCAAAGCTCTGGTTTTTGATGGATCCTGTAAAGTTGTTCATTTCTGTCTTATTGATATCATCATAATATGAAACATTCAGCGTACTGGACAGGTATTCCAGCGTGGTACCGCGGGCAATCTTGTCGTTCTCGCGGTTTTCCGGGTTGGAAAACCACACCTTGCCCGTTGCCTTGTTGGTTACCTTGAACAGGCTTGTCGCACCGTCCATTTCGAAGAGCAGCTGGTCATTTTCCATGGTCAGCGGCTTTCCGTCGCCTTCAAAATAGATGATCTTTGTATCCCTGGCAAAACTCTTGCCCGGACTGGTATAAATTTTGTTGAGCACAAACGCCGCCCCGGCGATCAGTACAATTGCAATGATCCACGGAATCAGCCGCCTCAGGATGGATTTCTTTCTCATTGTCTTCATCCCTCCTTAATTCAGCCGGTAAGCAGCTTCACGGTACAGGCTCACAAAGAAACCGATCGCGTCGCTCAGCAGGCTCAGGCAAACAAGGGCCAGGAAAATGATTACACAGGCGCCTACGATTGTCACAATAATGAAGATAAAGGTTTTTCCGGGACCGTAGTCATGAATCTCCATCAGACCGACAAACACGAGGAACACACTCCAGATCACGCTGATCGAAAGCATGACGCTGTAAAGACTTCCCTCTTCATAGGTCAGTATGTTGCTGACCAGGATCATCGGAAGCTGAATCAGGATATAGGGCACCAGCGCATAGCACATACCAATGTAGATATCCTTGAACCGGCCTTTTCCTTCAAACAGGGTTGTCATCGCCCAGTTGGCCAGACACAGAATCAGGAAGGGCAGCAGCAGGGAGCCCATTTCCTCAAATACATTGATATGCTGTACAGCCGCGTCAAAGAACTGGAAACTGGTACACAGGATCTTCAGCACACGGGTAATCAGGAACAGCGCCAGGAATGTGGTGGCTGCGGCCAGGTTCCCCTTATGCTCACGGGTCAGGTCCCAGAATCCGTCAAAGGGATGGGTAATCACGTAAAGGGCATACCTCAGTGCACGCTTGTATTCTGCCCGGGATTCTTTCCGTCTGTTACTGACGGCTGCGGCATCACTCAGCGTTTCTGCGGATTTTGCTCTGCTCATGCATGATCACCTCCCACTTCATTCTCTTGATTCTTCCAAGGATCAACGGCACAATCAGCAGCAGTATCACTCCCAGGAAAATCCACAGGGCATTCTTTTCAATCCATTCCTTCCGGTACAGTTTGAAAGTCCTGCCGTAGTTTTCCCGGTCATGGGCCATCTTGAAATACTCCATGGCCTCCTCAAACTTGTTCTGCCTCAGCACCGTACGTCCGATGCCCCGGAAAGCCATGGGATAATTGGCGTTCTGCCTCAGCACTTCCGTCCACACGTTCGCACTCTCGTCATAATCGCCGTCCTGGTATTTGTTGATGGCATCATAAATCTTCAGGCCGTATTCCGTGGGCGTAAAAACCGTAATACTGTTTTCCAGCTGATCCAGCACAAACAGGTCATTTCCGATATGTTCCAGGCTGATCGGGCTGGTAAAGGCGCCTTCAATATTGCCGCGGGTACCGAATGCCCACAGCATGATGCCCTGGCTGTCATAGCCGAACAGACGTCCGCGTATCCGGTCCAGAACGATGTAGATATCATTGTCGAAAACAGTAATGTCCGTCAGTCTGGCCGGACCGAAGTAGGAAGATTCACCCTTCTGCCACCAGAGGTCGCCGATGGGAGGATATCTGTCGTTTGCGATCAGGATATCGTTTCCCAGGCCGTTCAGGCGGCGGATCGGGTTTACCTGGCCTGCGTCCAGGGCGCCTTCATCAAAGTTTGTCAGCGTGGCATAGATGAAACCGTCCTTGTCCATGTACATGTTTTCATATTCCGTCGGAACAAAAGACGGAGAAGCGTCCCGCTGTTCCTGGGTCATGAAGTATTTTTTCCAGATGTAATCAAAGGTTGAAAAGTTTACAGGCGTTGCACCGATGAATCCGGTAAACGTGGTGTCCGCCTCGTACTTCACGATACCCTTGTTGACGTTCGTGACCAGTGCATACAGTCGTCCCGCAACGTCAACCGTGATCTTCTTCGGCAGGAAATCCAGGCTCTGGTCAAAGGTGGCGTCCGCAGGTTTCGTAAACTCTTTGATCCAGTTCAGGTCCTTATCCATCATCACGACGCGCAGGTTGCCGTAATCCGCAACGTAGATATTCCCATCCACGTCCACATATACGTCGTACGGGGTGTTGAAATGCTCAGGAGATCCTCCCGCCACATGATCAATGATTCTTGTCAGCTTTGCCTGGCCGTTCCTGTATTCAAGCTGGAGAATCCGGTTGTTGAACGTGTCAGCAACATACAGGTCATTGTTCCGTGCAAACAGGCTCTGGGGCTTGTTCATGCGCACATCCAGGCCGAGGTCAACGCTGTCGATGACTGTTTCGACCCGGTAGGCGTCCGGAGACTCCTGTACGTCGCGCCAGTAGTCATATCCGTAGGTATAGGATGTGCTGTAGCCATCCTTGTTCACGTTGAAGCTGTCGTCCGCCAGCGCGGTACAGGCCGTGAACAGCATGATCAGGATCATCAGAAAGGAAACCGCTTTTTTCATCATCATTTCCTCCCCTCTTAGTCCTTGATGCCGGAGGAGGCCATGGTCTCCAGGATCCGGCTCTGGCTGAAAATGAAGATGAGCACCGGAACCGCGACGATAATCACATTGGCCGCGGCCACCTGGCCTGTACGGGCGATGTTGACCACCGCGCCGCCCTGGATTTGCTGCAGTGCGTATACCAGCGGTTTTTTCGCCTCGGAATAGATGATGGTTCCTGCCGGGTTGTTCCACAGGGACTGTACGCTGAAGATGATCATCGTCAGCCAGGCCGGTTTCACGTTGGGCATCACAATGCTCCAGAAAACCCGGAACCGTCCGGCACCGTCAATGGTCGCCGCTTCAATCAGAGCTGTAGGCAGTCCTTCCATGAACTGTTTCATCAGGAACAGACCGATCGGCGCGGCAAACGCAGGCAGGATCAGAGCCCAATAGGTATCTACCAGGCCCAGCCGTCTCATAATCAGGTAATTGGGGATGTCCGTAACCACACCGGAAGCGAACATCAGGAAAGTGGTGGCCAGCAGGAAGAACAGCCGTCCGCCCGGGAAATCATATTTGGCCAGCACGAAAGCCGCCATGCCGGCAATCACCAGATGTCCGAAAGTACCAACCACGGTAATGAAGATGGTATTCACCAGATATCTGCTGAAGGGCACCCAGCTCTGTCCCATCGTCACGAACAGGTCGGAGAAGTTGTCCATCGTCGGACGGGTGGGCCACACGGGCGGCGGGAACCGGAAAAGTTCATCCAGGGGTTTCAGACTGGATCCCAGCAGGAATACCAGCGGGAACAGCATGGCAACCGCAACCAGGGCAAGCAGCAGGTAAATGATCACGTCGCCCGTAATAGACCGGTTGGGATGCCGCCGGACAATCAGGTGCTTCTTCGGCACCTCAATCTTCTGGCCCAGCCGTTCCGCCTGCTCATGCAGGATATCGCCCCGCGTTTTGACCTTCACAGGCTTATCTGCCCAGTTTTTATCCATATGGCTGTAAAGCTTCAGGCCCTGGGCAAGTTCGAACACGTAACGGGTGTCGTCCTTCAGGATAACAGTGATCTGGCTGGTAGTACCGCCCCGGCGGATATTGTCCATCCGGTTCATCCGGGCATAGTGCCATTCAGCTACAGGCTCCTTCTGTCCTTTGGCATAGAAAGCCGCGCCGGTTTCACCGGCAACCAGTTCGCCGCGGTACTTCTTACCGTTGATGAGCTGCAGGGTACCATTGGATCTTACGGTGTTAATCTCACTCATATCAGGTACCCACCCTTCCCAGCAATCCGGTAATTGCTTTCTTGCACAGAATCATCGCCACGAACAGGATCACCGCAATGGCGCTGGCATAGCCCATTTCGAAGCGGGTATATCCGTAGTCAAACAGGTGGGTAACAACCGTACGGGCCGCATAGTCTGTGGAGGGGAATCCGCACAGGGCCCGCGGTACGGCGCCGACGTTGAAGGAGGATGTAATGCTCATAACAGCGCCGAACAGCAGCATGGGCTTCATGCTGGGCAGCGTGATATGATACAGCTCCTGCCAGCGGTTCCGGACACCGTCCACATATCCGGCTTCATACATGCTGCGGTCAATGCCCTGGAAGCCGGCCACAAAGCTCAGGAAGCCGGTACCCATGCTCATCCACAGGGATACGATGATAACAATGGTCAGCATGTACCGCGGATCGGTCAGCCACAGAACCGGCGCGTTGATCATACCGTACTCCATCAGGAGGGCGTTGAACCATCCGTAGGCGTCGCCACGGAAAATCGTGTTGAACACTTCGAAGGCAGCACCGCCGATAGAGGGGATGTAGAATACGATAACCGCCACCGCCCGCAGCCATTTCGGCAGTTCATTGATAAACCAGGCAAACAGGAAGGAAAGGATATATCCAACCGGCCCAATAATGACGGCGCAAACGAAAGTGTTCTTGACAGATGTCAGGAATATTTCATCCTGCAGGAACAGGTTCGTATAGTTCTGCAGTCCGATAAAACGGGCAGGTTCCAGGATGTTGTAGTAAGTAAAACTGTAAATGATCGATGTGCAGATCGGCAGAATGAAGAAGGTAATAAACAGAATCGCGTATGGAGCCAGGAACAGGTAGCAGCCCTTGTTCCGTTTTGCAAGCGTCCACCCGTGTGCGATTTTGTCCCGCCTCATAGCCAGGTATCTATGAGCAAATGACTGTGACTGCATATTCGCTTCCCTCCTTCCTTTCTCAATCAACCGGCAGGTTGAATTCCCGCCGTTTGATCTTAATCTCTTCATTAATGGTCCGTGCGTAAGTCAGCAGGGTCTCCCGCTGATCTTCCTTGGTATTGATCACCTTACGTACTGCGTTGATGAGATGGCGCTGCGTTGAATATCCGCCGGCGATCTCCGGGAAGCCCCGGGTCTGCGACATCTGTTCTTTCAGCACTTTCAGCTGCTTGTCAGACCAGGCCAGCTGCGTCAGCGCGTCCTGATTAGCTGTCTGGTACCGGGCGGAAGCACCCAGGATGCTTTCCATCTCCCGGCCGAAGCGAACCTGCGCGTCCGCGCTCACCCACCACTTCATAAACTCCCAGGCATTTTTCTTTTTTGTTTCATTGTTTGTCGCAATCATCATACAGCACAGTCCGCTTGTCTGGGCAGTATGGTCAATGGTTCCATCCTCTTTCATCGTTCCCGGGAACAGGGTGAAGTCCCACAGGCCGCGGATTTCCGGAGCGGAAACCATGAGGGTGTTGTACATATTGTAGTTCTGGATGCCCATCGGCATCTCGCCGCTGCGGAACCGGCTCGGGAAGTCGAACACCACCGGCAGACCGTAGTCGTTGTACAGGCTCGTATACTGCTTGAATCCGGCTACGCCTGCCTCGCTGTCCACCAGCGTGTGCTTGGCTTCCTTGTCGTAGATTTCTCCGCCATTCTGATAAATCATGGAATTCAGCACGGAGTTGTCCACAACCCGGATGTCCGGGAAATTGATACCGATCGTCAGGCTGTTGCCCTGAATCGTCGGCAGCTCCGCAATCAGCTCATCCCAGGTCTGCGGAACAGCCAGACCCAGCTCTTCCATAACGTCCTTGCGGTAGAACAGCACAGCGAAATCCTGGGTTTCAGGCAGTCCGTAAATACCGATCTTCTTGCTGTCATTATAAGTCAGCGGTTCCAGGATGCTCTTTGTAAACGGTTTGGTAACCTCTTCAAAGTCTTCAAACTGGGTCAGGTCTTCAACCGCGTTACGCATGGCATAGTTCACGGCAAACCAGCCGCTGAGGCTCAGCACCACGTCCGGGCCGTTTCCTGCGACAACAGCGGGCAGGATGGCGTCCTGCAGCACCAGCTTGACGTTCACTTTAATGCCGGTCTTTGCGGTAAAGGTATTGTCAACCAGATTCTTCAGCACCGTACTCTGGTCGCGGCCCGTGGTGATCCAGATCTCCACCACGTCGTCCGTATCCTCATACTTGTCGCCCAGGCTGTTATAGTCCACGGTATAGGAACTCAGGCAGCTCCGGACTTCATGAATAATATCCTGGAAAACATTGCTGCGAACCTCCGGAACCTTGACGTTCTCGCCTGTTACCATGATCAGGTCCACGTCCAGCTTGCTCTCAGCCATGTTCTGCATTGCGGTTCCGAGCGAAGTAATGTTGTCCCGGAAGTTCTGGAAGGATTCTGTGATCCGTTCATTCTTTTTCACAAAGGTTTCAAGCTGTACAGCCAGCGTCTGTGCGGAAGCAATCCGGTCGCTCTTCTCACCGGTGATAGCCACCGTATCATCCACGATTTTATACAGGCGCTTGCTTTCCAGATCCATCGCCTCAATGGCTTCGGGATAAATCCGCTTCAGGTTGTAATCACGGTATTTATCCGGATTGGCGCCTGTCAGAACCAGGATTTTGCGGTAAATCTGGTTCAGGCGGAAGATGCTGTCTTCCACGGATTTCAGGACAGGCCCCATTTCTCCCATGGTCACTTCCATGCGGATGGAATGGCTTCCTTTCTTCAGCCAGAAGCGGAAGGGGGTGCCTTCCTTGTCGCTCAGGGTGTGCATGTCCCATCCGGTGCTGTAGCTGAATGTTACTGCTTCAAGATCTTCAAACGGAATCTCACCGTCGATATAAACGGTTCGTGCGGACAGCGCGCCGCGCTGGTACATCTGACGTGCTTTGATGGAAATGTTGTAGTATCCGTCTTCCGGTACTTCAAACTCCCACTGGATCCACTCGCCGGGATGGGTCCAGGGTTCGCCGCCGATATAATTCAGGATTGAATTTGATACGGAATAGGGTTCTGTCAGGGCGGAGCTGCGGTCATAACGTCCGTAAAGGCTCGGCGTGCTGCGAAGCACGGCGGATTCTCCCTGGATTGTCTGGCTGTAGTTCAGCGCCTCTTCGCTGGCGGAAACCTCAGGCTGGGCTGCTGCGTATTCCGCATAAGTGGAAGACTTCATAATCGGCGTCAGCGAAACAGCGCAAAGAATCACCGGCTCATTGACAGCACGGATCGTCAGTTCATTCTCCCCTTCATTGAAATAGAAGGCATAGGGCTCTGTCTGATATCCCATGTCATCCTTGCAGTATGCGCTTTGCTTTTCAAAGCGTTCCACCTGCGTAGGACGGATATCATTCCCCTGGTTGTCCTTGCGCACCTCGTTTGCGTCGGTCCACAGGCGAGAGAAACAAAGCGTGCTTGCGCCGGTGAAAGGAACTTCCCCGTTAATCGCAATTTCACGCTCAATATCCACACCGCGGCTTTCCACTGTCAGGTAATCCAGGCGGATATTGTATAGGCCGGCCTTGGGTACATTCACCTTCCAGGTAAGCTCTGACTCATCAGCCGTCAGCACACCGTCCGCACAGACTTTGCCGCCTTCCCCTTCGAAGGAGGCCAGGTCCACCTCAACAGCTTCACTGACAGCGGGCAGATTCGCATACTTCTCCAGATAAGAGGTATAGGTGTTGCTCCGTCCAATGCCGCTGACATCTGTGGACAGATCAGCGCCCTCATACTTGCTCCTGAAACTGTTCTCGGACCGGCTGAGCAGCCAGATCCCGGCAATTACAAGAGCAGCGACAAGGACGCCGATGAGAATGTTCCGCCATTTCCTTGACATGAGTTCATCTCCCACTTGCGACGTTTGCACGCCGGAAAATCAGATTCCCTGATACTGTGAAATTGGTTACAAATGCAATCTAAAAAAACCATATTAATTATAATTGCTATATATTTGCATGTCAATTGTACGTACAAAAAAGTGACGCCTGGCAGGCGTCGCTTTCCGGAAATGTTTTCAGTGTTGAAAAATCTGGTTTATCGGATTTCAGCTCCGAGTTTAAACTTCAGGTTTCCAAGAATTTTTTTAATGTATTTATCCAGTTCTTCAGGGGTCAGGGCCTTGTCAGCCGCCTCAAAGGTGATCTTGAAAGCCATACTCTTACGTCCCTCGCCGATCTGTTCACCCCGGTAAATGTCGAACAACTCCACGTCGCTGACGCTCGGACATGCCCGTGCAATTTCCTTCATGAGATCACCGCAGGCCGTTTCCTCCGCCACCGTCAGCGCCAGGTCGCGCACCACAGACGGGAATACGGACAGCGGACGGTACCGGAAGCTGGCAGCCATGTGATTCATCATGGTGTTGTAGTCAATTTCACCCAGGAAGATCTTATGATTAGACTTGGCGTCTTTGTGCAGCTTCAGTTCACCCGTCACTTCATTGGCCAGTTTGCCGAAGCAGCCGATCCGTTCTCCCTCACAAAGGATGTAGGCGGCAATTCCGGGATGCAGCCACGGAACGTCGGCAGCCCGCTCCACGTCAAAGGACAGTCCGAGGGCTTCGCCCAATGCTTCCACAGTACCCTTCACGGTGAAGAAATCCTCTGCGTCGCCGAAGGCCGCGAAACCAAGATGCGGTCTTTCCTCCGGCAGTTCTCCGTCCCTCGGAATATAAATGTTGCTGATCTCGAAGATCCGGCCGTCGTTGTTGCCCTTCTTCAGGTTCTCCACCACAACGTTCACCAGGCTGGGAGCCAGCAGGGGCCTCATGATGGAAAGGTTGGCGGAAATCGGGTTTTTGATGCGCAGCACGTTCCGTTCCGGCGCGCCTTCCGGAATCCGCAGGAAATCCAGGTCGCTGTCGGAATAGAAGGACATGGTGTATGCTTCATGGTATCCCTGTCCGCACATAATCCGGCAGACACGGTCCCTGCGCTGCTGCGCCGGGGTCTTTCCGCCGCTGGTCACGGTCGCCGCCTTCAGGAAGGTGGGAACCACGTGGTCGTAACCGTATTCGCGGATTACTTCCTCCGCCAAGTCCGGTTCACCGACTTCAATGTCTTCACGGTAACGCGGAGCCGTCACATCCAGCGTATCGCCGTCCTGCTTCACTTCAAAGTTCAGGTTCTTCAGGATCCGCAGCACGTCCTCCGTCGGCACTTCGATGCCGAGGATCGCGTTGATCCGCTTCAGGCTGGCGGTAAACCGCTTTCCTTCCCGCGGTGCGCCGGCACTGCAGTCAAAGGCGCTGGAGGTGATCTCACCGCAGCCCAGCTCCTGGATCAGGTGCAGCGCGCGGGCCATGCCCAGCTCTGTAATGTATTCGCTGATGCCCTTCTCAAACCGGGCGGAAGAATCGCTGCTCTGTCCCAGCGCGCGGGAGGTCTTCCGCACGTTGTCCCGGGCAAACTTGGCCGCCTCGAAAAGCAGCTGGGTTGTCTTCTCCGTAATCTCGCTGTTCAGGCCGCCCATGATACCCGCCAGGGCCACGGGACGGTTTCCGTCGCAGATCACCAGGTTGTCAGGGGTCAGGGTGAATTCCTTCTCATCCAGCGTCTGGATCTTCTCACCATCCTTGGCACGGCGGACAATAATCCGGCGGTCCTGAAGCTGATCCATGTCGAAGGCGTGCATCGGCTGTCCGATCTCCAGCAGCACATAGTTCGTGATATCAACCACATTGGAAATGCTGCGCAGTCCGCACAGGGCCAGGTTCCGTTTCATCCACCGGGGGCTTTCTGCCACGGTGATATTGCGCACGCCGTGTCCCAGGTAACGGGGACACAGATCCGGCGCTTCCACGGTAATATCCAGTCCGGGGAAAACGTAGTCGCTGACCGTGTAGTCGGTGGCGGGCATCTTCAGTTCCTTGCCCGTCATTGCGGCAACCTCCCGTGCAATGCCCAGGATGCTCTGGCAGTCCGGACGGTTCGGTGTAACAAAAATATCGAAAATATAGTCGTTCATGCCGACAACTTCGCGGATATCTGTTCCCGGAACCGTGTCCTTCGGCAGATCCATGAGACCGTAGACCTCCGCGCCGGGATACAGGTCGTCGTTCAGGCCCAGTTCCTCACCGGAGCAGAGCATACCGTCAGAAGGAATCCCCTTCAGGGGCTTGGCTTTGATGGTGATTCCGCCGGGCAGCGTGGAATTGTCCAGCGCGGCAGGCGTATGCATGCCCGCGTAGACATTCGGCGCGCCGGTCACGATCTGGATCGGGTTGCCGTAGGAACCGCAGTTCACCTGGCAGATCTGCAGGTGTGTGCCTTCCACCGGTTCGCAGGAGAGCACCTCGCCCACAACCACGCGGCTGACCTCCTTCCCCAGGTCGATCAGCTCTTCCACTTCAAAACCGCAGCCGAACAGCTTTTCAGCCAGTTCTTCCGCCGTAATATCAATATCCACATATTCCTTCAGCCAGCTGTAAGGTACTTTCATCTTTTATCTCCCCTGCTCTGCATTATCATTCCATAAACTGTTTCTGTCCTGGTATGATAGTCTAAGTAATAATTCTGAATTCTGAATTCTGAATTTGATGTCATTCTTTGAATTGCTTCAGGAATCTCATATCGTTCTCAAACAGCAGTCCGATATTGTTGATGCCGTACTTCAGCATGGTGATCCGCTCAATACCGATGCCGAACGCGATACCGGAGTAGACGTTCGGATCGATGCCGCAGTTCTCCAGCACCTTGGGATGGACCACGCCACCGCCGAGTACTTCGATCCAGCCGGTGTGCTTGCACAGGCTGCAGCCCTTGCCGCCGCATTCAAAGCAGCTGACGTCCACTTCAACGCTCGGTTCTGTGAAGGGGAAATAGCTGGGACGGAGCCGGGTACGCACATTCGCGTCAAAAATCTGCTGCACGAACTTGTCCAGCATTCCCTGCAGGTCGCACAGGGTGATACCCTTGTCCACCACCAGGCCTTCCATCTGATGGAACATGGGGGAATGGGTCGCGTCGCTGTCGGAACGGAAAACCCGTCCGGGAACCAGCACCTTGATCGGCGGCTTCTGCATGTCCATCACCCGGATCTGGCCGCCGCTGGTCTGCGTACGCAGCAGCAGTTCATTATCCAGGTAGAAAGTATCCTGCATATCACGGGAAGGATGATCCTTCGGCACATTCAGGCGGGTGAAGTTGTGGTCGTCATCCTCGATTTCCGGTCCTTCAAAAACATCGAAGCCCATGCTGGCAAAAACGTTGATCATTTCATTCTTCACCAGCGTCAGGGGATGCAGTCCGCCCAGCGGCAGTCCCTTTCCGGGCAGGGTGATATCCACCTGCTCCCGGCGGTTGCGGGCAGCCAGCTCAAGCTCGTCCATCTTTGCGCTCAGGGCCTGGTACTTTTCTTCCACCAGTATCTTAAACTCATTGATGACTTTGCCCATAGCCGGCCGGTCTTCCTTTGCCACGGCACCCAGACCCTTCATCAGATCGGCGATGGCACCCTTTTTGCCCAGAAACTCCTGCCAGAAGGCTGCCAGCTTTTCCTTTGTGTCGATCTGGCCGATCTTCTGTTCCATCTGTTCCTGCAGTGCCTTGATCTTCTGCTCCATGTGCTCCACTCCCGTGCAATCATGATTTTTCTCATCAAAACGGCGATCTGTGATCCTCTTATCACCAATTACCGTAATTATGAATTATGGATTATGTAGCATAAAATGTCAATTCTTTATTGGTTTTTATCGGTATTTGCGCCTTATATACAAAAGTGAGCAGGATTTCCCTGCTCACTTTCATTCTGAATTCTTAATTCTGAATTTTATTGCGCGTTCTTCACCAGTGTTTTGATATCCTCCACCACCGCTTTGATATCGGTGTTCGCGGTCATGTTTGCCTCCACCGTCTTGCAGCTGTGAAGCACCGTCGTATGATCCCGGCCGCCAAATACGGTTCCGATCTGGGGCAGGCTCATGCCTGTCATCTCCCGGGTCAGGTACATAGCGATCTGCCGGGGCACCGTGATTTCCCGTTTCCGGGTGGGGCCGGTCATGTCATCCATGGACAGTCCGTAATAATCGCTGACGGTCTGCATGATCAGCTCGGAGGTGATCTGCTTATGCCGTTTGGAATCGAAGATCTCCTTCAGAGCCCGTTCGCACAGGTCCAGGGTGATCGGTTCCTTCACCAGGGTGGAATACGCCACCAGCCGGGTCAGGCAGCCCTCCAGTTCACGGATGTTGCTGTCAATCTTGCCGGCAATCAGCTGCAGCACGTCATCCGGCACTTCGATATTGTCCTGTACGGTTTTTTCCCGCAGGATAGCCACACGGGTATCCACGTCCGGACGCTGAATGTCGGCCACCAGGCCCCACTCGAAGCGGCTGCACAGCCGTTCCTCCAGGCGCTGGATATCCTTCGGCGGTTTATCGCTGGTCAGGATAATCTGCTTGTTGTCGTTATGCAGTTCATTGAAGGTATTGAAGAACTCCTGCTGGGTACTCTCCCGGCCGGCGATGAACTGGATATCGTCCACCATCAGCACGTCAACTTTCCGGATCTTCTCCCGGAATTCATAGGTCTTCTTCAGCTGGATCGCGCTGATCAGCTCGTTGGTAAAGCTTTCGCTGGTCATGTACAGGATTTTCTTCTTCGGATCAGACTGATGGATGAAATGTCCGATCGCCTGCATCAGGTGGGTCTTGCCCAGGCCCACGCCGCCGTAAATGAACAGCGGGTTATAGGCTTCCGCGGGGCTCTCTGCCACCGCCAGCGCCGCGGCATGGGCAAAGCGGTTGCCGTTGCCGACCACGAAGCTCTCAAAGGTATATTTGGGATTGAGATGTGGATCTGTATCATCCGTTTTATCCGTATCTTCATCCGTTTCGGTACGGGCTTTCATCTCATCCTTTGTCAGCAGCACAATATGGACAGCCTTGCCGGCTACTTCCGTCAGCTTCCGCTCAATCAGATCCGCATACTTGTTCTGGATCATGGAGATCATGCGTTCCATTTTCACCACGACAAACAGAGTATCGTCCTCCAGCATTCCGGGCACCATATTGCCGTCTACCCACGTGCTGTAGGACACGTAGTTCATTTCCCGCGACAGCAGGGCACACGTCTGCTCCCAGAGCGACTCCATGTTCATCAATACATTCTCCATTCATCTGGTTATTAAAACGCAAAAGCGATGATTTGCATCATATGCTGCAAAAGGCGGCGAAAAAAGCGCACGAGGAATCGTGAGCTGTGGATAACCGGGCTGTGGAAAACTGGCCTTTTGCAAACCGGCTCGACTATCATAGCAAAAACATTGAGTTATTTCAAGGTTCTTGCCCTGTGGATAAAACGATTAAAATGTTAGAATTCTTTCATTTTTTCTGTCAAGGTTTTGTATTTGTTCCGGCCGACTCCACTAGATTTATGGTACAGGCCTGTTTTTTGCTTCGTTTTTTTCCTGTTTTTTGTATTCGCCGACAAAATCGCCGTGAAAAGTTAACAATTACTTCATTTTATGATATCATACAGTATACATTATATAAGGAAACTATTACGGAGGGATGGGCATGATCGAAGCCTGGCATGTAAGGGAAGCCCTGCGTTTCCGCTTCGGGTCTGCCCTGGTGGACCGTCCCGGGATCTGGGAGAAGGCTGCCGCGCTTCTGCGGAACTTTGCGCCTTACCGGGATACCTTCTCTGATCTGGCCGCCAGCCTTGAGGATGTACTCTTCAATACGGTCTATGAGCAGCTCGGCCCCTCCATGGGGGCACAGATGGATAACGGCACCGTACGCCGGATCCGTTCAGCAGAGTTCAGGGACGCCTCCGATGATGTGATGGGCGTTCTTTTTGATCATCTGAAGGTCTACTCCGTCACCTACGACTCCCTGCATCAGTACTGCATGGACACCGGTTCCTTCTCTGCCATGCGCGTACTCTATACCCGATATGCTGATTTCATGCCCGCCTCGGAGCGGAAGATCATTGCCAGGATCATCCGGGACAGCCGGCCCCGTGCTGAATGGGAGCCCTGGATGGATCCGGAAGACATTCCGCCTGCACCGGCGCGTTAGAAAATTCATAATTCACAATTCATAATTCATAATGATCTATTGTCTCCTCTGTTAATCCTGATGAAAGAACATATAATTCTGAATTCTTAATTCTGAATTTTGAATTGAAATGAGGTTATCCATGAAGAAATTACTTGCCCTTCTGCTTGTACTTACGCTTTTCCTTCCGGCTCTTGCTGCCGCGGAAACCATTGTTACCAGCTTTTACCCTGTCTGGATTCTGACCCTGAACCTGACCGAAGGGATTGAATCCGTCAAAGTTGTGAACCTGGCAGAGCCGACAACGGGCTGCCTGCACGATTACACCCTGCAGAACTCCGATATGGTCACGCTTTCACAGGCGAACGCCCTCCTGGTCAACGGTGCCGGTATGGAATCCTTCCTGCCGGTCGTTACGGGAGCCTATCCCAGCCTGCCGGTCATTGACGCGACTGCCGGCCTTCCCTTTCTCCACGAATCAGACACCCTCGAAATCGGCGAAGCCGAAGAGGGCGAGGAAGTCAATTCCCATCTCTGGCTGGATCCCCAGCGGGCTGCCGGTATGGCTGCAAACCTGGCGGAAGGGCTGATCAGCCTGATGCCGGACAGGGAGGCGGAAATTCTGGAAAACCTGCATGCGTATCAGGAACGCCTTCAGGCCCTGGATGAAACCATCCGGGAGGAAACCAAAGACATAGACCGGAAAGTCATCATCTTCCATGAGGCTTTCCCCTATTTTGCTGAAGCCTGCGGGCTGACCGCCGCGGCTGTTGTCAACAAGGAACCGGAAGACATCCTGCCAACCGCCCAGCTGGTCCGGGTGACGGAACTCATCTTCAACATCGGCGTCCCGATGCCGCTGATCCTGAAATCAGCTGAAGAAGATCCTTCCGTCAATACCCTGGTCAATGAAACCGGCATTCACGTCTGCGAACTGGATCCCATGACCAGCGGTCCTGAAAACCCGCCCCTGGATTACTATGAATCCATCATGATGCAGAACGTCAAAACCCTGTTAAACGCTATAGCTCAGTAAAACTCTTTATAATTCTGAATTCTTAATTCTGAATTCTGATTTAAGAAAGGATCATCTATGTTCAGCGTAAGTCCGGAAATCTACTCGGTTCTTTCCCAGGCTTCACGCTGGCTTTTTATTGTTCTTGCGCTCATGCTCCTGTTCCTGGCCTTCTCCTGGCATCATACCGACCGGAAAGAGCGCCGTGACCGATTCAAAAACCTTCCGGGCGCCGGAACTGTGGGTGAACTGGTTGTCCTTTCCGGAAGCGATGAACTGCCCGTGGATACCTGGTTCCCTGTCCCCCGGGAAGGCGTGCTCGGTTCGCTGCGCTCCTGCGATCTCGTCATTCCCTGCCCCGGCGTGAGTTCACATCACCTGGATTTTTCCTGGCAGGATGGAACAGGTCTGCTGATCCGTCCCCGGGTTGGCTGTGAAGTCCTGATCGACGGTGTCCCCGTCACCCGCAGGGGCATGGATATGCCGCTGGTACATGGATCCGTGCTGCAGATCGGCAGTGCCGTACTCAGGCTGCAGCTTTTTGCCGCCCTTTCTCATACTAACCGAACCTTTATTCCCCCGCAGCCTGCCGTCGGTTCCTTCTCTGATCCGATGCCGCAGCCTGTGTCGGTTCCGATGCAGTATCCGCAGGAGCCCATGAATGTGCAGCCTGCTTTCAGCCCGCCTTCCTGGCAGGAACCGGTTCCCCTTCAGATGCCCGTCGAACAGCCTGTTCCGGTTCAGCCGGTTCCTCAGCAAGTCCCGGAACAGCAGCCTGTACAGGAAGTACCGCCGCAGGCGCCTGCTGCCCCGCGCCGTAAACGCGCTGATCGCTGGAAGGAGGACTGGAGCGAATGACAAAGCAAAAATCCTCTGCCCGCTTCCGTTTCAGCGGCGTTATGCTGTTCCTCGCCCTGTTTTTCTTCCTGGTTCCGGCGCTGCAGGCGGGAGATTACAGGCTCTACATGCTTGCCGCAGGCGTCCCCTGCGCCATGCTGCTGTGCTGTACCATCCTTGCCCGGGCTTTCTCCCTCGACAGGCTGATCCTGGCCTTATCTCTCTTCTTCTGTTCCGTAGGGATCGCCTCCCTGGCCATGACTGTACCGGACACGGCCCTGGTTCAGGCTGTCAGCTGCGGCATCGGGATCATTGTCCTGATCGTCGGTGCCATCCTGATCCGTTCCCTGTCCGGTTCCCTGCTCACTGCTATATCCGCGGCCTTCCTCGGCCTGCTTCTGCTGGCCGGAAAGCTGATTGCGCCCACCTTCACCCTGCCGGTCACGCAGCCCGCGCTGGCTCTGCTGCTGATTGCCTTCGCCGTTCTCCTTTCCCGGGAAGGACCGATCTCCGCGGCTGGCCTCGGTATTGCCGCCGCTATCCAGCTGCTGCTCCGGGGTGAAACAGCGGATGCCCTGATCTGGGGACTCACGATCCTGCTGCTCCTCTTTGCAGCCGATGGTCGTCTGCTGGTTGTCCTGCCTTCACTGGCTGCCTTTGTGCTCCTGTTCTACGGCATGTACACAGCCCATACGCCTGCCCTTGTTTCCCAGGAAGCGTTATCTGCGGATACGCTGAAGACCGTCGGGGCCTTGGGAGCGGACCTGCTTCCGGAGGGATTGTCTGTTCCGGAATCCGGTTCCCTTTTCTCCCGCCTGCTCGGCCATTACGGCCTGGTTTTCACCGGCCTGACGGTGCTTCTGTATCTTCCCCTTATCCTGCGCGGAACCACGGTGGCTTCCTGTGCCCGGATGCGTTTTCATGCGATCCTTGCCATGGGAATCTGTCTGCTTCTGGGCTTATACACGCTGTCATCTGTCTTGTCGTTCTTCGGCTTCCTGCCCTTCAGAGGACTGGAAATGCCGCTTATGACAACGTCCCTTCCTTCACTTTGTGCCCATCTCTTCCTCGCTGGGATCCTCTGCGGTATTTCCGGCCGGAACGATTCTGACCTGGCAGAGGATGCCCATCTGGCCATGCTGGCCAAGTGATTTCCCTGAACTGAAAGGACTATTGTATGAAACAGATGCGTTCCCGTTTCCGCCTGCTCACACTGCTGATTGTCTGCGCTTTTCTGTTGACATTTGTGCTGTGCACGGGACACATTCTGAAAACCACCGGGATCTCGCTCTCTTCCCTCTCCCTTCCTGTTCCCGGCCTGTCCGCGTCTCCGGATCCTTCTGTCTCACCGGAAAGCTCTCCGTACCCGGAAAGCACGCCTGATCCCTGGGCAGGTTTTTCGGTCGAAAACACGGTTCCGGGGACTGACAATCCTCCGGAAGAAGAGTATAATGTACTGGGCCTCTGATCCCCTGTGAAAGGAATGAACGACCAATGATAAAGATAAAACGCGCCCTGGCGCTTATGCTTGTTTTGATCCTCTGCTGCTCCACTTCCCTGGCTGCGAAAAAGAAAGCCACGGAATACACAGCCCGGGAGATCACCACGGAAGTTGTCCAGGATATCCCGGCTGAAATCCAGAACATGCTGGACATTGCCTATGAGCAGCTGATTGAAACCGACGGTAAAAACCTGAAGGAAAAGAACAAATACACCAAATGGCGGAACGACTACAAATTTGAGTGGTGCGGCGGTTTCGTTACCTGGTGCATGCTGGAAGCCGGCATCCCTATGGAGGAAAAGAACAAGATTGAAGACGGTGAAGTCGAAGGTCTGTTCCACGTAAAGGAAGCCGGTGTCGGTAAGCTTTATGAAGGATATGCCAAGCTGAACCGGATTACCCGCGTACCCCAGAAGGGCTATATCGCCGTCTACGGCAATGAAGGCTCCGGCGGTTCCACGCCTTTTTATCACGTAGGCCTTGTTTACGATGTGGAGAAGCTTTCCGACGGCATTTACCGGATCACCACCATCGAAGGCAATGTTAAAGGACATACCGTAAAAATGTATGTCCGCGATTACGATCTGAATAAGGCTTCCGACAAAAAGCAGAAACCCAAGGATATGTCCCTTGTTCCACAGGAAGAACGTGACCGTGAGGAAACCAACATCTTCTCCTATGGCTACGCCTATACCAAGAAGAATATGTATATCACGATCTTCCTCATGCCCTGGATCCCGGAAGAATCTCAGGAGTCAACGGAGGAATAATCCATGCTGTGGATGTACGCTGTATGCGCTCTGTCCATCTTTGTCTGCCTTCCCTTCTTTCTGTATTACAAAAAAGCGCTGCACATGAAGCTTGCGGCTGCTTTTAAATCCCTTGGAACCCTCTGTGCGGCAAGTCTTGCGTTGACTGCCGCCATTCGTCTGGATCCGCAGTACTGGATCTGCTTTGCAGCCCTGTTATTTCATGCAATAGCAGACTGGATTCTGGAATTCAACATGTATATCGGCGCCGGCTTCTTCATTGCCGGGCATATCTGCTATATCGGTTTCTTTACCCGGCTCTGCCCGGTTGCAGGCTTCCACCTGATTGCAGCCCTCTGCCTGCTGGGAATCATGGTTTTCCTCCTCTGGCGCTGGCGGAAGCCCATCGGCAAAACCATGCCCCTCATCGCGGTCTATGCCACCATTCTCTGTCTCGCGTCAGCCTGTGCAATCGCCTGTTTCACCATTAATACTCTCCAGGGACAGCTGATCGCCATCGGCGGCGCGCTCTTCTTCATCAGCGACGTGATGATCCTCGCCCGCCTCCTTTTCACCGCCGGCCGTTCTGTCGACTGGCTCATCATGATCACCTACTACGCCGCCCAGCTCCTCTTCGGCCTCTCCTGCCTTATGTAATAAAATAATCACGTTCATATATTATATGAAAACTTAACGGAACGGCCTCCTGATTTTTGAATCATGATCCGTATTTCCTGTCAAGCCTTCGCTAACGCCATTTCATGGGCTTGACAGCAAATCCCGGATCATGAGTGACGATAGACAAGAGGCCGTTCCCTTTTTATGTTCCGTTTATCAATGTACTTGTCATCGGTATAAGTAAAGTATCTTTGCTCTGATGCCTATAAGCATCAGAGCTCTGTGTTCGGTATGGAACAGGGGAGCGAAGGAAGCGGTGACCCAGTGGGTCATTTGCCGTAAGGCAAAAGCGCCCTGAGCGAGTCAACCGAAACGAGCAGAGGGCTGAAGCGCCCCCGCGATGCCCTCTGCGACGATTGAGGTTGCGGGGGGACCTCTTCTTCTCCCCTCTCACCCGTTCCCAAAGACCGACCAAGCCCCCAGCTCGCTTGGATCCCTGCAAGGGATCCGTGAGTGAAACTCGAAGAGTTGAACTCAAAAAGACCAAATGCCTTTTGACTCTGCATATCATGCAAGAAGAAAAAAGGTATTTGGTCTTATCAAAGCGAGCAATATCCTGGTAACGGCCTTTCTTATTTCTCTGAATCTCACAAATAAGGTAAAGAAAAAACCGCTTGTATCAACAAGCGGTTTTCTGTGGAATCCGGCGGCGACCTACTCTCCCGGGCCGTTACCAGCCAAGTACCATCGGCACTGAAGAGCTTAACTTCTGTGTTCGGTATGGGAACAGGTGGGACCTCTTCGTCATTACCACCGGAAATGGTTCAGTGTCCTTGCGCACACTGACAACTGCACAGCTACAATATTCAGGAAAATCTGACCTGTTAGTTTTCTGTTACCTTAATTGGTCTCTGGACCAATCATGAAATCAAGCCCTCGACCTATTAGTATCATCAAGCTCCATGCGTTACCGCACTTCCACCGATGACCTATCTACCTGGTAGTCCTCCAGGGGTCTTACTTGCTTGCGCAATGGGAGTCTTTATCTTGAGGTGGGCTTCACGCTTAGATGCCTTCAGCGTTTATCCCGTCCGCATTTCGCTTCCCTGCTATGCCGTTGGCACGACAACAGTTGCACCAGTGATGCGTCCATTCCGGTCCTCTCGTACTAGGAACAGCTCCTCTCATGACTCCTACGCCCACGATGGATAGGGACCGAACTGTCTCACGACGTTCTGAACCCAGCTCGCGTGCCGCTTTAATTGGCGAACAGCCAAACCCTTGGGACCTGCTTCAGCCCCAGGATGCGACGAGCCGACATCGAGGTGCCAAACCTCCCCGTCGATGTGGACTCTTGGGGGAGATCAGCCTGTTATCCCCGAGGTAGCTTTTATCCGTTAAGCGACGGCTTTTCCACTCAATACCGCCGGATCACTAAGCCCGACTTTCGTCTCTGCTCGAATTGTCACTCTCGCAGTCAGGCACCCTTCTGCCTTTGCACTCTTCGAATGATTTCCATCCATTCTGAGGGTACCTTTGGGCGCCTCCGTTACTCTTTCGGAGGCGACCGCCCCAGTCAAACTGTCCACCTGACACTGTCCATTACCCGGTTTACGGGTCCATGTTAGAATTCCAGTAACAGAAGAGTGGTATCCCAACAGCGGCTCCGCTAAGACCGAAGTCCTAACTTCCAAGCCTCCCACCTATCCTGTGCATCCGTTACCGAAATCCAATATCAGGCTACAGTAAAGCTCTACGGGGTCTTTCCGTCCAGTCGCGGGTAATGGGCATCTTCACCCATACTTCAATTTCACCGGGCCCCCTGTTGAGACAGCGCTCAAATCGTTACACCATTCGTGCGGGTCGGAACTTACCCGACAAGGAATTTCGCTACCTTAGGACCGTTATAGTTACGGCCGCCGTTTACTGGGGCTTCGGTTCGATGCTTCGATTGCTCTAACATGTTCCCTTAACCTTCCAGCACCGGGCAGGTGTCAGCACCTATACGTCAGCTCTCGCTTTCGCAGATACCTGTGTTTTTGCTAAACAGTCGCTTGAGCCTATTCTCTGCGGCCTCTCTCGAGGCACCCCTTATCCCGAAGTTACGGGGTCATTTTGCCGAGTTCCTTAACAAGGGTTCTCCCGTTCGTCTCAGGATTCTCTCCTCGCCCACCTGCGTCGGTTTCCGGTACGGGTACCTTCAGATATACTAGCAGCTTTTCTCGCCAGCGTGAACTCATCTGCTTCCCTACTTGATTTCGGTCCACGTCACACCTCAGCTTAGAGGAACGCGTACTTCACTACGTTCCAACCTCAGTGCTTGTACGGAGTTGACCATCACCCCGCTCAGACTATCCTTCTGTGTCACTGCTTCATTCTTCGGTAGTGCAGGAATATACACCTGCTGTCCATCGCCTACGACTTCCGTCCTCGGCTTAGGCCCCGACTTACCCTGGGTGGATGAACCTTCCCCAGGAAACCTTGGGCTTTCGACGGCGAAGTTTCTCGCTTCGCTCTCGCTACTCATACCGGCATTCTCTCTTCTGTGCGGTCCACCGTGCCTCTCGATACGGCTTCAGCCCCCACAGAACGCTCCTCTACCACGCGCTTGCGCGCATCCATCGCTTCGGTGTCACGTTTTAGCCCCGGACATTTTCGGCGCACAACCACTCGACCAGTGAGCTATTACGCACTCTTTAAATGTGTGGCTGCTTCTGAGCCAACATCCTGGTTGTCTGTGCAATTCCACATCCTTCTCCACTTAACGTGTACTTTGGGACCTTAGCGGTTGATCTGGGGTGTTCCCCTTTTGCCCGCGGAACTTATCTCTCGCGGACTGACTCCCATGGTTTGCATTGTATGGTATTCGCAGTTTGATAGAGTTTGGTAGGATTTGAGTCCCCCGCGCCCATTCAGTGCTCTACCCCCATCAATTATCCATGAGGCTAGCCCTAAAGCTATTTCGAGGAGAACCAGCTATCTCCGGGTTCGATTGGAATTTCTCCCCTATCCACAGCTCATCCCCGCCTTTTTCAACAGACGTCTGGTTCGGTCCTCCATGGGATTTTACTCCCACTTCAACCTGGCCATGGATAGGTCACCCGGTTTCGGGTCTACGTCATGCAACTATCGCCCTATTCAAACTCGCTTTCGCTTCGGCTCCGGACCTTCAGTCCTTAACCTCGCTGCATAACGTAACTCGCCGGTCCGTTCTACAAAAAGTACGAGATCGTACATGGCATGTACTTTCTCTGCTTGTAAACACAGGGTTTCAGGTTCTCTTTCACTCCCCTCCCGGGGTTCTTTTCACCTTTCCCTCACGGTACTATGCGCTATCGGTCACCATATCGTATTTAGGCTTGGATGGTGGTCCACCCTGCTTCCCGCCGGGTTTCACGTGCCCTGCGGTACTCTGGTATCAGTTAGCTGGTTGACTCTTTCGCTTACGGGGCTGTTACCCTCTTTGGCTGAGCTTTCCATCTCTCTTCGGCTAAAGTCTTCCATACACGTTACTGACCCACAACCCCGGGGAGCATGCCCCCCGGTTTGGCCTCTTTCCCGTTCGCTCGCCGCTACTTAGGAAATCTTTAAATTAATTTCTCTTCCTGCGGGTACTTAGATGTTTCAGTTCCCCGCGTGCCCTCCTGTAAGACTATGGATTCATCTTACGGTGACAGGTTCTTCACCTGCCGGGTTTCCCCATTCGGATGTCTACGGATCGGTGCCTGCTTGCGGCTCCCCGTAGCTTATCGCAGCTTGCCACGTCCTTCGTCGGCGTATGGTGCCAGGGCATCCACCCTGTGCTCTTTGTAGCTTGATTTCTCGTCGTTCTTGATCCTGAGACCAATTTAGTAAAATTGTTTTACCTTTAACTGGTCTTTCCTGAATCTTGTTTCTTTGCTGTGCAGTTGTCAAGGTGCGCGTGCCTCTTCTCAAATTGAGAAAGAGTGTGGGTCGCAGTGGACTCGAACCACCGACCTCCCGCTTATCAGGCGGGTGCTCTAACCGACTGAGCTAGCGACCCATGTGAGTGGAGATTAGCGGGATCGAACCGCTGACCTCCTGCTTGCAAGGCAGGCGCTCTCCCAGCTGAGCTAAACCCCCACATAATCGGCACTATTCATTTAAGCTCGGAGCTTCGCGAGCCTTGAAGACGATACAGAGTTTCGCGCGCTGTAAGGAACAGCTCAATTCTTTTTCGAACGTTCGTTGACGTTCCGTTTTGCTTCTTTGAAGCTTTTTAATGACGACCGGTATTAACCAGTCGATCGACCTCGGTTTCGGCGTCCACCTTTCGGCTTCTGCTTTCTCCCTAGAAAGGAGGTGATCCAGCCGCACCTTCCGATACGGCTACCTTGTTACGACTTCACCCCAGTCATTGGTCTTGCCTTAGGCGGCTGGCTCCTTGCGGTTACCTCACCGACTTTGGGCACTCCCAACTCCCATGGTGTGACGGGCGGTGTGTACAAGGCCCGGGAACGTATTCACCGCGGCATGCTGATCCGCGATTACTAGCAACTCCGACTTCATGTGGGCGGGTTGCAGCCCACAATCCGAACTGGGACCACTTTTTTGAGATCCGCTCTCCCTTACGGGTTCGCTCCTCTCTGTGGTGGCCATTGTAGCACGTGTGTAGCCCAGGTCATAAGGGGCATGATGATTTGACGTCGTCCCCACCTTCCTCCGAGTTGTCCCCGGCAGTCTCTTCAGAGTCCTCAGCTTTACCTGTTAGTAACTGAAAATAAGGGTTGCGCTCGTTGCGGGACTTAACCCAACATCTCACGACACGAGCTGACGACAACCATGCACCACCTGTCTCAGTATGAGCAAGCTCACGATGTATCTCTACAAGTTTTACTGGATGTCAAGACCTGGTAAGGTTCTTCGCGTTGCGTCGAATTAAACCACATGCTCCGCTGCTTGTGCGGGCCCCCGTCAATTCCTTTGAGTTTCAACCTTGCGGCCGTACCCCCCAGGCGGAATGCTTATTGTGTTAACTGCGGCACAGAAGGGGTCGATACCCCCTACACCTAGCATTCATCGTTTACAGTGTGGACTACCAGGGTATCTAATCCTGTTTGCTCCCCACACTTTCGCGCCTCAGCGTCAGTTACAGTCCAGTAAGTCGCCTTCGCCACTGGTGTTCCTCCCAATCTCTACGCATTTCACCGCTACACTGGGAATTCCACTTACCTCTCCTGCACTCAAGCCCGACAGTATCCAAAGCAATTCCCACCTTAAAAGCAGGACTTTCACTCCAGACTTACCGGGCCGCCTACGCGCCCTTTACGCCCAATCATTCCGGACAACGCTCGCCCCCTACGTATTACCGCGGCTGCTGGCACGTAGTTAGCCGGGGCTTCCTCCTTGGCTACCGTCTCTTTCTCTTCACCAAGGACAGAGGTTTACGATCCGAAAACCTTCTTCCCTCACGCGGCGTTGCTGGGTCAGGGTTTCCCCCATTGCCCAATATTCCCCACTGCTGCCTCCCGTAGGAGTTTGGGCCGTGTCTCAGTCCCAATGTGGCCGATCACCCTCTCAGGTCGGCTACCGATCGTCGACTTGGTGGGCCATTACCTCACCAACTATCTAATCGGACGCGAGCCCACCCCTTACCGGATTGCTCCTTTGACCCCTAAGTGATGTCACTCTGTGGTCTTATGCGGTATTAGTACAACTTTCGCTGTGTTATCCCCCTGTAAGGGACAGGTTGCTCACGCGTTACTCACCCGTCCGCCGCTAGAACATTACATCTTCAAATTCAACCGAAGTCTTCAAATCCGTCGCAATGTCCCCGCTCGACTTGCATGTGTTAGGCACGCCGCCAGCGTTCGTCCTGAGCCAGGATCAAACTCTTCCGTTTAATCCTTAAACATCTTTCGATGCTAAACTCTTTGGAATCTTCGCTGTCTTTTCCTTATTGCGCGTTTATTATCTCTGTATCGTTTTCAAGGTTCGCTTCGCTCTTTTCCTTTGCGATCTCTCGCAAGCGAGCTTGGATAGAATAACAAAGAGCAAGCCATTTGTCAAGCACTTTTTCTCATTTTTTTCTGAAAAAGTTTTTGGTGCTCTGTTATCTGGCTGAAGTCAGTGTTTTGATCTTCCACTGGCCGTTCTCCCGGGTCAGGTATGCCCGGTATTCCGCGTCCTGCCATGCAGGCGGATAGAGGGCTTCGTTTCCCTCTTTTGCGATCACTTCATCTGCCTTGCTGCCCTTGACCCGGCCGTCGATCCGCGGAATCTTTTCCTTAATGGTAAGCCTCACGGAATTTTCCCAGGGCCAGACCCACATAAATCCCATTTCCAGGCGGTGGTCAATACCGCGTACGTTGTAATTCTCATAGGGGGAATTCCCTTCATCCGCAGCTCTCACAGCATTGTCGTTTTCCAGGCAGCCTGTCTGGAAATACTTATCCAGTTCTTTCCGGTTGTTTTCCATCCCCATGATGTACTTTGCCCGGTTTGCCATGCCGTCCTTCAGAACAATCTGAATATTGCTGAGATTCATCGTGTAATAGAATACTGTCATGATCAATCCCAGAATCAGGCAGAGAACCAGCAGCCGGTTCGCAAAAAACCATACGATCCGACGAAGATATTTCATGGCTGTTCTCCTTTCATGAAGGTTTCATCTGTTGATACCGGTATCAGAGCAGTTTGATCAGCATGGTTTTCTGTTCGTCCATTTCCACAATGACCAGGCCGTCTTTCTCCAGCTGCTTCATCACGTCAGAAAAACGCTTGAATCCGATCGCCCGCTCGGTAAAGTCCGGATAAGCCGTAATGATGTCCGCCTTCAGGATGGAAGGATTGACTCTGTCAAATCCTCCCTCTTTATAAGCACGAATCTGGGCGGCAAAAGCTTCCTTCCAGTTTTCGCGGGTCAGCTGCGGAATGGTTTCTCCGTTGTCACTGGCGCTGTTCAGGCCGACCATGACGTTGAAGTTGTCATTATGTACCCGCAGGTCGCCGAATCGGTTTGCCAGCTTTGTCAGCAGCTTGAAGAAGGTGGCACAGCCATAAGCCTTTTCATTGAAGTCCGGGCGCAGTCGCAGCAGGGTTTCCTTCAGTTCGCTGGCATAGATTTCATCCTGATCCTGTTCTTCCAGCACGGTGGTCAGCAGCTTATTCAGCTCGCTCTCATCCGCCGCTTCCTCTGTGGAGACGCTGGCCTTCTGGCGCTTCGGCTTCTCCACGTTGCGCTTGCCGACAGATTCCAGGAACTGGAATTCATTGCACGCGTTGATAAAGATGTTGCTGGCAGCCTCACTGCGGCTGATGCCCAGCACAAACTTACCCATGCTCTTCAGCTTTCCGACCAGCGGGGTATAGTCGCTGTCACCGGACACAATGCAGAAGCTGTCGATGAGTTCGTTCTTATAGGCCACCTCAAGCGCGTCAATCACCAGCTGGATATCCGCGTTGTTCTTCTGGCTGATTCCATAGCGCAGGCTCGGCACAACCGTGAATGTATTGCTCAGCAGCACTTCCTTCAGGTCGCCGAATTTATCCGTATAGCCGTAAACCTTTCCCAGCAGGATGTCGCCGCGGATCTTAACTTTTTCAAGAATGCTCCGAAGGGTAGCAACCTTCGCGCCGCAGTTCTCCAGGTCAACAAAAACAGCAAATTTACTCAGAAAAAAACCTTCTTCCTTAAAGCCGCTTTCTTCCATTCCGGGAAAGCAGCAGCAGTCTCATACAGTATCCCGGCGTCAGGCCGCCGGTTCTGTCAGTATATCATCTGTCAGCTGAAATAACCAGACCTCAGTCATTCCGGAGCATCAGCTCCACCGGACAGTGATCTGATCCGAAAACCTCCTGATGAATACCGGCGCTCTCCAGCCGGTCTTTCAGACGATCTGAAACAATGAAATAGTCTATACGCCACCCAGCGTTCTTTTCCCGGGCATGGAAGCGATAGCTCCACCAGCTGTATTCATCCCTTGCGTCCGGATGGAACCAGCGGAAAGTATCCACAAACCCGCTGCTCAGAAGGTGGGTCATCTTGTCCCGTTCCTCCTGGGTGAAACCCGCGTTATGCTGGTTGCTCTTCGGATTCTTCAGGTCTATCTCCTGGTGTGCCACATTCAGGTCGCCGCAGAAGATCACCGGCTTCTCACTGTCCAGTTTTTGGATATAGGCAAGGAACGCGTCCTCCCACTCCATCCGGTACGGCAGTCTTGCGAGTCCGTCCTGGGAGTTAGGCGTATAAACTGTCAGGAAATAGAACCCGGGAAACTCCAGGGTGATGACCCGGCCTTCATGATCAAAAGCGTCCGTCCCGATTCCGTAGCGGACAGACAGCGGCTCCTGCCGGGTAAAAACAGCGGTACCGGAATAGCCCTTTTTCTCCGCGTAATTCCAGTACTGATGATAGCCGGGAAGATCCATATCGATCTGGCCTTCCTGCAGCTTGGTTTCCTGCAGGCAGAAAATATCGGCGTCCAGTGCGGCAAAAGTTTCCATAAAGCCCTTGCCCATCACAGCGCGCAGTCCATTCACATTCCAGGATATCAGTTTCATGATCGTTTCACTCCGTACTCTTTTAATCCTTGATCCCGCTCCGGTATTCTACCATAAGTTATCGGAGCATGACAATCAGGTGCGGTTTGCTGTTTATGCCTGTCCCGTTATGGACAAATCTTTCCGTAACCTGTAAAATACAGGTATTGAAAACGATGAATTCCGGAGGCTTTTCAGATGGCTTCGATTCTTTCTGCCTGCCTGGTGCTTTACCATTGTGGCGATGAGCTGACCCACGCCCTGAGATGTATTCAGAACGCCGATGTGGATGTGGACGTCTACCTGGCGGATAACACACCGGATGATCCCACCGCCGAAAAAGCCGAATGGCTGTTCCCGGGTGTGACCGTTCTCCCCCAGAAGTCAAACATTGGCTTCGGTCGTGCCAACAACGCGGTGCTTCCCCATCTCCAGAGCAAATACCATCTGATCATGAACCCGGACGTTACCTTCGAGCCTTCCCTGCTCAGCCGGATGATTATGTACATGGAAGCCCATCCCAACATCGCGATCCTGACGCCCCGCGTGCTGAATGAAGACGGCTCCGAGCAGTATCTTCCGAAAAAGCGGATTTCCGTCCATTACCTTCTGGGCGGCCTGCTTGAAAACTATGGCAAACTCTTCCGCCGCTGGCGCGCGGACTTCACCATGGCGGACATGGACATCCGCTATCCTGTCCCCGTAGAATTCGCCACAGGCTGCTTCCTGTTCATCCGTACTGAGATCTTCAAAAAGCTGGAAGGTTTCGATCCCCGTTTCTTCCTATACCAGGAGGATTCCGACCTGAGCCGCCGTATTCTGGAAGAACGCCTTGGCAGTATCGTTTATCATCCTGAAATGTGCGTCACCCACCGCTGGGCCCGTGAAAATACCCGCACCTTCAAAGGACGCATGCGTCAGATGGTTTCTGTGTTCAAGTATTTCCTGAAATGGGGGATCACGTGGTGAAAACCTCCGTATTATTGACCGCCTACAACGGAAGCAATCATCTCCCGGTACTGCTGGAGTCGCTTGCCGCCCAGACAGACCGGGATTTTACCGTGCTGATGCAGGATGACGGTTCCTCTGATGAAACGCCTTCCCTGCTCAGTGCCGTTTCTGAGCACGACAACCGTTTTGTTTTCGGCAATGAACAAGGCCGTCATCTGGGCGCCGCCGGAAATTTCCTTTCCCTGCTCCGTCAGTCCGACGCGGATTATGTCCTGCTCTGTGACCAGGATGATTTCTGGGAAGAGAACAAAATTGCTGTACTGAAGCAGGCCATCCAGGATCTGGAAGCGCAGTACGGGACTGACACTCCCCTGCTGGTTCATTCCGACTGTTCCCTGGTCAATGAATCCGGCGAACAAATCGGCGACAGCTTCTTCCGTCATCAGGGATGGGATCCGGCCGCCGTCACGCTGCCGCAGCTGCTGGTGCAGAACAACGTGACCGGATGCACCCTGATCATGAATGCCGCTCTGCGGAAGCTTGTTTCGGAACACGCTGTCGCAAAGGATCTGTTTATGCATGACTGGTTCATCGCGCTGACCGCCGCGGCCTTCGGCCGGATTGCCTATGTAAACCGCCCCCTGACCCGTTACCGTCAGCATGGCGATAATGCCATCGGTGCCAGCGCACAATCGCTGCTGTCCCGCGGGGTCTCCGCCCTGCGCAACCGTCAGGATGCCAGGCGCAGGATCCTGCTCACCTATACCCATACCGCCGTTTTCAGAAAACTTTACGGAGAGGATCTTCCTGACGAAGCCCGCAAGGTTGTCGATGATTATCTGGCCACCCGTCATATGCACAAGATTTCCCGTGTTCTGGCTGTCCGGCGCATGGGCTGCGTCATGCAGAGTCCTGTCACCCGGCTGGGACAATTGCTTTTCGGTTAGCAGAATTCAATTGAAAGAATTCAAAAAACCGCTTGCATTTTGTTTCATGGCGTGATATCATAGCAAGGCTTGATGTGTAACTCCAACGAGGAGGATGATTTCCATGGGTAAGTTTTGTGAGATTTGTGAGAAGGGCACGCTGAACGGCAACAACGTCAGCCATTCCAACCGCAAGAGCCATCGCATCTGGGCGCCCAATGTGCAGAGCGTTCGCGTGATGGTCAATGGCACCGCTAAGCGGATGAATGTGTGCACCCGTTGCCTGCGCAGCGGCAATGTGCAGCGCGCACTGCCCAAGGTCCACGAAGAGGCCTGAGCCCTTAAGAATCACAATTAACCCGTCTGTAGTGCAACAGACGGGTTTTCTTTTATCTGTTTCTCCGAAACAGATAAAACACTCTTCACTTTACACTCTTCACTCTGTCACTTAGATAATAAAAAACGATAATGCTTAGATTTTTCTCCACAGCATATCTGTGGTCATTGGTTTAACACTCTGTCACATTCGCCCTTTGGGCGAATATATCATATCGGCATTAAGCCGATATATCACATTGAGCCGCGGAATATCCGCGGCTCAATATATCATATTTGTCGAAGACAAATATATCATAGCAAAACGCATAAGGCTTCAGGCCTTATGCGTTTTGCACATGGCTCTCCTGAGCCATTCTCTTCCCTCTTCCCTCAGTTCATCCATTCCCTTTTCCTTGATCACCCTGAGGAATTGGTCCACCCGGCTGTTCTTGCTTTCCGGATCATCTTCCCGGTAACGGCGGCACACTTCCGTCCGTGTGCCGAATATCGTCCCGAATACCAGCCCGTGGAAACTGTCCGTGCAGAAGCAGGCCGCGTTCCGGACCGCGCCCAGGAATTCTTCCGGACCGGCTCCGTCCAGCAGTTCATAGCCGCTGCGATAGCTCTCCGCGGTAACCGGCATCACCAGCACCCGCAGTCCCGTCTCTGCCTGCAGCTGACGTACCCGGTTCCAATAGTCCGCGTTCTCGCCGATAAAGTAGCAAAGCAGGTACGGTTCTCCTGCCGGAGCTTCTCCCGCGATCCCGTTCCATTCGTCCCGGGTCAGCAGGCAGACCGGATCCGGCATAACGTCTGCCTTCAGGCCGGTCATCTGTTCCAGCAGCTCGGCGCCTTCCTGTTCCCGGACCGAAATTGCCCGGAAGTTCTTTGTCCATCGTTTGATTTTCCGGATCTTGGAAGCTTTCGGAAGCCTGCTGATTCCCAGGCTGGCCGCATAGGCAATCTTATTCTTCTCATTCCCCGCAAAAGTCAGGAAATAAGCAGGGTTCAGCCAGACCGGATTCCATATCTGGTCGCTGCCGCACACCAGCAGGTCGCAGTTTTCGCTTTCCCGCCGCAGATCCTTCCGGTTCCGGCAGGGCGCTGAAAGCTGCATTCTTTTCCTGTAAAAAGCGGGAATGGCTTCGCTCTTACGGCGTGCACCGCTCTGATCCGCCCGGACGCTGCGCTTACGGATACCATCCAGGATCAGCTTCAGGTCGTTGCCGCTGGTCAGCAGATTCCATATTTTTTCTTTTCTGTCCGGTTCATAATCCAGGTGCAGGCATTCGCAACCCAGTTCCCGGAGGGCACGCTGCAGCGCGTAAGCCTGCAGCGAGGAACCGTAATTGTTGTTATGCAGAAAAGTTATGATCCCTGCCCGGGCCATCTTCTCTCACTCCGTCCGTTACTGTTCGCCGGTCAGGATATCCGCAATCCGTTCACAGGCGTGTCCGTCTCCGTAGGGGTTCTCCGCATGTGCCATCTGATCATATGCCTGCCGGTCATCCAGGAGTCTGGTAAACTCCCGGTAAATCGTCTCTTCATTCGTTCCCACAAGCTTCAGCGTGCCGGCCTGGATACCTTCCGGCCGTTCAGTCGTGTCACGCATTACCAGCACCGGTTTGCCCAGGCTCGGCGCTTCCTCCTGGATGCCGCCGCTGTCTGTCAGGATCAGGTAACTTCGTGCCATCAGGTTATGGCAATCCAGCACCTCCAGCGGCTCTGTCAGCCGGATCCGTTCGCATCCGCTCAATTCCGCGTCCGCCGCTTCCCGCACAACGGGATTCATATGAATGGGATACAGTGCCTTCACGTCTTCATGTTCCTCAATCACCCGCCGGATGGCACGGAACATGGCATGCATGGGCTCTCCCAGGTTTTCCCGCCGGTGGGCTGTCAGCAGGATCAGCCTGCTGTCTCCGGCCCATTCCAGGTCCGGATGGGTGAAGTTCTCCCTTACGGTAGTCTTCAGCGCGTCAATCACCGTATTACCCGTCACATAGATCGATTCCGGCTTCTTGCCTTCCCTGATCAGGTTGTCCCGGCTCAGGGGTGTGGGAGCAAAGTTCCAGTTCGCCAGGATGGATACGCACTGGCGGTTAAACTCCTCCGGATAGGGAGAAAGCAGATTATAGGTTCTCAGGCCGGCTTCCACATGGCCCACCGGAATCTGCAGATAAAAGCAGGCCAGTGCCGCCGCGAAAGTGGTGCTTGTATCTCCATGCACAAGAACCGCGTCCGGCTTTTCCTTCTCCAGCACGTCCTTCATGCCCTGCAGCACCCGTGTGGTGATGTCAAACAGGGTCTGGCGCTGCTGCATGATTGCCAGGTCATAGTCCGGCTTCACGTCGAAGGCGTCCAGCACCTGCTGCAGCATGCCCTTGTGCTGTCCTGTGACGCACACCAGGGTTTCAACACTCTTCCGGGTCTTCAGTTCCTTGACCAGGGGACACATCTTGATTGCTTCCGGCCGGGTGCCGAAAACCAGCATAATCTTCTTACTCATCGTCCCAGTCCACCAGTCCTTTGGATTCGAGATATTCCTGCTGATAATCCATGAAGTCATCCACCAGCGAGGCAAGCTTGACAGCTTTCACCGGATCCAGCTTGTTCTGCTCTGCCAGTTTTTCCACCATATACTCGAAGGCTTCGTCATCCTCATAGTATTCGGTACCGGCGTTCCCGTTCTCATCGATCACATGATGCTCATGCATATACGCCATATCAGCATCGATCGCCTGGCTGATCAGCTCCGGCAGGCAATCCGCCAGTTCCGGATGATCCTTTGTGTGAATTCTGGCCTGGATAAATTCCAGTGCCTCCTGCTTGTCATACCCGTTCATCATAGTGCATCATCCTTTCTCAGCGCTGTTTGATATAAACCATGGGCCGGTCCACGGAAGGCCGTTCGCTGCCATTCGGATAGAACAGCAGATGACCCTCCTTGATCATCAGGATTCCCGTGGAACCCTGCAGTTGTTTTTTCTCCAGCAGCAGCTGCACCAGTTTCCCGGTCAGCGCAGGCCCGCCGCCCTTTTCCAGACAGTCTTTCCAAAGGGTGAAGTTGCAGCCCTTCTCGGTGCAGCCAAAGGCCCTGCCGTTTTCCCGGACTCCGCCTTTACCGCACACGGGACAGACCGTTCCGGGCAGCGGAGCCGCCGTGATTTTCTTCTTTCCGCCGCCTTTACCGTATTTGCGTTCTTCTGCCGGGAAGCTTACAGCCGCGGCGGTATTTCGTGCATAGTCTACCAGAAAGCTGCTCATCCGGGCAATTCCGTCCATAAAACGCTGCGGATCCTGCGCTCCGTCCGTGATATCATGCAGAGCCAGTTCCCAGCGTCCTGTCAGTTCCGGACTGGAAAGCTCACCCGGGACCACGTCGATCAGCATAACGCCCTTGTCTGTGGCCTGCAGGGTTTTACCCTTCCGCTGTGCGTACCCGACCTTCAGCAGCCGCTCAATGATAGCTGCCCGGGTGGCCGGCGTACCAATGCCGCTTCCCTTCATCTGCCGGACCAGCTCTTCATCATCCAGTTCCTTGCCTGCGGTTTCCATGGCTGCCAGCAGACTGGCGTCCGTATGGGGTGCCGGCGGTTTTGTCTTGTCTTCCTTGATCTTCGTACCGCGGACCGGCCTGGTATCCCCTTCCTGCAGGGGCGGCAGCGGATTTTCGCTTTCCCCTTCCTCAGCCGTCTTCTTCTTGGCCTTCGGCGGGTTCTCCAGCGGCGGCACGTCATGCCATCCGTTGTTCACAATCACTTTGCCGGTAGTGCGGAACAGATGTTCCTCCACCTTCGTGACAATCTTCGTCGCGTCATAGTCACAGGCCGGATAGAAGGCTGCCAGCAGCCGCCGTGCCACCATGTCGTACAGTTTCCGTTCATCTTCGCTGAATTTGGACGGATCAGACCGCTTGGCGGTGGGAATAATGGCATGATGGTCCGTTACCTTCGTCTGGTCAATGGTCCGTTTGCTCACCGGCAGTTTTCCACCGGGCAGCGCACCCGGCACAAACTTCTGGTAGGCTTCGGGCAGCAGCTTCATGGTCTGCACCACCCGCGGGATCATATCCGGCGGAAGGAAACGGCTGTCCGTACGGGGATAAGTCAGCGCCTTGTGTTTCTCATACAGGCTCTGGGCCGTTTTCAGCGTTTTATCCGCGGTAAAGCCCAGCATACGGTTGGCATCCCGCTGCAGGCTGGTCAGGTCATACAGTTGCGGCGGAAGTTCCTTCTTCCGGATGGTTTCCGCCTGGATTACGGTACCTGTCTTATCCTTCACTTCTGCGGCAATCTTTTCCGCGTCTTCTTTTTCCTTCAGGTGAGTATCCGGATCCAGTTTTTCAGAAAAATATACGCCGCTGTAATCGCCGAAATCGGCAGTCAGCGTACTGAAACCTTCCGGCTTGAAGTTCTCAATTTCCTTCCGGCGCTTCACCAGGATCGCCAGCGTCGGCGTCTGTACCCGGCCGATAGACAGAAGCGTATTGTATTTCAGCGTAAAGGCCCGGCTGGCGTTCATGCCGACCAGCCAGTCCGCTTTGCTCCGGCACCGGGCACTCTCATACAGACCGTCATAGTCCGCGCCCGGCCGGATATCCCGGAATCCTTCTGTAATGGCTTCATCTGTCATCGATGAGATCCACAGGCGCTGGAAAGGCTTTGTACAGCCGGCTTTTTCATAGATATACCGGAAAATCAGTTCGCCTTCCCGCCCGGCATCTGTTGCGCAAATCAGCGAATCTGTCTCTTTATCATTAATCAGCTTTTTGACCCTGCTGAATTGATCCCTGGTTGTGGAAATCACTTTCAGGGGAATGGTTTCCGGCAGGATGGGCAGCGTCGCGAAGGACCACTTTTCATACTTCGGATCCAGTTCGTTCGGCTCAACCAGTGTCACCAGATGCCCCACAGCCCAGGTAACGATGTACCGGTCCCCGATCAGGCATCCGTCACCGCCTGTCCGGCAGCCGAGTACCCGTGCAATATCTCTTCCCACACTGGGCTTCTCGGCAACCACCACAATCTTTCCCATGACGCACCTCCAACCATAATATATTAGCACATTCATAGGCATTTGCCTATGAATATTCGGCAGAAGTCTGCACCTTCTGCCGAAATGATATATTTTGACTTCGTCAAAATGTGATATATTGGGCTGACGCCCAATATGATATTTTTGCCTTCGGCAAAAGTGATATATTCGTCTTCGACGAATGTTTTATATACTCAACCAGTTATTTATCTCTTCGCACCCGTATAGCGCCTTGTTCACGCTAATCATCACTTTCGCCGAAGGCTCAATATATCACGTTTGCCAAAGGCAAACATATCATTCGTCCGCCTGCGGACGAAAAAGAACGGCCTTCTCTGCCGGGAAGACCGTTCTTTAATTACTCAAGCCCGTATACTTTTTTCGCATTCTCTGTCGTATATTCCGCCACTTCTTCGGGTTTTTCTCCCCGTATTTCCGCCAGCTTCATACCGACATACCGGACGTTCGCCGGTTCGTTCCGCCGTCCCCTGACCGGTTCCGGCGCCATGTAGGGGCTGTCGGTTTCGATCAGCAGCCGGTCCTGCGGAACAATCCGGCAGGCTTCCTGCAGCTTCGGTGCCTTTTTGAAGGTCAGCGGGCCCGCAAAGGAGATGTAGTACCCAAGTTTCAGGTACTCTTTCGCGATTTCCGCACTTCCGGAGAAGCAGTGGATGATCCCGCCGGTCAGTTTTGCCTTCATGCCTTTCATGATTTCCAGCATTTCAGCATGTGCATCCCGGATATGATAGGCCACGGGTGCTTTCAGTTCCCATGCCAGCTCCATCTGTCGAATGCAGACTTCCCGCTGGATTCCCCTGGGGCTGTGGTCGTAGTAGAAGTCCAGCCCGATCTCGCCGATGGCTTTGATCTTTCCCTTCCGGTACCAGTCCGCCATCTCCGCGAGATCTTCCTCCCGGAAGCCCTTGGCTTCATGGGGGTGGATACCGCCGACGGCGATGGCTCCCGCGTGTTCCCGGGCAAACCGGATGGCCCGCCGGGAGGTTTCCATATCGGAGCCTATCACCGCGTACCGGGTAATGCCGTGCTCCGCCATACGGGCAAGTGCTTCTTCCCGGTCTTCATCAAAGGCTTCTTCATCCACATGGCAGTGGCTGTCAAACCATTCCATCATCCGATCAGGGCGCCGTCTTCAACGCCTTCTCCGACAGAGACCAGCCTAAGGTTGCCGTTATCGTCCAGGGCGGACAGGATCATGCCCTGGCTTTCGATGCCGGCCAGCTTGGCAGGCTTGAGGTTGGTGATTACCGCCACCTGGGTTCCTACCAGGGTTTCCGGCTCATACCATTTCTGGATGCCGCTGACCACGGTGCGTTCTCCGTCTTTGCCCAGTCCCAGGCGGAACTTCAGCAGTTTGGTGCTCTTCTCTACCTTTTCACAGGCCAGCACGCGGGCCACCTGGATCTTGCACTTGAAGAAATCATTGATATCGATCTCAGCAGGATATTCCGGTTCTTCGTGCTTCTTTTCAGCCTTCTGTTCCTTCTTCTGCTGCTTTTCCTCAGCTTTGGCAGCCTTCTTTTCTTCCTTGCCGCCGGCCAGGGCTTCCAGTTCCTTGTTCACGTCAATCCGCGGGAACAGGGCTTCACCCTTCTGCACCTTGGTACCGGCAGGCAGCAGTCCGAAGGCCTTCAGGCTGTCCCAGGTCTTCAGGCTGTCATCCGTAACACCCAGCTGAGCGAAGATGCGGGCGGGTGTAGAGGGCATGAAGGGTCCGATCAGCACAGCAGCAAACCGTACGCATTCCGCCAGGGTCAGCATCACGTTTGCCAGCCGGTCCTTCTTCTCCGGATCCTTGCCCAGGACCCAGGGCTGGGTCAGGTCAATATACTTGTTGCATTCGCCGATGACTTTCCATACTTCCGCCAGAGCCTGGGAGAACTGCAGTTTATCCATCTGCTCGTCCACCAGTTTCGGCAGGGCGGCACAGTGCTCCTGCAGGGGGGTATCCAGTTCAGCGTCCACTGCGTCTGTCCAGGCGGGCAGGATGCCGTCAAAATACTTCTCGATCATCGCCACGGTCCGGCTGACCAGGTTGCCCAGGTCGTTCGCCAGGTCCGCATTCATGCGGGTCAGGAAGGATTCATTGGTGTAGTTCCCGTCCGCTCCGAAGGGCATTTCCCTCATCAGGTAATAGCGGAGCGGATCCACGCCGTAACGGGCCACAATGGGGCCGGGATAGACCACATTGCCCTTTGACTTGCTCATCCGGTCCGCGCCGAACAGCAGCCAGCCGTGGCCGAATACCTGCTTCGGCAGCGGCAGGCCCAGAGCATGCAGCATGATCGGCCAGTAAATGGTGTGGAAACGAACAATTTCCTTACCTACCAGGTGGATATCCGCCGGCCAGTACTTCCTGAACAGTTCATCATGATCCGTGCCGTATCCCAGCGCGGTGATGTAGTTGCTCAGCGCGTCAATCCAGACGTACACAGTGTGCTTCTCATCGAAATCCACCGGAACACCCCACTTGACGCTGGTACGGCTCACGCACAGGTCCTGAAGGCCTGGACGCAGGAAATTGGTCAGCATTTCGTTTGCCCGCTTGGCAGGCTGGATAAAGTCCGGATGGGTTTCGATATAGTCAATGAGCCAGTCCTGGTATTTGCTCATCTTGAAGAAATAGCTTTCTTCCTTCATGGGCTGGCAGGGACGTCCGCAGTCGGGGCAGACCTTCACCCCGTCCTTTTCCACCAGCTGGGTGGGCGTCCAGAAACTTTCGCAGGGAGTGCAGTACATACCCTCATACTCAGCCTTATAGATGTCCCCCTGCTCATAGAACTGGCGGAAGATTTTCTGCACAACCTTGGTATGACGTTCTTCGGTGGTGCGGATAAAGTCATCATACTGGATGTCCATGAGCTTCCAGAGATCCTGCGTCTCCGCGACGATCTTGTCCACATACTGGATCGGGGTAACGCCGGCTTCCGCCGCCTTCTTCTCGATCTTCTGGCCATGCTCGTCCGTACCGGTCAGGAAATAGGTGTCATAGCCCTGCATCTTCTTGAACCGGGTCATGGTATCAGCCGCCACAGTGGTATAGGTGTGGCCGATGGTCATGTTGCCGGACGGATAATAGATCGGCGTGGTGATGTAGAACGTCTTTTTGGTCTCACTCATGGTTCATTCCTCCATCATAATTGACTAAAAGGGCTGTTGCGACGCAACAGCCCTGATTCATCTTGCCCGTTATTACTGAGCTTCGGCCGCGGTCTCAACGGGATATACGGAGACCTGCTTGCGATCCTTGCCCAGACGCTCGAACCGAACGATACCGGTGGTCTTGGCGAACAGGGTATCATCCTTGCCGATGCCTACATTGTGGCCGGGATGGATGTGGGTGCCGCGCTGACGCACGAGAATATTGCCGGCCAGCGCCATCTGTCCGTCGGCACGCTTCGGTCCAAGACGCTTGGACTCGCTGTCGCGGCCGTTACGGGTGGAGCCCATACCTTTTTTATGAGCGAACAGTTGAAGATTAAGCTTCATCATTGTTGTTTCCTCCGTTCTTTAATGGAAAATGTCACATTCTGCGGATAGGCTTCCGCAAGATCTTTCAGTCCCTGCCTGAGTGTCTTCATCACAATCTGTGCTTCTGCATTTTCTTTTTCCGTTGTTTCCGGAAGTTCAAACGCGAGCACACCTTTGTCTTCGTTATACTCGGTAATCTCCGGGATAACGCCGCACACGCTTTCCAGCGCGTTCACACAGGTACAGCCGAGAATGGAAGCAGCCGCGCACACAATGTCACGGCCTGATTCCGCCCAGCCGCTGTGACCCTCAAGCCGGCAGCCGGTCAGGTTATCCCCTTCCCGGTACAGGACTGCGGTGATCATTACGCGTTGATCGCGGTGATCTCCACCTTGGTGTAGGGCTGACGATGGCCGATCTTTCTCTTGGTGTCTTTCTTGCTCTTGTACTTGTAAACGGTGATCTTTTCACCCTTTACCTGAGCAATGACCTTGCCCTCGACCTTAGCGCCTTCAATGGTGGGATTGCCGACTTTCACGTCGCCTTCGCCGCCGATCATCAGCACATCGAAGGAAATCTTGGAATCAGCTTCCTGGTTGACTTTGTCGATGTAGATCACATCGCCCTGGGATACACGGTATTGTCTGCCGCCCGCTGCAATAATAGCGTACATGGGACAGCACCTCCTGATTACAATCTCGCCGGGATTCTGAGGTTGCGCAATGCGCATTTGGACAGACCTCTCCCGAGCGGCACTGAAATAAGATATCACTTCCGGCCCTTGCCTGTCAAGCATTATTTGCGTTATTTCTTCCGCTTTGTTTTAAACTCATCAGCCATTTCGAAGGAACCGACCTGCCCGGAGGTACCGAAAGCGAGGATATCCGCCTGTTCTCGTCCGTTGGGCTGGGAACTCCAGACCTGGTTCAGCTGATGTCCCATGAAAGCGACCGCGGCGCTCTGTCCGCCGTCCATATTCACGGCAATAGTGCAGCCTTCCTGCATCATCAGTTCCGCAAGATAAGCCATCTGAACGCCCTTGGAACGCTTGATCCGCCCTTCGCACATGACCACCACATAATGGCCGTTCTCGACAACGCCGATTGCCAGCCGCGGATGATAGCTTGTATTGGTCAGGTTCAGGGCATATTCCGTCAGCTTGCCGTTCTTCACCAGGCACGGTCCGAAGGAATATACCTGTGTTGCGCCTTCTTCAACATATTGTCCTGCGCTCTTTTCAGGATTGGGCAGGCTGTCCCCGTGTCCGTCCGCGTAAAGTGCCAGCGTCTCATAGGTCGGCATGCTTCCCTTGATGTATTCCAGCTTATGGGGATCGTCAAAGATGACCTCCCCGTTTCTGACCTCGATGCCGGTCGGGTATTTCTGCTTGATGCGGTAAATGTAATAGTCTGTTGTAGTGGCAAACACCACATTGTTGTTCAGTGCGATGTTGCGCATGAACTCCTTGCCGCTCTTCGGCTTTTCCGGATTGTTATATACCGTTACCGGCAGTTCACCCGCCTTGGTATCGCACCAGATGTGTGCTTTGAAGCAGTAGAAAGGATGTTTCGGATCCGGCTCCTCAATCGTCCGGTTGATTACAACACGGATGGTCTGGTTGACGTAGATGTACCGGCCGTTCTCATCATCAGCGTATACATATTCTCCTTCGTCCAGGAAGCCGCGGCTGTTCAGTTCCACATTCGCCCATTCCGGGGCTTTCACATCGGCAAATGCCTGGGCTGTCCCTGTGGAAGGCTTCTCTGTTTCAGCCTCTTCTGCCTGTTCAGGCTCTTCAGTTTCCTCTGTCTCAGGTTCCTCCGGAATCTCTTCCTCGTCCGGCTCTTCAGTATCCGGCTCTTCTTCCGTTTCGCCCCGAGCCGGTTCGTCCTCTTTTGTTTCTGCCGGAACCTTTTCCGCGTGCGTCAGATCAACTGTGTCAATATGCTCCAGGAAATCATTTTTAGCTTCATCCGGTCCGACCGTAGTGCTGCGCAGGCCGAAATGATCGTAAGGATACATTTTCGCGCCGGTTTCCTCCACGGTAAACTCCACGAATTTTCCTTTGATCTTGGAACCCATGCCCTGCTGGCTGGCATGCAGTTTAAAAGCTTCCGCCGCCATCTGGGCACCGGTTCTGCCGTCAAAGGCCTTCAGCGGCTGATCCCAGTCCAGTACAGTCTGCTCTGCTTCTTCTCCATACTGATGCAGGTACAGTTTCTTCACCTGCCAGGTATCGAAAGCCTGGTAGGAATCAGGGGATTTCATGGGATCTGCAGCCCGCTCAAAGCATTCCACAGCAGCGTCAACAACCATCTTATGCTGCGGATGGCCGTATTCTCCGTTCTCCGCGTGGGTAACCACCACTTCCGGCCGGAAACGCCGGTACAGTTCCGTTACCCAGTCCAGCACTTTATCCTTGCCGCCGGCATTTTTGTAGGCGTCTTTCACTTTGCCGGTATTGGCATAGTTGTCCGCAAAACCGCCGAACACGGGATAGTGCCGCACACCCATGGCCCACAGGCCGTTCAGCGCTTCGCTGCGCCTGGTGGTGTTGCTGTATGTCAGATAGGCTACTTCAACCTGTCTTCCCTGTTCCGTGTTGTAAACCGGAATGGCACCGCCCGTAAACAGCAGTTCATCATCCGGATGGGCAACCAGCACCAGCAGATCTGCCTTCTCCACCGGATCTTCCCAGCGCTGAACCCAGTCCGGCACTTCGCCTTTGCCAAAGGCATAGATTTCATTGAAACCCATGGAGTTTTTCTTTTCCATGGTGGACAGGATCCGGATTTTCTTTACCCCGTCCAGTTCAAAGAAAGCATGGTGATAATGGGGGGTTCCGCCTTCTGCCACGGTAATCCAGTCATCGCCGCTCTGTTTCTGGATCACATAGGTATCCGGCATCTTCTGGAAGCACAGATACAGGCCGTAGATCGGCTGGTCGGAAGAAAGAATCACCCAGGGATTCTTCTGCTTGCTGCTTTCCCAGAAAGTGGTGTATTTACCGTCGGTAATACAGCTGATCTTCCCGGGCTTGTCCACAGTCTTTACGGTCAGTCCGCCAGTCAGGTTTTCTGCCTCTTCCGCTGTCGCCGGAACCACGGCCAGCAGCAGAAGCAGAATCAGAAGAACCGGCAGCAGTGCTTTCAGTTTATTCATACCTATTCCTATCCTTTGATTATTCAGTGTTTATTCCTTCAGGGCCTTTGCGAAGGATTCCGCTCCGAAGCGGTCCGGCAGTCCCAGCCATTCGGCACAGGTCGCGCCGATGTCCGCAAAAGTGCTGCGTACGCCCAGGTCTGCCGCGGTGTTCATGCCGGGTGTCCACGCCAGGATCGGGATATATTCCCGGGTATGGTCCGTGGACTGGAGGAAGCAGGGATCGCAGCCGTGATCCGCGGTAATGATCATCAGATCCCCGGGATGGAGCAATGATTTCATTTCCGGCAGTCTGGCGTCAAATGCCTCCAGTGCCCCCGCGAAGCCCACAGGATCGTTCCTGTGTCCGTATACAGAGTCTGTATCCACCAGGTTGGTAAAGCACAGACCGTCAAAGTCGGTTTTCATGAACCGGATCAGTGCGTCCATGCAGGCCGGGTTTCCGGCGGCATGATCGCTCTTTGTCAGTCCCTGGTGGGCCAGGATGTCCTCAATTTTGCCCACACCGATGCTTTCCATACCCGCTTCCTTCACGGCGTCAGCAAGCGTCCTGCCGCAGGGCGGCAGGGAAAAGTCGCGGCGGTTGCCGGTCCGTTTAAAGCTGCCGGGCTGTCCGACAAAAGGCCGTGCAATCACCCGGCCCACTCCCAGTTCACCCTGGAGCATCTCCCGGGCAATCCGGCAGAACTCGTAGAGTTTTTCCGGTGGGAAAAGCTCCTCATGGCAGGCAATCTGGAACACGCTGTCCGCGCTTGTGTAAACAATCGGCGTATGGTTTTTCAGGTGTTCCTCTCCCAGTTCCTCAAGGATCACCGTTCCGGAAGCCGTCTTGTTTCCGATGCATTTATAACCGATAGCTTTCTCGTACGCTTCCATAAAGGATGCCGGAAAGCCTTCCGGGAATGTGGGGAAAGCGGTTTTGACCTGGACACCGGCAATTTCCCAGTGTCCCGAGGTCGTATCCTTGCCCTTGCTGACTTCCCTTCCCCGGCCATAGGCTCCCTTCACAGGTCCGTCCCAGGCGTATCCGGTTCCGGGGATCCGTCCGAGGCCCATCTCTGCCATGTTCGGCAGTTTCGGGTTGCAGGCAGCAATCACATGTCCCAGCGTATTGGCACCCACATCGCCGTAATCGGCGGCATCAGGGGCTTCACCGGTACCTACAGCATCCAGCACAGTCAGAAACACACGGCTCATTGCTCATCCTCCTTTTCAATCCAGGGTTCTTCAGTATAATCCGGATCCACTTCCGGCATATGTTCACAAACCATCAGGAAAGCATCCTCGTTATTATCCTCGTAATACCGCTTCCGCTTCCCGACAGAAACAAATCCAAGGCTTTTGTAAAGATTCTGCGCCCGGAGATTGCTCACCCGCACCTCCAGCGTGGCATAGGAGGCACCCAGATTGGAAAGAACCTGAAGCAGCTCAGCTGTCAGCTTTTTACCGATTCCCCTGCCTCTTGCCTCTTCCCTCACTGCAATGTTGGTAATATGGCTTTCATCGAGAATAATCCATGCCCCGGCATAACCGAGGATTTTTCCGTCCTCTTCCGCCACCAGATACCTGGCAACCGCGTTCCGGGTCACCTCCTGCCGGAAGCTTTCCCTGCTCCAGGGCCGCGCGAAGGTGGCCTGCTCTATTTCAGCGACCTGGTCCACGTCCTTCAGCCGCATGAAACGGATCACCGGTTCACTCATGCCCCATGGCCTCCAGCAGCTTTTTGTTTTTCTGGGCATTCGGCGGACGCAGATATGTGGCCTGCAGGCCCAGGTAATCAGTCTCCCCGCCCTTTCGGAGCGCAATGGAGCCGGCGGCGGACGGACGCAGATAACCGCGGAAAGCAGGTGCGAACTCAGCCCTGTCACCAAGCCGTGCCGTAATCGCCTGCTTGTGGACAGGTGCCCCGTCGCCGATGAAAAGGAAACGTTCCCCCAGCGCTTCCACTGTATCCAGGTATTCCTCCAGCTTCATCGGTGCGTCTCCGGTCAGCCTTTCCCCTTTCCGGAAAGCCGCCCCGTATACCTGCCCGGCACGCGCGTCCTGGATCGGGCACACAATACCGTCAAATTCTCCGGCCGATTCACTCAGCGCTTCCAGCGCGTCCACAGGAATGCAGGGCAGTCCTGCCCCGTGCGCCAGTCCCTTTGCGGTAGCCACGCCGATGCGGACGCCTGTAAAGCTTCCGGGGCCTGTCACCGCAGCCACGGCGTCCAGCTCGCCGATTTCTTTTCCCGCCGCGTTCAGCGCAGCCTCAATCATCGGCATCAGGCTGGCGGAATGAGTGTTTTTATTCTGAGCCGTAAACTCACTGTATACCTTTTCTTCGTCCATGACGGCTGTACCGCACACAGGACCTGATGTATCAATTACCAGTATTTTCATTATCCCGCCTCATTCCAGCGTAATCATCCTGAAACCGCCGCAGGGTTCCGTTTCAATCTGGCGGCTGTTTTCTCCTGTTGCTGTTATCCGGATCCGTAGGCATTCCTCCGGCACCGCGTCCGGGCACTGTGCCGGCCATTCCACCAGCGCGATCCCGTTTCCTCCCAGATATTCATCCATCCCGAGTTCATACAGCTCTTCCGAGCTTTCCAGCCGGTACCAGTCAAAGTGATACAGCGGCAGCTTTCCGCTCTCGTAAACGTTCAGGATTGTAAAGCTGGGGCTGGTGACGGTCTCCGTCACTCCCAGCCCTTTTGCCACGCCCCGGGCGAACTCGCTTTTCCCGGCTCCCAGGTCTCCCTCCAGCAGGATCACGTCTCCTGCTTTCAGTTGCTCAGCCAGCCGCTTTCCCAGTGCTCTGGTTTCTGCCGCACTGTTTGTTATCACTGTGTTCATTCCGTCAATCCAACTATCATTATTCATTCTTCAGTCTTCAGTTTTCAGTATTCATTGAATCGATTAAAAATCGATTCTTGCTGTGCCGACAGGGCGAATATTCAACACACTGCATGCGTCTTTCCCGAATGCACTGTTCATCGTCTCTACAAATTGTTCCACCTTTTCCAACGGAACAAAGTTCAGCGTCGTTCCCGCGAATCCGCCGCCATGAATCCGCCATGCGCCTTTGCCGCGAAGCATATCTTCTGCCATGCACAGGGCAAGGCTCAGGCTCTGGTCCGCAGGATCTGCGTAGATATTCTGCAGGTACATATAGCTGGACCGTCCGCTGTCAATGATCAGCTGCAGGAAATCTCCGATCCGGTCTTTCTTCAGGGCAGCTACCTGCTCCGGCACACGCTCGTCTTCCTGGATGAAATGGAAAGCCCGCAGAAGCGCCCGGTCGCTGACTTTGGTACGCAGGTCACTGATCTTCTCCATGATCTGTTCTCCGGTCAGACCGCGCAGTACCGGCTGGCCGAAACATTCCGCCACGCTCTTCATCTCCGCCGGAATCGCCGCATACTGATCTGTCAGGTTTGCATGTGATCCGCCTGTGGCTACAACAACGAGTGAATAACCCTTCTTGGCGAAATCATAGGAAATCGCCTCCACTTCCGGATGATCTGTATCCCGGAAGTCGACGGTCACCAGTCCGCCTGCCGCGCTGGCCATCTGATCCAGCAATCCGGAAGGTTTCCCGAAATATTCGTTTTCTGCCTGCTTGCTGATCTGCGCACGAAGCACATAGGGCATCTCAAAAGCGTTGTACAGGCTGTCCAGTACTCCGGTAAGCATCACTTCCAGGGCCGCTGAACTGCTCAGGCCGCTGCCGCCTGCCACTGTGGATGTCACAGCAGCGTCAAAGCCGCCGATTCTGTACCCTGCCTTCTTCATACCGGCAGCCACACCCCGGATCAGTGCCCGTGTCGTCCCTTTTTCTTCAGGAATCACAGACAGGTCCGTCAGGTCCATCTCAATGGCGTCATATCCTTCGCTGTGAAAACGCACCTTCATGTCGTCCCGGGGACTGACAGCACACAGCGCATCCAGGTTCACAGATGCCGCGAGCACCCTGCCGTGGTTATGATCCGTATGATTGCCGCCGATTTCCGTTCTTCCGGGCGCACTGATCAGCTGCACATTTTCGCGCTCCCCGAAAATAGCCGTAAAGCGGCTGAGCAGACCGGCATAACGCTGTGTCTGCGTTTCAATTATTTTTCGGTCTGAACCGTACAGATACCGGAGCTGATCCTGTACGCTATCTGAAAGCAGTTTCCTGATCCTGTCCTCTGTGTATCCCATCCGGATCACCTCCGTTTATTGAATGGCCTTCTGCCAGATTCCAATCATTTCCTGCAGACCCTTTTCCTCTACTGTTCTGCAGAACTCTTCCCAGTTTTCATCGGTCATTTCCGTATCGCCTGTCACAAAGCAGGCCATCGCCTTTTCAGCATAGCGGGACAGGCCGTCCTGGATCTCTGTGACCCTCGCCTCGTCTTCTGCGCTCAGCGTCACAGGCGGGTAAGGAATAACGCTGTACTGTTTCAATGTCTGCAGAGACTCCACAACGTTCCGGGTAGCCTCATCCATATATTTCGTCTGGAAGCCGGCGTCCACCCAGGAGGGCGCGGTTCCGCCCTCGCTGATGGTATGCGTCGGAAGGATCTCGTCAGCCACGGTCTGCAGCGGATAGTTCCACTCCCACAGCCCGTTTTCATTCCAGATGTACTCTTCCCCTTCAAGGCCGTAGTAAGCCATCAGGCTGCCTTCCTGTGTATAAAGGGTATTCACCCAGGCAACCAGTTTCTCCGGCTCCTTGCATGCAGAGGTGATGGCAAAAGTGCCTCTTACCAGGTCTCCGGCAAAATCCCGGTAGATCTTTGTTCCATTATAGCTCAGCGGTTCCAGCAGCGCATACTGTTCCAGCGCTTTCTGGGGCAGAATGGTCAGCGGAGTAGTGGAAAGCAGCACGCCGTACGGAATCGCCTTATTCTCGTCTGTGATCTGCCGGAGGTTATCGTTGGTCGAAAAACCTGTCGAATCCAGCAGTCCCTCTTCCCACAGCTGATGCAGCCAGGTCAGGAATGCCCTGTTCTCTTCCGAGGTCAGAGAGGAAGAAACGATACCGTCTTTTTCACTGATGTAATAATCGTTATCGATCATTCCGAAAGCGTGCGCCAGGAAGCGAAGCTCCCACATGCCGACAAAGCCCAGCGGGATCTCATCCTGCTGATAGTTTCCGTTGGGATCTCCTGTTTTGAAAGCCCTGAGCACTTCCGTCAGCTCATCAGCTGTTGTGGGAGCGTCCAGCTTCAGTTTCTTCAGCCATGCCGTATTAATCCACATGGCGTCGTTATTTTGCAGCGTATTGATTGCAGGCAGCGCAGGGATTGCGCCATCCGACACTATAATTGCTTTTTTCCAGTCAGGATGTTCTTCCAGGAGCTTCCACAGATCCGGCGCGTACTGTTCCAGATAAGGTGCAAGATCGATGATCCGGCCAGACTGGTAAAGATCCCTGACCTCAGAGGCACTCAGTTCCGCCTTGAAAAGAACGTCCGGAAGATTGTCGTTTGCCTGCAGTTCTTCCTTGCGCTGCGTCCACTTATCGTAATCACTGTACTGTGTATATTGGAAAGAAATGCCGGTTTTCTCCTGCATCCGCTCAAAGAAGAGATTGGTTTCCCATACGCGGTAGTTAACGTCTCCGTCATAACCTTCCATAATATAATCGGGTGCTTTCTGCATACTTTCACCGCATGCCGTGGAAAACAGCATGAGAATCACCAGAATCCAGACAAAACCTTTGCGCATACGCGACCTCCCGAAACAATATACTCTGACATTATATTATATCCTACCGCCGTTACTTTTTCCAGCCATCTTTTCTTATGGCATAAAAAAGGCGGCGGATCTTCATCCGCCGCCGGTTGTATGTTCTTACTTTTTCCGCTTCATGAAGTTCGGTACTCCATGGGAGTCTGTTTCCATAGCCTGGTTCTGGGGTACAGGCTGGTAAGCTCCGGTCTGGCCTGTTACCTGTCCGTTGTTGTTAAACAGCGGCTGATAGTTGGCAGGCTGTGTGCCGAAAGCCGCCGTAGCCTGGGGCACTCCCGCGGGCTGTCCCATCGGTGCGAAGGGCTGTGTTGCCTGCACAGGCTGCTGCGGAGCCGTCTGCTGATAGCTGAATCCGGTCTGGAAGGAGCCGGTATTCACCATGCCGGGCACACCCATGCTGGGACGGCTGCTGCTCATAAAGGTCGGCACCTCTCCGGTGTTTCCGGAAGAGAAGGGACTGGTGGGAGAAGCTGCCGGCGTATCAAAGGATGTCCGGGCTGCTGTTGATTCGGTTCTGGAGAAATTCGTTCCGAAAGAACCGAACAGGCGTTCATGCTCAATCTCACGCGGCTTGCGTGCCGGTTCCTTTACAGGGAAAGGCGTTTTTTCGAAGCCGGTGGCAATAACGGTGATGCGCACCTCGTCGCCCATGGTTTCGTCGATACCCGCACCGAAGATGATGTTCGCGTCGGGATCCGCCGCTTCCATAATCAGGTTGGCTGCCTCGTTGATATCCACGATGGAGATATCTTCGCCGCCGGTTACGTTGATCAGCACAGCGCGTGCGCCGTCAATGTTCGTTTCAAGCAGCGGAGAAGAAATCGCGTTCTTGGCTGCTTCGACCAGCTTGTTTTCGCCGCTTCCAGTGCCAATACCCATATGGGCCATACCGCCGGACTCCATAACAGTCTTCACATCGGCGAAGTCCAGGTTGATCATGGCAGGCACAGCGATCAGGTCACTGATGCCCTGGATGCCCTGACGCAGCACGTCGTCCGCAATCTGGAAAGCTTCGATCATTGTGGTTCCCTTGTTTACCACCTGGAGCAGGCGGTCATTGGGGATCACAACCAGGGTATCAACATGCTGCTTCAGCTCAGCAATACCGGCTTCCGCATTCTTCATCCGCTGTTTGCCTTCGAAATTGAAGGGCTTGGTCACAACCGCAATCGTCAGCGTTCCCAGGTCCCGCGCAATCTCAGCAACGATCGGAGCCGCACCGGTACCGGTGCCGCCGCCCATACCGGCGGTGATGAACACCAGGTCCGCGCCTTTCAGGGCGGAAGCGATCTCTTCGCGGCTTTCCTCGGCAGCACGGCGGCCCACCTCAGGAATAGCGCCGGCGCCCAGACCCTTGGTCAGCTTTTCACCGATCTGGATCTTAACCTGTGCGTTTGTCTGGCTCAGGGCCTGACGGTCTGTATTCACGGAGATGAAATCCACCCCGCGCAGGCCGGCGTTCACCATGCGGTTGACAGCATTGTTTCCGCCGCCGCCGCATCCGACCACTTTAATTGATGCGAAAGTGCTCTGTTCTTCGTTCTGGAATTCAATCATACTCTTAACCTCCCAACAGACTGCGGAAAAAGTCTTTGATTTTGCCACTTGCGCCGGCTGCCGGCTGACGCTGCTGTTCGATCGTATCGATGATCAGATCCATCAGTCCCAGAGCGCTTGAGAAACAATGGCTGTTCAGTTTGGTTGTCCGGCGCGGTGTTTCCTGTACCGGCCGTCCCAGTCTGCCGGCAAGATACTCCTTGCCGCCGCGGTTGAAGTTCAGTCCGCCGCCGGTCAGGAATACATTGGACCAGCTTCCCAGTCCGCCGAAATCATCGTCCACGGCTTCTTTGATCTTCGCGCAGATATCATCAAGTTCCGTGCAGAGAACAGGTTTAACCTGCTCCCGTGTAAACACTGTACCCTTCTGTCCGTCTGCCCCGGGAACCTCGTAGGTTTCTCCGGAAGTTTCGATACCGTAAACAAATTTCCGCTTGATATCTTCTGCGGCGCTCAGGGAAATGTCGAGTTCTTCCGCCAGCGCCACGGCCAGGTTGCCGCCACCGACGTCCAGCACCTTGTGATAGATGATGGCGTCTCCCTCAACACCGATGATCTCTGTGTTCAGGTATCCCATATCGATCAGCACCGAAGTGTGATCGCGTTCCTGCTCATTCAGGTAAAGCATGGCTTCACCGGCAGAGGTGGAATAGAATCCGGTAACAACGATACCCAGATCTGCCATACGGTTGGTCACGTCATCGATGAAGAATCTGTTCCCTACCGCAAAGCTGATAAAGGCTGTCATTTCGCGGCCTTTCATTCCGACAGGCTCCAGCGTCTTTTTACCGCTGTCCACCATAAACCATGCGGGGCTGGAATGAACCACAACGCCGGGTACGTTGGTCAGGTTTTCAGCTGCCTTGCTGAAAGCAGCCTTGACATCAGCCGCGGTGACCCTTGGATCCGTTCCCTTCAGAGGGATTGTAACCTTTGTGGCGTAAACGTGGGTAAACGCACCGGGAACGCCGACGTTGATCTCCTTGATCTTGCTGCCGGACTGTTCTTCCGCGTCCGCAATAGAGCGGCGGATCGCTTCATCCAGCGCACCGGGATTGTTCCATCCCTCTTCGAGATAACCGTCATACTTTGTCACACCGGCAGCGGTGATGTCACAGCGCTGACTGCCGCTGTTTTCAGCAACGAGCGTAACAATCTTGCTCGTACCGAAATCAATGGCTGCAACCGTTGTTTTCATAGGTTTCTCATGCCCCCTGTTATCCGGATCCGTGAAACAGATCACGGTCAGTTACTTCAAAATAATGTATACCTTAAGGAATTATACCTTCTTTAGCTTGCTATTGCAAGAGTTTGGCACATTTTTATTACATTTTTCTGCATTTTTGTAACAATTTTGCTTAATGCTTTTCATGCCGGGTTACAGTATTCAGTCCAAACTGCTCTTATGGCGTAAAAATGGGGGTTTCCGGATTGGAAACATTGATTGTGCCGCCCGTATATCCCCTGTTCTTCAGTTCATCCTGGACGACCAGGAGGCTGCGGAGCTTCGCGTGTATGTTTTTCCGGTCTCCCATGCTCACGGTAAATCCATCTCTGGTTGTCAGCAGGATGGAACTCGTATTGCTGATATCCGCTTCGGCAATTTTATCTGTGCAGCTTAAAACTTTCATTTCCAGGAACAGCTCGGTAAAGATGCTCTGCTGCGTCTCATTCCCCAATGTGACGTACTGGCCAACCAGTGTATTGGACCTGACTTCCAGTCCTTTGATCTCCACAAGTTCTGCAGGCCGGTTGTTCGGATTCTCACTTTCATACAGTACCATGCGGTTTTTGTCCATCACATACAGAATGCCGCAGTAAGTCAGCCAGCAGCAGGGTTCCCTTTCCCTGACGGAAATAATAACCGTACTGGGAAGTTCCCTGGCCATATATCCGAAACGCAGTCTGTAGTCCGACTGGATCCGGTTTTCCACCGCCTTCTCATCAAGCATAATAATGCTGTCGCCGCGATGGATACCGCTGACCCGTATTATTTCTTCTGCGGAAATAATGGAATTACCGATAACCCGGATTTCCTTCACACTGTATACCGCATATCGAAGGACAAGGATCACCGCTGCTGCGAGCAATAGCAGAATTACGGCCGTACGGATAATCCGCGGCCGTCCTTCTGTCTTCTTTTCAGGAACCCTGACGCGTACGCCTGTTCCTGTTTGCTGTTGTTGAAAGGGAGATGTATTCTGGCTGGTCTGACCCGGAGCATTCCAGAAATCTCCGATATGTTCATTGACGTTCTCAGACCGGCTTGCTTTCAGTTCAGGGGCGTCTTCCGGTTCATCAAAGGGATTGGTGTTTACCGGAGCCGGTCCGAACCAGGTGTTGCGCTGCCAGTCACGGACCCCGTTATCTCCGCTGCCGGCTGTTCCGCTCCGCTCACCCGCGGTTCTCGGCCTGTAGCCGCCGTTCTGTCCGTCCATCAGTACACCTTAACCCCTTCTCAGAAATGTTTCCGATGCGATGCTGTTGATCGCAATCGCTCCAAACAGACTCTGGTCTGTTTATTGCAACTCCTTGACGATCTCCTTAAACACCCGACCGCGTTCCTCATAGTCTTTGAACATGTCAAAGCTGGCGCAGGCAGGGCTCAGCAGCACGCACCAGCCTTTATCCGCCAGGCCGCGGGCTGTTTCTACTGCTTCCCGCATGGATCCGGCGTCTGTCAGGTGGTTGAATCCGACTCTTTCCAGGCTGTTCCGGATCAGTCCGGCGGTTTCGCCAATCAGCACGGCATGACGGATCATGGGGCTGTTGATGATCTCACGGGAAAGCGGATCAAAGGAAGTATGCTTGTCATACCCACCCAGTATAATGACTGTCGGCTGACTCATTGTCTGAACCGCCTTGATGGTGGAATCCACGTTGGTTCCCTTGCTGTCGTTGATATATTCTACGCCATCCAGTTCGCGTACGGTTTCAATCCGATGCTCCACGCCGCGGAATGTCTTCAGGCTGTGCCGGATCACCGGAACAGGCACATTCATCGCCGCAGCCACACAGACAGCGCCCAGGGCGTTCTCCAGGTTATGCGGACCCGGAATAAATACTTCATCCGTACCGCAGATCTTTTTTTCATTTCCGTCCATCCGGATCATGATCTGGCCGTCGCGAACGAAGGCGCCTTCCTTCACTTCCTGTTTCCGGCTGAAAAAAAGTACCCGGCTCTTTACCTGCTTGCTCAGGCCTTCCAGTCCCGGATCATCAGCGTTGAAAACTGCGTAATCCGATGCGGTCTGGTTTTTGAACATCCGCATTTTCATAGCGGTATACACTTCCATGGTGCCATGCCGGTTCAGGTGATCTTCTGTAATATTGGTCAGCAGTGCCACATGGGGATGGAACGTGTCTGCCGTCTCCATCTGGAATGAGGATACCTCGCAGACGATCATATCTTCCTTCCGGCTGACCAGTGACGCCAGCGAGAAAGGATAACCGATATTGCCCACCACATGGGTTACTTTGCCGCTGTTGGCAAAAATCTCACCCAGCAGGGATACCGTTGTCGTCTTTCCGTTCGTACCGGTCACGGCAATCAGGGTACCCCGGGACAGCTGCGCGGCAAGTTCAAGCTCACCGATCACATAGATTCCCATTTCCTTTGCCTTCACCACAAACGGTGCAGTATCCGGAATACCGGGAGAGATAACGAGGCAGTCTTTTCCCTCGAGCAGATCCATGGCCGGGCAGCCGAAACAGCGTTCCAGCTGCAGCCCTTCCAGCGGCTTCAGCTGCTGTCCGAGTTCTTCTTCAGTTTTTGAATCGTTGACGGTCACTTCCGCACCGGATGCGCGCAGAAGCTGCGCAGCGGCAACACCGCTGCGTGCCATACCGACCACCAGTACTTTTTTCTTTTCGTAATTCATAATGATACTCCTCAGAACGCCTGGCAGACCGCAAGTACTGCAATCAGGCTCAGCACCAGCGTAACGCCTGTGTACATGCTCACAATCCGAGTCTCAGAATATCCTTTTTTCTCAAAATGATGATGGATCGGACTCATCAGGAAAATACGCTTCCCGTGAGTCAGTTTGTAATAGTAACGCTGCATTATCACGCTCACACTGCTCATGATGGGGCAGAAGCAGATCAGCACAAGCAGCAGGGGCTGGCGAAGCAGCATTGCGATGGACACCATGCCGCCGCCAAGCAGCATGCTGCCCGTATCACCCATGAAAGTTCTTGCGGGATAGCGGTTGTAACGCAGGAAGCCCAGGCAGGCGCCCGCCATGCTCATGGCAAACACGCCGATGGTTGCAGCGCCGTTGGCATCCCCTTTTCCCGTCAGCCTTGCAGCCAGAATCAGGATTGCACAGATTACAGCCCACGCGGAGGATCCTGCAGCTGTCACAGATCCGAGCAGGCCGTCCAGGCCGTCTTGGAGATTGCTGCTGTTCACGATAAAGATCACGAGCACCGTCATCAGCGGAATATAGAAAATTCCCAGATTCCATTCCGTCCCGATGAAAGGAATAATAATCGAGCTGCCAACCTTTGGAGAAATATAGCAGTATATGCTGAATAACAGGGAAACGATTACCTGTCCGGCAATCTTCTGCCAGGGATTCAGTCCGTCATGGCGTTTCTTCACGGCTTTGATATAATCATCCGCAAAGCCCACGCCCATGCTCAGGAAAGAAACTCCCAGCAGCGGGAAAATAAAATCCCACTTCCCTTCCCATTCCGCGGGATGGAAAACCAGGGAACCCAGCAGAATACCGGCCGCCATCATCAGGCCGCCCATTACAGGCGTTCCCTGCTTCTGCTGGTGACTGGGGCCAAGTTCATAAATCGTCTGGCCGAAATGCAGTTTTTTCAGATATCGGATCAGTCCCGGTCCGATCAGGAGTGCCGCAGCCAGCGCAATCAGGGCGGCTCCGATCATTCTGTAATACATACCTTAATCCTGCTCCTTCTGCATTTCAAGCAGCAGATCGCTGACGATCACCTTTTCGTCGAACGGCCGCTTGATGCCCATGATCTCCTGATAGGTCTCATGGCCCTTACCCGCGAGCACGATTACGTCTCCTTCTTCTGCCATACGCAGTGCGTGCCTGATCGCCTCGCGGCGGTTTTCAATCACTTCATATGGTTTTCCAGTGGGTTTGATTCCCTTTTCTATGGCTGCAAGAATAACCATCGGGTTTTCCGTCCGGGGATTATCCGAAGTCAGGATACAATAATCTGCCAGCCGTCCGCCGATCTCACCCATCATGGGGCGCTTGCCCTTATCCCTGTCGCCGCCGCAGCCGAACAATGCAATCACACGGTTCCGTGCAAACTGGCGGACAGTCTTCAGGATATTTTCCAGTGCATCCGGAGAATGGCTGTAGTCCAGGATCACTTTGTAAGGTGTATCTGTCTGCAGCACTTCAATCCGTCCGGGCACGCGTGTTACCGCTTCCAGGCCCGCCTTGATCTTTTCGGGCGCGATTCCCATAATCAGCGCGCAGCTGGTGGCAGCCAGCGCGTTGTAAACGTTAAACATACCGGTCATCCGCATCCGGATGGCAATCTGGTTCATTCCGTGGAGCTGTACGTTGAATTTGGCTCCTTCTTCGGTAATTTCGATGTCGCGGGCAAAAACGTCTGCATCCACGCAGATTCCGTACGTAATAAAGGGACAGCAGATACCGTCCTTCAACTTTGCAGACGTCTCGTCATCCGCGTTCATGGCGGCATTCTTAACCATTCCGCTGGTAAAGAACTGCTTCTTGGTTTCAAAATACCGTTCCATGGTATAGAAGTAGTCCAGGTGATCCTGGCTCAGGTTTGTGTAGCAGCCCACCTCAAAAGTCATGCCGTCAAGGCGGTTCATATCAATTGCATGCGCAGATACTTCCATGCACACAACCTTCACGCCTTCATCCGCCATCATCCGCAGCATCTTCTGCAGCTCAATGGGATCGGGCGTGGTCAGTTTGCTGTCCAGATGCTGTTCTTCAACCACAGTGCCGGTGGATCCGATAATACCGCACTTCAGGCCCGCTTTTTCGCAGATGCTCTGCAGAAGGTATGTGGTCGTGGTCTTTCCCTTTGTGCCCGTGATGCCGATCATGCGCATCTGCCGGGACGGATGTCCGTAAAAAGCCTCTGCAATGCGGGCCATCGCGGCACGGCCGTTGTTTACCAGAACCTGCGGAACATCCATTTCCACAAAATGCTCAACGATCAGGGCAACGCAGCCGTTTTCCACCGCTTCCCATGCGTAATCATGAGCGTCAAAGCGCGCGCCGACGATACAGAAAAACAGTCCGGCGTCTGTCTTGTCCCTGCTGGAAGATGTCAGTTCCCGTATTTCCGTATTCATATTGCCGCGGGTTTCTTCCACGTAGGGAAGCTCCGTCAGTAATTCCCACAGTTTCATGTTTGTCCACCTTTCATTTCCGGCCGGTTCAGCCTGCTATAAGATTACCACAAAACCGCTTTCTTTTCCACTCGGCGGAAATGCGAAATGGGAGACCGACTGATTCAGTCTCCCGCATAAGAAGTCATTCTGATCTGCAGCTCGGCATTCTCTGCCGCCTGGGCTGCTGTGGAAACAGTCATCTGCGCGTTGACCGGCGCTGTCAGGCGGATGGTCTTTGCGCCTTTTGATGAAATCAGGTTCAGTTTGACAGCTTCAGAGCATACGCTTGCGCTGTCGCTTCCCCGTTCAATTTCTCCCCTGATCCATTCATTCTCAGATGCAAGTTCTTCAATAGAAGCATTCAGTTTGTTGACAGTATGTCCGGTGGCTCCGATCGCCGCCATGTCAGCAAGCAGTAAGGCAATCAGCAGTACTCCCGCAATGATCAGTGCAGTCAGCGCTGCATCCCACCGGATACCTTCAGAAGAAAACACACGTCTCGCTGGTTTCGTTTCCTCTATCACCGGCTTTCGTCCGCAGACAGCGATACCGCCTGTCCAGTCCTGCGTCTGGTGGAATGACGGGAGGGAGGCAGAACATGTCATTCTGGACCGATGTATGTCTGCCTGCTGCTGACGGAAATCCTCTTTACGGAACCGCTTCTCCTGCCAGTTGATCATACCGTCCTGCAGCCTGTTTCTGACCCTGGCAGTCATTTCAGTCATCCATACTCACCTCTTTCATTCTTTCTGCGCTTCCAGTCCTGCAATCATTTCCAGAAGCTGCGGCAATTCGTCCTTAAACTTGTTCCAGGCGTCTCCGCTGGCGGAAACAGCGGCTACGCGTACATGATCATTGGCTCCGGTAATTTCCATATCCCGCTCTTCATGCAGGATTTTCTGCCTGATGTTGGCCGGCAGGAGAACCCTGCCTTGTGCGTCACAGGTCTGTTCATCAAAACTCAGTGCGTAAAACTGTTCAAGGTACCGGTTCAGCGCCGGATTCAGCTTGCCCAGCCGTTCATATGTCTCGTTCCTCTCCTCCCACTTTTCCGTCGGATAAATCGCTACTGATTCAAAGTCGAAAGAAGGAGCAATGCAGAATGTGTCACCCAGTTTTTCCCGGAACCCCTGGGGAATCACCAGGCGTCCCTTGCTGTCAAGGCTGTGGTTGAAAGACCCTATAAACCGCTTAACACGGTTTTCTTCTTTCTTTTCAAGGGTTTCAGCGTTTTCTTCGGAGTTCAATTTTTTGGTATCATCCACTACGCTTTCCCCCTCTCTACCACTTTTATGTTCGATTTTGGGATTCTCTTCCCTTTTTCCCCACAAATTTAACACAAGTTTTGATTCTCCGCAACCCCTGATCAGATTGTTTCAATGTTTTTAATGTGTGTTTTTGTAATCTTTTTGTAATCATTTTGTAATATATATAAAGTGATTGTGCCAGTACTTTTTCATTCCAACAATATTTGGTATAAAAAAAGGACCGAGCTCCATTTTGGAGCCCGGTCCCGGGAAAAATATGTACTAAAAAATTAATATTTTTTTATAGGAGGATTTCTTTCGGACAGAATCCGATGCTGTCACAGGAAACCAGATGGTATCTGATTCCGTTGTGCTCACCGTTATATCCAATCTGTATCCCGGCTCCGTGCAGATGGCCGTATACCACTGTATGTACCCGGTATTCCTCCAGTATTGACGTAAAAAGCGTATCCGTTTCTGCCTCCAGCAGCGGCGGATAATGCATCATGACAACCAGCGGCTTTTCGCCGGCCATATGCTTCGCGGCGTCCAGGGCCAGGCGAAGCCTCTCTGCCTCGCGCAGGAAAATTTTCTCATTCTGCGCGTCAAGGGGTGTTTCCTTTGTCGGAATCAGCCATCCCCTTGTACCGCAGGCCACCACTTCTCCCAGGTCAGCCGCGCTGTGCTGCACCGCGGTTATCGAGGGAGGCAGGATAGAACGTACACGGCTGATGGAATTCCACCAGTAGTCGTGATTCCCTTTACAGATTATCTTTCTGCCCGGCAAACTGCCGATTGCTTCCAGATCTGCTCTGGCATCCTCAAGCTGCATCGCCCAGCTGATATCCCCCGGAATCAGTACGGTATCCTCATCTTCAATCAGCTTCTGCCAGTTTTCCTGTATGCGCAAAAAATGCCTGTCCCACTGGGGACCAAACACGTCCATGGGTTTATCGTCTCCCCCGGGCAGGTGCAGGTCTCCAATGGCAAACAGGCGCATGCTTACTCCTTTAACTGTGTCACGGACGGGCAGAAATCAGCTTTCTTCTTCCTCCGCGTCGTCGTCCGCATCTCTTTCTTCATCTTCCCGGACGTCCTCCAGGCTCAGTTCCTGGTCAATTTCTCCGAATTCGTCCGTTTCTTCCTCTTCCACGTCGGGAATGATTTCATCCATACCGCTGACAGCATCCATATCACCGATGGTGGAGGTATCAACGTTTTCCGTTTCCGTTCCGTTATCGGTATCATCGGCGCTGTTGCTCTTGTTCATTTCCCGCAGGCAGAACAGGCATACATCTTTTCCGGGCAGGCACGGTTCCTCATTGCAGATGCTGCACAGTTCAATCTCTTCGGAGCGGGACTCCCCTTTCATCTCCTGCAGGCAAACCTTGCAGTACTTTTCATCCTCCCGGATGTAGTTCAGGTCGCAGCGGGGGCACTTGACCAGATTCATATTGTTTCCTCCTCAAACGTGGCAATTCTGACACGAATTCCCACATTGTTGATCGTAGTTTTCACTTTTGATGCCTCCTTTTACACCAGCACATTAAAAACAGAGGAAAAAACTGAGTGTTTCTCCACTAATTGGCTTTCTCCTCCACTTTTCTGCCGAAAGCACCTCGTGATCTACGGTCATGGATTATACTATGCATATACATCATATGCAATAGGAAAAGAATACTTTTGGCAAAAAATAGTAAACTTATGATTCAACCGGATGAAGAATATCGTCCATCAGCTTCAGCAGATCATCCCGGCCTGTACCATCCTCCCCGCTGAAACAGATGATTTCCCAGGGCTGGACGCTCAGCGCCCTGCAGATCGGAGCCAGGTATTTGCTCCGTGCGCCGCGGCTGATCTTGTCTGCCTTGGTGGCAATCACTGAGAACGGAATGTCCATTTCCCGCAGGAATCGATTCATCTGCTTGTCATCCTCTGTGGGTTCGTGGCGGATATCCACGAGGCACAGCACATGAAGCAGTTCATCCGCTTTTTCGAAATAGTCCTGCATCATCTGGCCCCAGCGCTGTTTTTCCTTTTTATCCACCTTTGCAAACCCATATCCGGGCAGATCAACCAGATGGAACTCGTCGTTCAGCAGGAATACATTCAGCAGCCTCGTTTTACCCGGTGTGGAGCTGGTGCGTGCCAGCTTGTTCCGCCGGCACAGCTTGTTGATGAGCGTACTCTTTCCCACATTGCTCTTTCCTGCCACCGCAATCTGGGGCAGGCCTTTTCCGGTAAAATCGCCGTAATCGGCCATGGAAGTCACGAACTCTGCACTTTTGATCTCCATCATATAGTTCACGCTCCTTTCCCAGCCGGTCAATTCATTATGAATTATGAATTGTGAATTATTCATTCACAATCGCTGTCTTCAGCACATCCTTCACGTCTGCAGCCTTGATCACCTTAAACTGTGCCAGCACATGTTCAGGGATCTTTTCCAGGTCTTTCTGGTTTTCTTCCGGAATCACCAGCGTACGGATGCCGGCCCTGTATGCAGCCATGGTTTTTTCCTTTAGTCCGCCGATCGGCAGCACCCGGCCGCGCAGCGTTACCTCGCCGGTCATCGCCACGTCCTGGCGCACAGGTTTACCGGTCAGTGCGCTCACCAGCGCCGTGGTCATCGTGACGCCGGCAGAAGGGCCGTCCTTGGGCACAGCGCCTTCCGGTACATGGATGTGAATATCCATGCTCTGGTAGAAATCCTTCTGCAGTCCCAGCTCTTCACTGTGGGCGCGAACCCATGTAAAGGCCGCTTCTGCCGATTCCTTCATCACGTCGCCCAGCTGGCCGGTCAGCTTCAGGGTGCCTTTGCCGCTCATGGTAGTGCACTCCACTTCCAGCATTTCGCCGCCCACACTGGTATATGCCAGTCCATTGACCACTCCCACACGGGGTTCCTTTTCCGGTGCTTCCCGCAGATACCGGGGTGCGCCGAGCATTTCCCGCAGGGCTTTCTTTGAGATGGTCATGGAGTGTTTGCCCTGATCCAGCATCCGTACAGCAGCTTTGCGGCACAGTTTGGCAGCAGTTCTTTCCAGTGTGCGTACGCCTGCCTCACGGGTATAGTCCTCAATCATCATCTTCAGGATGCTGTCGTCCGCCTTCAGTGCGTTCGGCTTCATCCCATGCTCCCGGATCTGTTTCGGCAGCAGATGGCGCTTAAGGATCTGAAGCTTTTCCTCTTCCGTATAGCTGGAAACCTCAATCAGCTCCATCCGGTCCAGCAGCGGAGCGGGGATGGTTTCCATTGTATTGGCTGTGGTGATAAACATCACCTTGCTCAGGTCAAAGGGCAGCTCCATATAATGATCCCGGAAGGCATTGTTCTGCTCTGAATCCAGCACTTCCAGCATGGCGGAAGCCGGATCGCCCCGGAAATCGCCGCTCATCTTGTCGATTTCATCAAACAGGAATACGGGATTGCAGGTGCCGGCCTGTTTCATGCCGGCAATAATACGGCCAGGAATAGAGCCGATATAAGTACGGCGATGGCCCCGGATTTCCGCTTCGTCCCGGACGCCGCCCAGGCTGACCTGGACAAACTTCCGGCCGACTGCCTCAGCGATCGCTTTTACAATGCTGGTCTTACCCACGCCGGGAGGACCCACAAAGCAAAGGATCGGCCCCTTCATATCCTTTTTCAGCTGAAGGACCGCCAGGTATTCGATAATCCGTTCCTTGACATCTTCCAGTCCGTAATGATCCCTGTTCAGGATTTCCCTTGCCCGGTTCAGATCCAGATTGTCTTCTGTTTCCTTTCCCCAGGGCAGATCCAGGATCCACTCAATATATGTCTGGCTGACAGAGCTTTCCGGGCTTCCCGGCGCCATGCGTGAAAGCCGGTCCAGCTCTTTTTCACACTTGCTGCGGGCTTCATCGTTCAGGGGAGTCTCAGCAAGCCGCTTCCGCAAGTCGGCGGTATCTGTTTCATCTCCGTCACCCAGTTCAGTCTGGATTGCCTTGATCTGTTCGCGCAGATAATAATCCTTCTGGTTCTTTTCCACCTGTTTCCGGATGCGGGCCTGGATCTGTTTCTCCGTATCAGCCATATCGGTTTCACGCATCAGGATCGAGCAGACCTTTTCCAGGCGGGCAATCGGATTCAGCTCATCAAGGATGTCCTGCCGGTCTTCCCGCTTCGTCAGCACATTTGCTGCCAGAAGATCTGCCGCCTCTCCGGCTTTTTCAATGGCATGGATTGATTCCACCGTATCCTGGCTGACACGCTGGGAGGTTCTTGCATATTCCTCAAACAGATCCTGTGCGGTACGCAGCAGCGCTTTCGCCTCTGCCGAACGGACAGCCCGGTCCTCGCAGACCTTGATCACCGCTTTCATGCAGGGGTCATCGCCGAGCTTTTCCAGAATCACGCCCCGGCTTGAGCCTTCCACGAGCACACGGATGTTCTCTCCGGGCAGGTTCATCACCTGCTTGATTTCCGCAATGGTACCGACCTTGCACAGGTCTTTCCATGTGGGGTCTTCCGTATCGTCACTTTTCTGGCTGATCAGGAATACCCGCTGTTTTTCCATCATTCCCTGTTCCAGTGCGGCCAGGGATTTTTTTCTGCCCACGTCAAAATGAAGGACCATGTTCGGAAAGAGCATCAGTCCTCTCAGGGGCAGTACAGGCAATTCGATTGTCTGATTTTTCTTCATGATATCCTCTTGTCATGAACGGCCCGGGGCTTACCGGTTGCTTCCGCATACAGTATATCCGGAGCCGGTAAAGCCCGTGCCGTCAGCTTTTTATTCAGGAGGCGTCCGTTTCGTCCGTCTTTTTCTCCGCACGCCTGGCAGTTCTCTTGCCTACGCCGGAGATCAGTGTCGGCTTTCCGCCATTGATTGCTTCCTTTGTAATAATGCACTCGTTGACATCCGGCATTCCCGGAAGTTCAAACATGGTGTCCAGCATCGCGTTCTCAATGATGGCGCGCAGGCCGCGGGCGCCGCATTTGCGGTCAATGGCCTGTCGGGCAATCTCCCGGATAGCGTCATCTTCAAAGATAAGCCGGATGTTATCCATATCCAGCAGTGTGGAATACTGCCTGCACAGTGCGTTCTTCGGCTCTGTCAGGATCCGGATCAGTGCGTCCTCATCCAGTGCGTCCAGCGTAACCAGAATCGGCAGGCGGCCGACGAATTCCGGAATCAGGCCGTATTTGGTCAGGTCTTCCGGCTGTACGTCCTTCAGTGCGTCTGTCCGGGCAGGATCCCGCTGGCTCTGGATTTCGGCGCCAAAGCCAAGCGTTTTCTTTCCGATACGGTTTTCAATAATCGGCACCAGTCCGTCAAAGGCGCCGCCGCAGATAAACAGGATATTGGTTGTATCGATCCTGATCATTTCCTGGTGCGGATGCTTCCGGCCTCCCTGCGGCGGCACAGCGGCTTCCGTTCCCTCCAGGATTTTCAGCAGCGCCTGCTGAACGCCTTCGCCGCTGACGTCCCGTGTAATGGACATGTTCTCGCCTTTGCGGGCAATTTTATCAATTTCGTCGATATAGACAATACCGCGCTGTGCCTTCTCAATGTCCCAGTCCGCCGCCTGGATCAGGCGAAGCAGGATAGTTTCCACATCATCGCCCACATAGCCGGCCTCTGTAACGCTGGTAGCGTCGGCGATTGCGAACGGAACTTCCAGGATCCGGGCCAGGGTTTGAGCCAGGTAGGTTTTTCCGCTGCCCGTGGGGCCCAGAAGCAGGATATTGCTCTTCTGGAGTTCCACGTCGTCCCGCGTCTGCTTCCGGTTAATCCGCTTGTAGTGGTTGTACACTGCCACGCTCAGCGCGCGCTTCGCCCGTTCCTGTCCGATTACATACTCGTCCAGGATCTTTTTCATCTCTGCGGGGGAAGGCAGCTTCACCGGCGCAAGCATGTCCCTGGAAGCATCATCAAGCAGGAGATCCTCTTCGCTCAGGATCTCATTGCACAGGGCGATACATTCATCGCATATATAAACGTTCGGACCGGCCACCAGCCGTTTTACCATACGCTGTTCCTTGCCACAGAAGGAGCAGCGGGGTGTCTGTCTGTTCATATTGTTGGCCATGTTTCAACCTCACTTTTTCTGCTTGTCCCGCGGCTGATAGATCTCATCAATAATATGATAATCCAACGCTTCTTCCGCGCTCATGAAATAGTCGCGTTCAACGTCCGCCTGAACCTTCTTCAGGGGCTGGCCTGTCATTTCAGCCATCATGGCGGTCATCTTCTTCTTGGTCTTCATCAACCATTCAGCCCGGATCGCCACGTCTGTAGCCTGGCCCTGGGCACCGCCCAGGGGCTGATGGATCATCACTTCGGCATTCGGCAGCGCAAGCCGTTTGCCCTTTTCGCCGGCCATCAGCAGGAAAGCGCCCATGCTGGCAGCCATACCGACACAGACCGTGCGCACCTGAGGCCGGATGTACTTCATCGTATCGTAAATAGCCATGCCGGCTGTCACAGATCCGCCGGGGCTGTTAATGTACAGGCTGATATCACTGTCCGGATCTTCCATTTCAAGGAACAGCAGCTGCGCAACCACCAGATTGGCGGTATCATCGGTGATCTCCCCGCCGAGAAAGACAATCCTGTCCTTCAGCAGCCTGGAATAAATATCGTAGGAGCGTTCTCCCCTGTTCGTCTGTTCAATGACCATCGGAATAAGCGGCATATCGTTCCCTCCTTTGACTGAAACGGCGGCCCGGCCGGGCCGCCGTTAAAGGCATTCTTATTCAGCGTCAGTTTTCTTTGCCGTCTTCTTGGCGGCGGGTTTCTTAGCGGGCTTTTCTTCCGCAGGAGCTTCTGCAGCGTCAGCCTTCTTGGTGGTCTTCTTGGCTGCGGGCTTCTTGGCGGGTTTTTCTTCCGCAGGAGCTTCCGCGGCGTCAGCCTTCTTGGTGGTCTTCTTGGCAGCGGTCTTCTTCGCGGGCTTTTCTTCCGCAGGAGCTTCCGCCTTCTTCTCCTCCACCTTGGCGTCCTTCTTCAGCAGATCCAGCACCAGGCGGATCGCGGCGTTATCCTTCAGGTAACCCTTCTGTTCCTCGGTCAGGTTCTTCTTGAAGGTTTCCACTTCCTGGCCCATCTGTTCAGCCTGCTCAGCAATCGCCTTTTCGATGTCTTCCTCAGTGGGCTCAATCTTCTCGGCCTTGCGGATGGCGTCAATCACCAGTTCGATCCGGACCCGCTTTTCAGCTTCAGGCTTGTACATCTGCTTCACGCCGTCCATGGTCTGGCCGGTGTACTTCAGATAGTCTTCCATGCGCAGGCCCTGGTAGCTCATCCGCATAGCCATCTCACGAACCATGTAGTTCGCCTGGTCGTCAATCATGGCTTCCGGAATATCGATCTGGGCGTTCTCAGCAGCCTTCTCAACGAGTGCGTTCTCAGCAGCAATATCGTTGTTCTTCGCGACGCGGTCGCTCAGTTCCTTAACGATGCTTTCCTTATACTCTTTGAAGGTATTGAAATCGCTGATGTCAGCGGCGAAATCATCGTCCAGTTCCGGCACTTCGGTCATCTGGATGCCGTTCACCTTGACATGGAACACAGCGTCCTTGCCCTTCAGTTCCTCAGCATGGTACTCATCGGGGAATTTAACGTTCAGGTCTTTCTCCTCGCCCAGCTGCATGCCAACCATCTGTTCCTCAAAACCGGGGATGAACTGATGGCTGCCGATGGTCAGCGTCTGGCCCTGAGCGGTACCGCCGGCGAAAGCAACGCCGTCCACAGAACCTGCATAGTCCAGGTTGACTGTGTCACCTTCCTGTACGGGACGGTCTTCCACGTCAATCGTACGGCTGGCCTTTTTGCGGTCTTCCTCAATGCGGGCGTCCACCATTTCGTCCGTCAGCTTCTGCAGATCGGCTTCAACGGTCAGTCCCTTGTAATCGCCCAGTGTCACGTCGGGTCTGACAAACACTTCCAGATGGAACTTCAGGTCCTTGCCGGCGCCGATCTCGTCCAGGTCAATCTGGGGCTGATCCACGGGCTTCAGATCATATTCTTCAACAGCCGCACGATACGCGTCCGGGAAGATGATCTCGAAGGCGTCATCATAGAAAACGCTCTCGCCGTAAAGGGTCTCGATCATTTTGCGCGGAGCCTTGCCTTTCCGGAAACCCGGAACGTTGATACGCTTGCGCATCTTAAGGAAAGCCTGCGTCATTGCTTCATCAAACTGCTCCGCGGGGATCGTAAAGGTCAGTTTCGCTTTGTTTCCGGACAGCTTCTCGTAGGTATGGCTCATGAATTATCTTCCTCCTGAATCATTTCACTGAATCATTTCAGCATAAAACAGCGGTGCGCATAAAACACCGCATGGCATTTTATCACAAGTTTCCTTGTATTGCAACAGTTTCTGCGGTTTTACCACGGATCGGACACTGAGGGAAGCAGTTCCGAAGTACCAACTCCCAGGATATCACTCGTTCTCCGGGAGGATAGTTTCTTCCGATCCTTCAGCTTGCACAGCTGATGTCCCATGAAGACGATGCACGCGGTTTCCCCGCCGTCCAGGTTGAATCCCAGGGTGCATCCCTTCTCCAGCAGCTTTTCCGCCAGGAAACTGATACCGTCACCCTTGCTCCGCTTGATCCGGCCTTCCAGCATCATAAAGAAGTAATGTCCCTTCTCCACCATGCCTACAGCGGTACGCTGGGCATGACTGGTGCCGTATTTCTTCAGGGCTTCCTCATTCAGCTTCCCGTCCCGGATCAGGATCGGTCCGAAAGCCAGTACGTCAACCGCACCGTCTTCCAGGTATTCCTCAGCAGTTTTTTCGTCGCTGTAGTAAACTTTCATGTCTCCGTCCGGCCAGATCGCAAGGCAGTCCAGGTTCGGGAAATCCTTTACGCCTTTCTTCTTGGTTTTGTCCGACCAGACTTTCCCGTCCCGGATAATAATGCCGGGCCGGCTTTTCTTCTGCTGCAGCCGCAGCTGGGCAAAGTCATTGGAAACAGCAAACACTGTACCGTACTTCCGGGCGATCTTGTAGGGATACTCCATATTCGCCGCGGTTTTCCAATGTTCCGGATCATTGGCAATCATCCTTGGACCCACAGATCCTTCAGCGCAGAAGACTTCAGCCTCATACCAGACCCGGGCTGGTTTTTTCTGCTCGCGGCGGAAGATTTCAACCCGCAGCGTGCTGCTGGCATACCGCCAGACTCCGTTTTCTTCGTCTTCCCAGACAAATTCCCCGGAGTCCAGAAAACCGGCATCATTCAATGCCGGAAACTCGCCTTTTTCTTCCGCCGCCGCGCACAGTCCGCCCCAGAGAAGCGTCAGCGCGAGCAGCAAGCAAAGCGTTCTTCTGATCATATCTTCTTAACTCACACCCATCATGCGGTGAAGCACTTCCTGATATGCCTCTGCCACATTGTCCATGTCTCTTCTGAACCGGTCGATATCCAGCGGCTCATGCGTTCCGGCGTCCCAGAACCGGGCAGTGTCCGGGGTAATCTCGTCTGCGACAATGATCCGTCCGTGGTAACGGCCAAATTCCAGTTTGAAATCGATCAGTTCGATGCTGATATCCTTGAGGTAGGCTGTCAGGATTTCATTGATCTTCAGGCTGACACGGGTAATCTCTTCCATTTCTTCCGGTGTGGCCAGCTTCATCGCATAGATATGAGAGTTGTTCACCAGCGGATCCGCTTCCATCCCGGTGTTCCGCAGCTCAAACTCCACCACCGGCGGCTCAAGCTTCGTTCCAACCGGAATCCCGGTACGTTCAGCCAGCTGTCCGGCAGAACGGTTGCGGATTTTCACAGAAAGCGGAATCATATCGCACCGCTTCACCAGGCAGTGCCTTGCGTCAATATGTTCCAGATAATGACTTTCGATTCCGTGTTCTTCCAGCAGATGAAAAAGGTGCTCGCACACCGAATTGTTCACTTCGCCCTTGCCGAGGATCCGTCCCCGCTTCAGGCCGTGAAACGCCATGGCCTCGTCTTTGAAATAGACAATCGCTTTATCAGGGTCGTCCGTCGCGTAGACTTTCTTGCCTTTCCCTTCACGCAGAATCATCCCGATTTCCGGCATTGCGTGTCCCTCCGTAATCAAGAATACACGAAAATATTCTATCATTCTCCTATTTTTTTCTCAAGACAGCTAATCTGTATGTTTTCCTCCCAGATTGTACAAAAATCGTACTTTCCGCACTCGTGTATCCGGAAACATTCGTCTTTTTGCCATTTCCTTCAAATAATGATAATATATATATGCTTTCTGTTGCCCTGAACTTTCATAATTATACTCGTTTCAGCAGGTCATCCTGTATGGCAGATATAATTGTGAAACCGGAATTTAAATCAGAAACGAAGTGATTATATGGATCATTACAGCAAAGCCCGCCGGGAAGGTCTGCGCGTTTACCAGAACGCCATCCAGTCCAATACCGACCCTTATCTGCCTGTTCTGGAGGAACGTGTTCCTGCCCTTTCCTCCCTCAGCCGTCTGTCCCTCGGCATTATGACCATTCCCCTTGACCGGGTCATCGGCTCCGTTTCCCGGGGTCGCAGCTATGCTTTTGCAGACGGGTTCATGCCCATTCTGGAAGGCGGCAGTGAATTTGCCAGCAAATGGGAACAGCTCTGTGAAAGTGTGGAATCCCAGGGTGTCAACCAGCCCATCACCGTGCTGGAATACATGGGATACTACTATGTCATCGAAGGCAATAAACGCGCCTCTGTCATGAAGTACCTCGACTCCCGGGATATCGAAGCGGACGTTACCCGCGTATATCCGCCCATGAGTGATGATCCGGAAGTTGTTTCCTATTATGAATACTGTGATTTCTGCAAGGAAACCGGTCTTTATGCCATCTTCTTCTCCCGTCCCGGTTCCTATCAGAAGCTTCTTTCCCTGCCGGGTGTCCGTGCCGGGGAGAAATGGACCGACGACGAGATTCTTTCCCTGCGCAAGCTCTATCATTATTTTGCCGAAAACTACCTTACCCAGACCCGCGGCAAGGAAGTCCTGCCCTGCGGTGATGCTTTCCTGCTTTACCTGACCACTTTCGGCTATGAGGACGTCAGGGATGACGACCTGGGAAAAACCGGGGAGCGCGTCCGCCTCATGGCCCGGGAGTTCGAATCCCGGGACGGCCGTGTGAACCTGGTCATGGAACAGGTTCAGCCTCCTGTTCCGCTGATCTCAGCACTGTTCCACCCTTCAAAAATCAAAGCCGCATTCCTCTTTAACCGTTCCATCCAGGATTCAGCATGGAACTACTGGCACAACCTGGGACGCCTGGAAGCCGAGGAAAAGCTGGGTGACCGTCTGGAGACCACAACGCGCATCGTGCCTTCCCGGACAGAATTCGCCGAGGAAGTTGACCGGCTGATTGCCAACGGTTATACCGCTATTTTTGCCACTTCCCCGGTTATGCTCAACAGTGCAGTGGAACCGGCGCTTAAGCATCCCGAAGTCCGTTTCCTCTGCTGCTCCCTGTTGTCCAACTACACGAATATCCGTACCTACTATATCCGGTTCTATGAGGCAAAGTTCCTGCTGGGTCTGGCCGCAGGCATCCTGTCCGAGAACGGAAAAATCGGTTATATTGCCGACTTCCCGATATACGGTGTCCCGGCCGCGGCCAATGCATTCGCCCTGGGAGCCCGCATGGTCAACCCGCAGGCAAAGATCTATCTGAACTGGTTCTCCGCTTCCTGGTTTGATCAGGAAATGCCTTTCGAAGATCCCGAAATCCGCGTGATCTGCAACCGGGACATCACAGCGCCGAACCGCGATGCCCGGGATTACGGACTGTACGTCCGTGACGGTGGAGAAATCCTCCATATGGCTACGCTGGTTCCCCATTGGGGGCTTTTCTACCGGATGATGACGGAACGCATTCTGAACGGCACCTTCAACCAGGCGGAAAGCAAGGAAAACGTAACCAATTACTGGTGGGGACTGGGATCCAACATCCTGGACGTTGCTTTCTCCTCCCGCTTCGATCCTTACGCTGCCCGTGTAATTCATCATTTCCGGGAGCAGATCCGCGAAGGTTCCTTCACACCTTTTGAAGGAGAATTGCGTGACCAGAGCGGCACTTTGCGCTGCGATGCGGACCGGCGTCTCACCCCCGCTGAAATTCTTTGTATGGATTACCTGGCTGATAATATTATCGGCACCCTGCCTGATACAGAAGAACTCATTGAATCCGCTCGTCCTCTGGTACGCCTTCAGGGATTCAACGGAGAACTGAAGCCCGAGCTTTCAGCTTTCAGCTGGAACAGAAAGTGAGCGAATGATATGCGGATTCTGGCTATAGCAGATGAACCTTCTCCCCGGCTCTGGGGGGATCTTTGCCGGGAAGCACTGCGCGATGTGGATATCATCCTTTCAGCAGGAGACCTTCCCGCCAAATACCTGTCTTTCCTGACCTGCTTCACCAACGCCCCCATCATTTATGTGCCCGGCAATCATGATGACCGCTACGAAAAAGAGCCGCCGGAAGGCTGCCTGTGCGCGGATGGAACGGTTGTCCAGATCAAGGGTGTACGTATATTCGGACTGGGCGGATCCATCCGCTACCGTCCGGACGCGAAGAATATGTATACCGAGAAAGAAATGGCTTCCCGCATTGCCTCATACCGGCGGATGCTGAAAGCCACCGGCGGATTTGATATCCTGCTGACCCATTCTCCGATCCGGGGGTTTGGCGACCAGGAGGATCTTGCGCACCGGGGATTCGAATGCTTTGGTCCCCTGCTGGATACCTGGCATCCCGCCGTCATGGTTCATGGTCATGTGCACCAGGCATATACCGGTTCCCACTTCATCCGCGAGCGTGACTGGAACGGCATTCCTGTTATCAACGCCAGCATGGCCTATGAATTTGACCTTCCCGAAACGCCGAACAAAAAGGAACCCAACTGGAAGGGGCTCCGCCTGATGAAAAAAGCCAGTACCTTCTGACAGGCATAAAAAGAAGGGCTTCCGTCTCAGCGGAGGCCCTTCTTTGTTATTCGGTCCATTCTTTGGTTGTCGGAACGTCCTGCTCCTCATCATCCAGCATATAGGCCTTATGCCGTTCATCAATCACCGGATTCTCCGGCATAATCAGCCTTCCTTCCGGAAGCAGCAGTTCCATCTGCTTTCCAGCCAGGATTGTTCTGGCATAATCCTGAATATCCGTCAGCCTGTGATCCATCGCCACACCGTACAGCGGCCAGTTGCCGCCGCAGTGATTATCGGAACCTGCTGACATAATCAGTCCGTATTCCTTCGCGTAAAGCCAGGCTCGCGCGTCATCCAGTGGATCGTTTCCCGCGTTGGCCACTTCAATGCCGTCACAGTATTTCAGTCCCAGCCGGATCCGGTCCATATAGCTCCGCATCCGGAACGGATGTGCCTGGATCACGCAGCCGCCGACCTTGTGAACTTCTTCCAGCTGCTGGTGCCGGTTCCAGTGTTCCATTTCCGGGTGGGCTTTCATATATTCCTTGGTCAGTCCGTAGATCAGGTATTCATCAAAGTGAATATTCTGCTCAAGTCCGAAGAAAACGTCCAGTCCGATCCTGTCCCCCTCTTCCTTCGCGTCCTCGTATCCCTTCCAGAACAGATCCACCCGTTCCTCCCAGGGAAGACTCCGGTCAACAGCGGTATTACCGCCGAAAAAATGATCTGTAATGATAATCCCTGTAAAGCCGGCCTCCTTATATACCCTGGCCTGTTCTTTACCGGTTGCCCTGCCGCAGGCACTTCCCTGGCAGGTGTGCATATGGGTCTCATACAAAAATGGCATGGTTGTTCTCCTTCCGGATTTGCATCCATGCCATTATATTCACTTATACTGTTTTTGTCACCGCTTTTTATTTTCTTTCAATGACTTTTTATCTTCCTTCATAATTGTTCATTGTTCATTTTCATTCCGCTCTTTCCAACAGTGTAAGAAGATAAACAAACTCTTCCTTGTAGACGTCGCCGATCACGTTCTGGCATCCCCTGGCCAGCTCCAGCGCCTGCGCCCATGTGGACTGTCCCTTCCATTCGCTGTTCCTGAGCAGCATCCCAGCTTCGGCCACCGCGGCTGCAAACCGCATATTCTCGCTCATTTCTGCCTTGACCGCATCCTCGTTCACAGGATACTCGTACAGTTCGCTCACCGTACCTTCAGGCTCCTTGGCACGAATGCTGACCGTCAGCCAGTCGCCGCTGTCTCCCGAAGCCTGTGTATCCTGGTACCGGCTTCCAACTTCACCGAAATTGAAATCGGAGTCTGCAGGAACAATCTCATACAGGGCCGTCATCCTGTGACCGCTGCCGATCTCACCGCCGTCCTTCTCGTCGTTGGCAAAGTCTTCAGCAGCCATCACACGGTCTTCATAGCCGATCAGGCGGTATCCCTTCACCATGGCCGGGTTAAAGTCCACCTGGATCTTCACGTCCTTGGCAACGGTGATAAACGTTCCGCCGCCTTCTTCCACGAGCGCTTTCCGTGCTTCGTAGATGGTATCGATATACCGGCAATTGCCGTCACCGTAGTCCGCCAGTGCTTCCATCTTGTTATCCTTGTAGTTGCCCATGCCGAAGCCCAGGCAGGTCAGGCTGATACCGTTCTTTTTCTTTTCCGTCACCAGCTCTGCCAGGTCTCCTTCGCTGGTAACGCCCACATTCAGGTCACCGTCCGTCGCCAGCAGGATACGGTTTACACCGCCTTCAACATAGTACTTTTCGGCGATCTCATATGCCCTCAGGATACCCGCACTGCCATTGGTTCCTCCGTGTGCTTCCAGCTCGCTGATAGCTTCCATGATCCGCGTTTTGTCTGCTGCGGGAGTACCTTCCAGTACTACCCGGTCCCGGTTTGCATAGGTCACAATGGAAATTGTGTCTTCCGGATCCAGCTCATCAAGCAGAAGCAGGAATGCCCGTTTCACCAGGTCCAGCCGGTCTCTGCCGTTCATACTGCCGGAAGTGTCGATCAGGAATACCAGGTTATGCCCGGGACGTTCATCCTTCCGGATTTCCGCTGCCTGCAGGCCGATCAGCAGCAGCTTCGTGCTTTCATTCCAGGGACAGGGCGCAATCTCGGTTGTCACGCCGAAAGGTTCACCCGCCTTGGGCTGCACATAATCATAATGGAAATAATTCAGCATTTCCTCAATGCGGATACTGTCCGCCGGGATCCGTTCCCCGCTCAGCACTTTCCGGCGGAACAGGGCATAGGAGGAGGTATCCACATCTGCCGCAAAAGTGGACAGCGGAGAAGTCAGCACGCTCAGGAAACGGTTGCTTTCAAAAGTTGTGTATTCCTCCGTGTTCCAGTCGATCCGGCCTTTCGCCGCTGCACTGGGTGCCCCGCTCATCGGCATACTGGTGGACATGCTCATGAAGGAATCTGAATATGATGCGCCTGCTTCATACATTGTTGCTTCATACTCGACGTCTTCATACATCCAGTTTCTTGTTTCCGATTTCTTTGTTGTGGTGGTTTCCAGCAGCTGCATCGTAACACTGTCCGCCATGCCGGTTACCAGCAGTCCCTGATACCGCTGGAATTCCTGCAGAGCGCGCTCTGTATCTTCATCGAAAATACCGGTTGGTTCTTTGTCCAGGTATTCCAGTTCCTTCAGTCTCGTCTGGATCCAGGTAACCTTTTCTCCCTTATCACCTTTGAACCAGATTTTGTTTTCCTCGCCCATGGCCCCTGCTGCAATGGCCAGCACCATCAGCACTGCCAGAATGATCGCCGTAATCCGCTTCATATTGTTTCAGTCTCCTTTCTCATTACCGGTTTTCCCGGTCTCACTCTGTAGGACGCAGGCAAATAAAAAAAGTTCCCGAATTTCTTCAGAAACTTTTTCATGCTGTCACAATCAATTGATTGGCTGGCCAAACCATTAATTCTGAATTCTGAATTCTGAATTCTGAATTTGAGGATCCGCCTCATCAGCATATTCTTCAAACTTAAATGCGATTGTTTCTTTGCTGTGGCTGTCGCTGGAAAGGATCAGCTTCCCGCCGTGTGCCCGGATATAATCCCGGATCTCCCTGGCGGGATAAGGTGAAGTACGGTATCCCCGGGAAATAGCCCCCGTATTGATCTCAAAAGGTTTCCCGGTCTTCAGCAGGGTATCCGCCGCTTTCTGCCATGCCTTCACATACCGGGGATGATGTACGTCAAAAGCAGGTTCCTGCTCTATGAACTTTGTGATCAGATCAAAGTGTCCGATAATGTCACACTTCGTTACTTCCACAACCTTTGCTTCCGTCTCATAAAAAGCTTCCGCGAAAGCGTACCAGTCGCCTCCGAAATACTTTTCCACGCCTTCCCGCTGTTTATCCGCCGTCCAGTCTATTGACACATGGTGTCCGTCCGGCATCGTCAGCAGGTGAACCGATCCGATCACATAATCATATTCCGCAAAATCATCCGAGATAAAATCCCGTTCCAGGCCGCACAGCACCCGGATCCGGCCGGCATACTTCTCCTTCAGCCGGGCGATTTCCGCCCTGTATTCGGCACTGGTTTCCAGTGTCATACCGCAGGGATCCAGATGGCTGTGGTCAGAGATCCCAACGGTATCCAGGCCCAGCCTGATCGCTTCCTGAACCATCTCCTCCGGAGTATTCTTTCCGTCAGAGAAGACAGTATGCATGTGCAGATCTCTCATCAGACCATTTTCTCCTGCTTCACCTTGTGATCAATCACATGGCGGGATGCCAGTTCCTTATGGATATCATCCAGGGAAATACCTGCTTCAATCATCAGCACCATCACATGGTAGGTCAGGTCCGCGATCTCATAGATCGTATTCTTCTTATCCTTATCCTTGGCCGCGATAATCACCTCAGTGGTCTCCTCGCCCACCTTCTTCAGGATCTTGTCCAGTCCCTTCTCGAACAGGTAGGTGGTATAGGAGCCTTCCTTCTTCTCCGTCTTCCGGCCGGCGATCAGTTCCATGAGGCCCTCGTAGGTAAACTCATGCAGTTCGTCGCTCTCCCAGATCACGTCATTGAAACAGGTTTCGTTGCCCGTGTGGCAGGCCGGACCGTCCTTTTCCACCTTCACCAGCAGCGTATCCCGGTCGCAGTCCGCCGTAATGGACACGATATGCTGATAGTTTCCGCTGGTTTCTCCCTTCAGCCAAAGTTCCTGGCGGCTCCGGCTCCAGAAGCAGGTCAGGCCTTTCTCCATGGAAATCTTCAGGCTTTCCCTGTTCATATAGGCCATCATCAGCACTTTCCCGTTCTCCGCATCCACCACAACGGCCGGAATCAGGCCCTTCTCGTCAAACTTCAGTTCATCGATGTTCAGCATCTCTATTCTCCTCCAAATTCATAATTCACAATTCATAATTCATAATGCCAGTTACTGATTCTCTATGAAAGATGATTGCAGTTCCTTGTTTTGTATAACCATATGATTTGGTTTTTCACAATCCATAATTGTGAATTATGAATTGTGAATTCCCTTATATCCTCGCCGGAATGCCGTTCCGTTTCATTTCGGCTTTCAGATCATTGATCGCCACTTCACCGAAGTGGAAGATCGAAGCCGCCAGCCCCGCATCCACTCCGGGCAGCGCCTTGAACAGCGTGATGAAATCCTCAATACACCCTGCGCCGCCGGACGCAATTACCGGCACCTTCACCACGTCGCAGACCTTCTCCAGCAGTTCCAGGTCGAACCCCTGCTTCACACCGTCTGTGTCCATGGAGTTGACCACGACCTCTCCGGCACCTTCTCCGACGCACCGGCGGACCCATTCAATCGCTTCCATGCCGGTATTCTCCCGGCCGCCTTTGGCAAAAATCCTGAAAACGCCGTCCACGCGCTTCACGTCCACGCTCAGCACCACGCACTGGTCGCCGTAAAGCTTTGCCGCCTTGCCTACCAGCGAAGGGTCCCGAATCGCGCCGGAATTAACCGACACCTTGTCCGCACCGCACTTCAGCACCCGGTCAAAGTCATCCGTGGTATTGATGCCGCCGCCCACTGTCAGGGGGATAAATACCGTACGTGCCGTTTCCGTCAGGATATCCGTGAACAGCGCCCGGCCTTCAGCAGAAGCTGTTATGTCATAAAACACCAGCTCATCCGCGCCGTTCTCGCTGTAATACTTAGCCAGTTCCACCGGGGACGCCACATCCCCGAGCTTCTGGAAGTTGACACCCTTGACCACCCGTCCGTCCTTCACGTCCAGGCAGGGAATGATTCGCTTCGTAATCACCGTGCCACCTCTATTGCTTTCTTCAGGTCAATATCCCCGGTATAGTATGCCTTGCCGATGATGGCGCCGTACAGGTTCATCTTCCGCAGGCTCTCCACATCCTCCAGGGTGGATACCCCGCCGGAGGCCGTGATCTGCAGACCCAGGCTTTCAGATAACTGCCGGTACATTTCCCGGTTTGTTCCCCTCATGGCACCGTCCCGGGAAATATCTGTGCAGATCAGGGTCTTTACCCCGATACTTTCCATCTGCCGGCAGAATGCCATAAACTCCAGGGCGGATTTTTCCATCCATCCCTTGATAGCCACATAACCGTCCCGGACGTCCACACCTACGGCTATCTTTTCTCCATAGGTGTCCACGGTTTCCCGCAGGAATGCTGGATCCTCCACCGCTGCCGTTCCCAGGATCACCCGGTCCAGCCCGGCGGAAAGATAGGTCTTCACAGTTTTCATGCTGCGGATACCGCCGCCGATCTCACAGAACAGGCCTGCCGTCTCTTTAAGCTTCAGTACTGTATCCAGGTTCGGTGTCGTGCCGCTCTTAGCACCCTCCAGGTCCACCAGATGCGCATGGGTAGCGCCCTGTGCCGCAAAGTCCATGGCAATTTCTTCCGGATGCTCGCTGTAAACCGTCATCTGGGTGTAATCGCCCTTATACAGGCGCACAGCCTTGCCTTCATATAAATCTATTGCCGGAAATAAAATCATCTTATTCGTTTACTCCTATTTCACAGAAGGCTTTCAGGATCCGCAGGCCAACGTCGCTGCTCTTTTCCGGATGGAACTGACAGCCGAACACATTGCCTTTGCCAACGCAGGCCGTCAGGTCTGAGCCGTATTCCGTCACGGCCAGCAGGCTTTCCTCACAGTTTACCGCACTGTAGGAATGAACAAAGTATACATACTCGCCTTCCCGTGTGTACTTCAGCAGCGGGGATTCCTTCACGATCTTCAGGGCATTCCAGCCCATCTGGGGAATCTTGAGTCCCGCGGGAATCCGTTCTTCAATAGGCCGGATCTCACCCTTCAGAAGGCCAAGGCCTTCATGTACACCGTATTCATAGCTGCGTTCAAACAGCATCTGCATGCCCAGGCACACACCCATCAGCGGTTTTCCCCTGGCTGCTTCTTCTTTCACTGCCTTGTCCATCCCGGAAGCCCGCAGTTTTTCCGCTGCGTCCTGGAAAGCGCCGACGCCGGGCAGAATCAGCCGGTCTGCCCTGCGGATCTCTTCAATATCGCTGGTCACCATCGCATCCTGTCCAATGGCTGCGAACGAAGACCGCAGGGAAAACAGATTCCCGACGCCGTAGTCGATGATCGCAATCATCACAGAACTCCTTTCGTCGAAGGAATTTCATCCGCACAGGCCGGATCAATAGCCACGGCAGCCCGCAGGCTGCGGGCCACACTCTTGAAAGCTCCTTCAATAATGTGGTGGCTGTTTCCGCCGGAAAGCTGTTTGATGTGCAGCGTAGCGCAGGCGTTGTGAGCCAATGCCCGGAAGAATTCTTCCGTCAGTTCCGTATCAAAGGTGCCAACCTTCTCGGCAGGGATCTGCAGGTCATACACCAGCAGGCCGCGTCCGGAAAGATCCACTGCGCTGAGAATCAGGCTTTCATCCATGGGCAGGATGGTACTGCCGTAACGGATGATTCCCTTTTTGTCTCCCAGGGCCTTTTCAAACGCTTTGCCCAGGGCAATGCCGATATCCTCCACGGAGTGATGATCATCCACATAAGTGTCTCCCTTGCACGAAACCTCCAGATCAAAGCGCCCGTGCCGTGCGAACAGCGTCAGCATGTGATCCAGGAAGCCTACGCCGGTATCGATAACGCTCTTGCCTGTTCCGTCCAGTTCCAGCCGGAGCCGGATATCTGTTTCGCCGGTTTTGCGGCTCACTTCAGCCTGTCTCATGCTTTTCCCTCCAATACCTGTTTGATGGTTGCCACCAGCGTCTCCATCTGTTCGGGTGTGCCGATGGTAATCCGGTTATAATCCTTGATCCGTTCCTTATTAAAGTGACGGATCAGGATTCCCTTCTTTTTCAGCTCCAGATACAGATCTTCACCGGATATGGCCGGATGCCGGGCAAAGAGGAAATTGGTCTGCGAAGTAGTCATCTCAAAGCCCAGTTCACGCAGAGCCCTTTCGGTCCGGCTGCGGGTTTCCATGATAATCTCGCAGTTTTTCTTATTATATTCATCCAGTTTCAGGCTGGCTACGCCGGCCGCGGATGTCAAAGAATTAACGTTATAAGGATTGAGCGAATACTTGATTGCGTTCAGGTCACGGATCAGTTCCGGATTGCCGATACCCATTCCCAGCCGGGCGCCGGCCATAGAGCGGGACTTGGAGAAGGTCTGTGTGACCAGCAGGTTGTCATATTCCTTAATCAGCGGTACGCAGCTTTCCGCTCCGAAATCCACATATGCCTCGTCCACAACCACGACGTTGTAGAGGTTCTGCTTCAGGATTTCCTCTATTTCGCTTCGCCGCAGCGCAATGGCCGTCGGTGCGTTCGGATTGGCGATGAAGATCGTACCGGCTTTCTGGAAATAATCGGTGATATCAATTGTCAGGTCTTCCTTCAGGGGAATCTCTTCATAGGGAACCTGGTTGATATCCGCGAATACCGGATAAAAGCCATAGGTCACATCTGCAAAGTAGGCCGGAGTGTGTTTATCGCAAAACGCCATAAAGGCAAAATTGAGGATCTCATCCGAGCCATTGGTCATCAGCAGCTCATCCGGGGATACATTCAACCTTTCTGCCAGGTTTTTTCTCAGTTCCACACATTCCGTATCAGAATAGAGATACAGCTTTTCGCTTGCCTTTCTGACTGCCTCGGCTACTTCCGGCAGCGGCGGATAAGGATTCTCATTCGTATTCAGTTTGATATATTTCTGGTCTCTCGGCTGTTCACCGGGAGTATACGGCTCCAGATCTTTATACTTATCCGAAAAAAACCGGCTCATAACACTCAGTCCCTTCGTTTAATCTGGTAACACAATCCATAATTATGAATTGTGAATTCAGGACAATGCAATATTATTGCTTTGTCCTGATCAGCGCACTGCGCGCATGCCCTGTCAGTCCCTCCATCCGGGCAAAGGCTGCCACGTCTTCGGCTACTGCCGCCAGCGCGTCCCTGGTGAAATAAGTATACTGTGTTTTCTTCACAAAGTCATCTACAGAAAGAGGACTGGAGAACTTTGCGGTACCCTGTGTCGGCAGCGTGTGATTCGGCCCGGCCAGATAATCCCCCAGCGCTTCCGGACAGTTGCGTCCGAGGAAAACTGATCCGGCGTGCCGGATGCTGTCCAGCCAGTCAAACGGATTGTCCACACAAAGCTCAAGGTGCTCCGGCGCAATTTCATTGGCAATATCAATGACAGTTCTCAGGTCATCCGCCACAATGATCTTGCCGTTGTTGTCGATGGATACCCTTGCAATATCAGCCCGTTCCAGCTGCGGAATCTGCTTCTCCAGCTCATCCCGCACCTTTTCAGCCAGTTCCATGGAATCAGTCACCAGCACGGCGCTGGCAACCTTATCATGTTCAGCCTGGCTCAGCAGGTCTGCCGCCAGGTAGGCGGGATTGGATTTGCCGTCAGCCGCTACCAGGATTTCACTGGGGCCGGCAATCATATCAATGGAAACAACGCCGTAGACCTGCCGTTTCGCTTCTGCCACAAACGCGTTGCCGGGTCCCACGATTTTATCCGTCTTCGGCACGGATTCAGTTCCGTATGCCAGAGCCGCAATCGCCTGCGCGCCGCCCGCCTTCACAATACGGTCTGCCCCTGCCACTTTCGCCGCGGCCAGGATCGCCGCGTTGATCTTTCCGTCTTTTCCCGGAGGTGTGGTCAGCACTACTTCCTTTACCCCTGCAATCTTTGCTGGAATCACGTCCATCAGCACCGTGGAGGAAAGCGGAGCAGTTCCCCCCGGCACATAGATGCCGGCCCGGTCCACCGGAATGACTTTCTGTCCCATTACCACGCCGGGTTCATCATTTATAATGAAGGAATTGCGCACCTGCCGGCTGTGAAACTTGCGGATATTGGCGGCCGCCTTCTCCAGGATCGCCATAAAATCAGGCGTTATCTGTGCCAGCGCCTCTTCCATTTCTTCAGGAGTCACCAGCACGTTGTCCAGTTTCGCGCCGTCGAACCTTGCCGTATATTCAAGCAGGGCTTCGTCTCCCATCTCCCTTACGTTGCGGATGATCTCCGCCACCTTATCGGTCACATTCACGGTGGGCATGGCCCGGTCGAAGATCTCGTCATTGGATACCTCGCCGTATTTCATAATCCGGATCATGCTTCCTGCACTTCCTTTCTCAGTCCCTCGGTCAGCTTTTCGATCTGTTCCGTCCGGAACTTAAACCCGGACTTGTTGGCAATCAGCCGCGCCGAAATCGGGACAATCTCCTCGATCACCGAAAGATTGTTTTCCCGCAGGGTTGTACCGGTTTCCACGATATCCACAATCACGTCCGACAGTCCAAGAATCGGAGCAATCTCGATGGAACCGTTCAGATGAATAATATCGATATCCCGTCCCACCGATGTGTAATAATCCCTGGCAATACGGGAGAACTTTGTCGCAACCCGCAGTGTCCGGTTCATATCATCCCGGAATCCGGCCGGAGCAGCTACCGCCATACGGCACTTGCCCACGTTCAGGTCCAGCAGTTCGTATACATCCGGCCGGTACTCCAGCAGAATATCTTTCCCGGCGACGCCGATATCAGCTGCGCCGCGTTCCACATAAATCGCCACGTCAGAGGGCTTAACCCAGAAATACCTGACGCCGGCTTCCTCATTGTCAAAAATCAGTTTCCGGCTGTTTTCCATCAGTGCAGGGCACTCAAAACCGGCTTTTGCGAACATGGCATATACTTTCTCACCCAGTCTTCCCTTGGGCAACGCAATATTAAGCACGGAAGTTTTCCTCCTCTGTCAGTCTTTCCAGCATGTCCAGGAATACGGCAAATCCGATCGCCCGGTCTTTCCTGCCCATCTTTCTCATCAGCGCGTCATACTGTCCGCCGGAAAGCACGCTCCCGGGAATACCACTGATAAAGCCCTTAAACGCGATTCCGTTGTAATACTTCACGTCGCCAGTAGCGGAGAAGTCAATCTGGATCCTGTCCTCAATATCGCTTCCCGTAAATCCGGCCACTGCCCTGCCAAGCTGGTCCGCCATCTCCCCGGCTCCGTATTCCTCGGCCAGTGCTCGGATCTTCGGCATCACGGTGCGGGGTGTTCCATACAGTCCAAGCAGTTCTTTCAGTGCGTTTTCCGCGCCCTCTGAAATGCCGTTGTCCCGGCATACCCGGCTGATCCCGTGGAGGTTTTTCTGACCCGCACATTCCAGGATGGCCTTCTTCACAGACTGATCCGGAGCAATGGCGTCCACAAACGCATTCAGGATACCTACGTGGCTGATTTCCAGCACAAAGTTTTCCGAGCAAAGCCTCAGGCTTTCCGCCGCAAGCTTCAGAACCTCTGCGATACAGGCGCCGTCAACATTGCCCATGCATTCGAGTCCTACCTGTGTTTGTTCCCTGAAGCCGTCCGCCGCCGCGGAAACACGGTAGACGTTTTCATGGTAATACAGCTTCTGGAGCATTCCGGGCGTGTCTTTCCTGTTCTTGACAATGGAAAGCGTCACATCAGGCTTCAGTGCCATCAGGCGTCCGTTTGTATCTGTAAAGGTAATAACAGCCTCCGAAAACAGGAAATCCTTGTTCCGGCTGTACAGATCATATTCTTCAAACTTGCTCATCCGGTAGCGTTCATATCCGTATTCGGAATACAGGGAACGAAGGCGGAAACTAATCCTCTCCTGCCCGTTCATTACGCTGTCGTCAATCTGCATGTTCATTCCTCCATGGTCACGAATCGGTTCGAAAACCGGCTCCTGAAAAATTTCTTTACCATGATAATGCTTTACCGTGATAAAGTCAAGGGTTTTTTTACCACAATATGTTGTAGGGGTATATTCTTTAAGTAACTATTTCGTTGTTTTTCGATAATATTTTCGTAAATATTTCTTCAAAAAGGGTTTTCATTTTGAAAAATATTGTATATAATCATTGTGGTTTTTCATAGTGGTATTACTTTATGGGAGGGAACTCTGATGAAGAAACGTTTGATTGCACTGCTGCTGGTGCTTGCCCTGCTGATTCCGGTTGGGGTAGCTTCTGCTGCGACCTGGTACCGGGTTAACACCTCCTCTCTGAAGGTGCGTTACCTGCCGGATGACAGCGCCAATGTGCTCGGCAGTTACCGGAAGGACTATGCCTGCACCGTTTCCAGCACAAAAGACGGCTGGTCTTATGTGACTTTCTCCAACGGTACAGAAGGTTATGTCCTTGCCAAGTATATTACCAAAGCCAGTTCCTATAAGGCCTGGGTTACCAAGGATGACACCTCCATGCGTAAGGGCCCGGATGGCAACTTCTCCGCTGTCGCTACCCTTGCCAAGGGCACAAAGGTTACCGTTCTTTCTCATGGTTCCAAGTATGACTATGTCAGCGCCGGAGATCTGGGAAGCGGTTATATCATGAACGGCCTGCTCAGCAAAAAGCAGGTGAAGGCTTCCGGAAACGCATCCACTTCCAATGTTGCCACCGACGCAAACTACACAGCGTATGTTTTCAACGCCGGCTACCGGACAGTGAACCTTCGTCAGTCCGCCAGCACCAATTCTCCCGTTATTGCTGAGTATCCCAGCGGAACACAGGTACAGGTGATTTATCACAGTGTTGAATGGGATAAGGTCCAGGTAGACGGACATGAAGGCTGGATGATGACTCGTTTCCTCTCCACCAGTGTTCCTGCCCCGACTCCCGTTGTGGATCCTTCTGCTCCTGCCGAACCGGAAGGCGGCACTTCCTATACCGCTTACGTAGTCAGCGCCAACAAGAAGTCCGTTCATGTCCGCAAGGGTAATTCCAAGGGCTACTCCGTCATCTTTGATGTTCCCTACGGTGCTCCTGTAGCGGTTCTGAAGCATGACACAAAGTGGGACTACATCCAGTATAATGGCCAGAAGGGCTACATGGATAACAGCTTCCTGCAGCTTGCTGCCCCCGGCGATGCTCCCGCCATTGAAACAATGGATCCTTCCGCCACTCCCGCTCCGAAGCAGGAGTTCCAGCCCTACACCACCACCGTCAATATCAATGACCTGAACTTCCACAAGCAGAAGGGTGACTGGTCTTCCAACGTTGATGGCGTAGGCCGTCTGCAGGAAGGCGATACCGTTGAAGTTCTGGCCATCTCCGGCGATTGGGCCAAGGTTAAGTACAACGGCTACACCGGCTGGGTTCACAAGAAGTTCCTCAACTGAGGATTACCTGTATGAAGAGCAGAAAATCCGGTGCCGTTTCCCTGTTTCTTGGCCTGCTGTTGATTGTGATCTTTGGCGTTGGCCTGACAGTGGATCAGAATCCCGCCGCATTGGTGCAGCCAAAGAAGTATGATCATGCTCTGCTGCAGTTCGGAACCTTTTGTTCCGCAATTTGGCTTCCGTCCGGTATCATCGGAATTCCTCTTTTCCTCTTCTCTCTGATCAAAAGCCTGATTCAGGAACACAGAGCAAATAGAGAGGATCAATAAAACCAAACAACATTGGAGCGCGGTTCATCAGAACCGCGCTCAATTTTTCTGCTGTTTTATATTCTCTCGCTGGTAAATGCAATGTCTGGCATTGATCCATTAGTGCATTACGCTGTTAATTCTGAATTCTTAATTCTGAATTCTGAATTGTCTTTAGTTTTCCACGGTGATGCATTCCTTCAGAACGTATCCGAAGGACGGATTGGAGGAATACTGGTTTTCGGTATATCCTGCATTCAGATCAATGATATTTGCCGGATTCAGGGGATTGACGCCTGTATAGTTTCCGCTGAAGACTTTTGTCTTCCCTTTGATCAGGTTCTCAATCGCGTTGTCAATCTTCTCCTTTGTACCCTCCGCTGCGATTGATTTGTTCAGTTCCAGAAGTTCCACCCAGCCGTTCTCAAAACCGGCACTCATATCCCGGCCGTGTGTGTGTGCTTCGACAACATTCTCAATTTTCTCGCCCTTGATGACCGCTTTTACCGCCTGGATTACATAAGGCGCCCAGTTTGTCCGGACGCTGCACAGCGCACAGGACGGAGCAACGTCCATCATGCTTTGATGGTATCCCACATGGTATACACTCCGTCCGGATGCCGCTGCTTCCTCGCAGGCTATGGCAGAGGCCATCGTATTGACATGCTGCGCAATGATCACACAGCCCTCATTGATCAGCTCCCGTGTCTGTTCCTTTTCCTCCGCATAATTGCTCCAGCTGCCTGTATAACGAACCCGCATTGTCGCTTCAGGCGCCACGCTGCGCACACCCAGCAGGAAAGCCGTATATCCCGAAATAACCTCTGTGCTTGCATTTGCCCCGACATATCCTACCAATGCGTCCCGCGGCAGCAACGCTCCGTTATCCAGGAGCTGCCGCAGCTTCATACCGGCAGCAATACCGCTCACATAGCGTGCCTGGTATATTTCTCCGTTAAAGGTATGATAGTTTTCTGTTGTGCCGTCCAGGCTGATTGTCGGCATGGAAATCTGGCAGAACTGTACGTCCGGGAATTCCCTGGCCAATGTCACAGGAATATCCGAATCCAGGTTGATAAAGATAATCCTGACACCTTCCCGGATCAGATCCCGTATAGGCTGTTCTGAATCCCGGCTGTGCACATTGCTCTTATAGAGAACCTCAACTTTGTCACCGTATTCCTCTTCGAGCGCGTGCTGCGCCTTGGCGAAGTTGGCGGTATACGGGGTACTCTCATCTTCGGAATAGACAAAACCCACGCGGGTCACATTGATCTTCGGGGAGTTGTTCCAGAATCCGGTCAGGAAAGACACAGCCGCCAGTACAATCACACAGATGGCGACGGTCAGCACAATTTTTTTCATCATGCTTTCCCTCCCTGCTCAGTCGTCTTGATTTCAGCATAACTGCCCGGAGAGACAGGCGCCTCTTCACGCTGCCGTTCCTTCTCTTCACGGGCAATGGCAGCCTCACGCTCCGCCTGGTCGCTTTCTTCCTTCGGGACATGATAAATCTTATTCAGATCAATGGTTCCGTCATTGATCAGTTTCAGCAGGATATCCACAAACTTCGGATCGAACTGAGTTCCCCGGCATCGCTGCATTTCACCCAGTACATAGCTGAAGTCCATCTGCTGACGGTAGATACGGTTCGCCGTCATTGCGTCAAAAGCATCCGCCACACCGATAATCCTGGCGAAAAGAGGGATTTCCTCCCCTTTCAGTCCCTTCGGATAGCCGCGCCCGTCATACCGTTCATGATGATACTGCGCACCGTCAATAACGTTGTCCAGCAGCGTAAAGTCCTTCAGGATCTCAGCGCCCCTGGTTGTATGGGACTTCATGGTAGCGTATTCCTCATCCGTCAGTCGGGCGGGTTTGTTCAGAATTGCGTCAGGTATACCGATTTTTCCGATATCATGCATCTGGGCCGACCATTCAATATCCCGGCACTGTTTTTCATCCAGGCCGTATGCCCGGGCAATCTGCGCCGAATAAATGGCAACCCGTTTACTGTGGTCACTGGTTCGCTGGTCCTTGGCGTCCACCGTGCGGGCAATGGCGATAACCGTTTGTTTGCCCATTTCAATCTGTTTGTTGGCCATTTCCAGCTGTTCCTGCATCTTCCGTTCATGGCGTTTCACCAGCAGCCATGTAACCCAGCCCACTGTAAACATCGGAACGGAAAGGATGTAGAAAATAAACCAGCTGTTGTCGTACATTTCCTTTTCCTTGGTTATATTATATGTACGTTCAACAATCACGTTTTCCCGGTTATTGTCAAACACCGCCAGATGGAATACATAATCTCCGGCTGTCAGGTTTGTATAGGAAATGGTGCTCAGGGAATTCTGGGGCACAACCGTCCATTCTGTATCAAAGCCCTCCAGCATATAACCCACATTGGGATCCTGGATGGTATAGTTAATCACTTCCGGATTGATTTCCAGACGGCTCACACCTCGCGGAATCCGCTGTGTCACGCTCCGGTCCACCCGGTGAACAACACCGTCCATCCGCATTGTCGGCACACTCAGCCTGTAGACCTTCGCTCCGGAGGAGAATGTATTGGTGTTGATCACAAACACGCCTGTATCACAGGGCAGATACAGTTCTCCGTTATCTTCGTTAAACCAGGTCCATGAGTTGGCCGTCAGGCTGCTGTTCAGGCCCCTGCGTGAATCCAGGAGGTCGTATGAGATTTCATCTTTACCGCTCAGTACCTCATTCCGGTCCACCGTATAAATACCGGCGCTGGACAGCACGAACAGGGTGTCTGTTCCCTTGATCCAGATATCATAGTTGTTGAAATACGGGAAGTTGTCCAGTTTACGGATAGTTTCATCCGTATTCATGTAGCACAGGCCGTTACTTGTAACCACAAATACGCCGCCGGTCTTTGTATCAGGTACTGTCCGGAGAATCACTTCGCTGCTCAGTCCGTTGACCCGTGTCAGCATCCTGACAACCTCACGGTTTTCAATCACAGCCAGACCGTTTCCGTCCGTCCCGGCCAGGATTGTTCCATCCTGCATTTCTGTAATCGTCAGAACCATGCTGCTGATCCGGCCTTCGGTATAGACAATCGTATGTTCAATCATATGGTTCCGGATATAGCTCAGTCCCGTATCACCCGCCGCCAGGATCGTTCCGTCCCGCAGCTGAATGACTACGCGCGCACGGTTGCCGAAGGCTCCGTTGTCCCGGTTATAAACATACTCAGTGCCATCCGGTTCCAGTTCCACCAGCCCACTGCCGTATGTACATACCCACAGGTGATCCTGAGCATCCACCATCATGCAGCGGATCCGGATGCCGGCAAAACGTCTGGTCACCGCATCGTTGATCTGATACATTCCTTTCAGATCAACCGCATCCATGCCCTTGTCCGTTCCGATATAATAGGCACCGTTCCACTGCACTACCGTATTGGTCACCCGGTTCTCCATGCCCGCAGTGGAATAGATATCCCGGAAATCCGATGCTGCCAGGCGCAGCAGGCCCAGCCGGGAGGAAGTGAACCACAGGTTTCCCTGATAGTCCACCAGCATGTTATCAATAGAGTTGTTGAAATCATTGGTGTTGATTCGTTCGTAGACACCGGCTGTATTAACATAGGCAATTCCGTTGTCCGCACAGATGAACAGCCCGCCGTTATCCATGAAATGCAGATTTTTGATTGTCACCAGTCCCGGGCATTCGATGGTGCCCTTCAGGTCAAACCAGCCTTTGCTGACGTCAAACCGGAACACCTCATTGCCGGAAGTGGCGGCCAGCAGATATCCCTCCGGATCGAATGTACAGCTTTTGAAAACCGTCTGCCTCTCCGGCAGCTGCCGGGAGGAGACAATCTGTCCCTGCTGGAGCAGAAACAAGGTTCCCTCATTCGTTACCGCTACTACATTCCCCTTATCATCAGCCGTCACCTGTTCCGCATAGGCGACTTCAGAAAGCGTGCTCAGCTTTTTCAGTCCACAGTTCAGCGTCAGGATCTGCATGCTCCCGGTTGTTCCGATGTAATAATACCCGTCTGAGCTCCTGACAATGGACTTTACGGAATTGGACGGCAGTCCCTGGCTCTGGTCAATTACATTGACAACCTGCTCATTGATTACAATCGACAGACCGTTATCGTTGGTTCCGATCCACAGACGACCTTCCTCATCCACGTACAGGCAGTTGACGTTCCGGACCGAATCAAAGCCGTCCATCCACTTGAATTCCCGCCCGTTATACCGGTACAGACCGGCATAAGTGCCGATCCAGATAATCCCGTCTCCGGTAATATTGATATCGTTGGCTTCTCCGCATGGAAGCCCGTTAGTGCTTGAATAGACAGTCTGCACATAATCGTTGTAATTGATGTCACCGGACAGGACTTCATCCTCCGCCTTTGCGGCCATTGGGGCGGATCCTGTGCCCGCAAAGCACAACCCGGCCGCAACCAGCAGCACAATGCTGCGAAGAAGGCCGGAGCGATATCCGTATTTCCCCCTGCCCTTTCTGACCTTCCGCCAGAGCCTGAAGATCCGTACAGACCGTACAAGCAGGAAAATCAGTAGCAGAACGATCAGCTTATCCAGCACTTCCACATAAAGTTCCGCAATCCCCAGGCCTACCCATAGCGGAAAACCGGCTTCTCCCAGGAAGCCGATGACAGCGTTTCCCCAGGCGCTTCCCGTATCTCCGTGATTCAGGATCAGGTTGATCGGATAAGCGCCTCCGGCAGTAATCGCAGCCAGGATTGCGCCGGCTGTAAGGGTACCAAGCAGCGTATCCAAGTACTTCTTTCTGGCGGCAAATCCGGTAAACACAGCAATAATGATGCTGATCAGGGCATAATACCAGGGATTTCCGTACAGGATATACGCCAGCAGATTATAAGTTGCGCCGATTACCGCACCGCACCACGGCCCCATAAGATAGGCAGCAAGAGCCGTTCCGACTGAATCAAGCCAGATCGGCCAGTTCAGACGGGATGCCAGCTGCTCCCCTCCCCAGTCCAGGAACAGGCACAGCAGGATCTGCACGCTGAATGCCACTATGAAGATTTTTCTGTTCTTCACCTGCGTTCCTCCTCAGCAGCCGGCTCACAGTCCCAGTTCATCGGCCCGTTTCTGTGCGTCTTCAATCCACTTTAAATAAGTTCCGTTGTCCAGCACCTCATCTATCACGCCGTTTACAAAATAGATCAGCTGCAGTTCACCCTTTTTGGCAACCACCCGGTTGCCAAGATACTGTTCATCCGGTACATAATACAGGCCCTCTGCCAGAATGAGACCCGATCCCTGATTGTTCCGGATATAGGTTTGTGCGGTTTCCAGATCGACGATGCCAACGTCTGCCTTTCCCTGTCTCACTGCTTCATATACGGTCTGTACAGAAGAAACACGCCGGAGCTCCCGGTAGTTTCTGACGTTCTTTGCCACCAGCGCCTCCTGCAGGGAACTGCTCTGGACGATCAGGGTTTTATCTGATAAATCCTCAACGGATGTGTACAGTTCCCGGTCCGCTTCCCTGATCACAAAAGCAGTGGTTGCCGCGCTTTCGGTAAAGTAGTACCCTTTGGACATCGTATAGGCTGCTGCCCTTCTGGGTGTAAAGGCAATGGCGGAAATTGTAAGGTCCACCAGATTGTCGGTCAGCGCAGGCAGCACCTGGGTATACTCCATCGGCACAATTTCCAGCTCCACACCCATCCGTAAGGCAATCAGCCTGGCCAGTTCCATATCCGCTCCGGCATACTGATCCGTTCCTGTCTTTTCCGGATCAATAAACTCCTGAGGCGCGAAATATGGCTCCGTGGCCACACGAAGCACGCCTTTACGCTTGATGCGGTCCATCACACCGGTAGCGTTTTCCGGAATACCATGACTGATATCCATGGAGCCATCCACGTAATTCAACTCATTTTCCAGATAAAACTCCGCAGCTGCGGAACAGAAAGGCGCGCAGAAAAACAGGGTCACCCCTGTTATCAAACTCACAATCTTACGAAAGCGCCGGCTTTTCATCGTTCCTTCTCCTCTGCCGGCGCGGCCGGCTGTCCACGGAAAAGCTCAGAAAGGCAGAAAAAAAGAATACCTGTTGTATGCATTATAACAGGTATTCCTTTTCTTTACCATTGTTTTGTTTTTGGCGCGTTACATATTTTTTGTATTTTTTTATTCTACAGTTACATCGCCGCTGATACTCTTGGCGGAAATCTTCACTTCCGCATTCATTCCGGCGTCAGAAACCCTGGAGCAGCAGTCTCCGCTCACGGTGGAGCACTCCGCGTGTACACTGCGCAGGCCGCGGGGCAGATAAATCTCCACGTCACCGCTTGTGCTCTTTCCTGTGATATTCTTCACCGTCGTATTTTCCACAGTAATACTCACGTCTCCGCTGATGGCGGAACCCGTCGCGTCCAGCACGGAGCCGTTGAATTCCACGTCGCCGCTCGTGCTCTTCATTTCAAGTGTCTCGAACACGCCGTCCACGGTCACACTTCCGCTCATGCTGCTGATCTCGCCTTCCAGCGCGGAGCCGTGAACCTCGGCATCGCCGCTGACCGTGCTGACAATCAGCTTCTCCGCTGTTTTTTCGGTAACCGGTTCCAGCGTCACGTCGCCGCTGGTGGAACGGACCACCATCTTCCGGGCCATAGCACAGCTGCATTCAATATCTCCGCTGCGGCTGTTCAGCTCAATTTCCTTCATTTGTCCGTCCGGTACTTCAATAAAGATCGGAGCACCTCCCTGGATGTTGGTCGCAACATTCCGGATAGCCTTTCCCACCATATTCAGGATACCGCTGATGCTGATTTCCTCACCTTCAGGAAACTGGAAGCTCGGAGCGATCTTTTCCATCTTTTTTGCTCCGGTAATCCGCACTTCGTTTCCGACCCGTTCAGCCTTCATGCCTTCAGCGTCATCGCACCAGATATGCACGGCCCCGTCCGCGGACGGGCTGACAGTGATATCCTGATCAGTTGTTTCCGCTTTCAGCGTATCCACGCCGGTGAACACAAACCGCTTGCCTTCCTCCGCCTCCTCGTTGTCTGAGAAGGAAGCCGGACCGGCCGTTTTCTTCGGATACTGGGCGATGACGTCCTTCATTCCCTTCAGGCTTTCAACCACTTCAGCAACCGCCTCGTCCTCACTCAGTCCGCGGCTGATCAGGTCCTGATAGTGCTCCTGGCAGTTGTTCATCAATTCTTCATGCAAGGCCTTTGTTTCATCATTTTCCACGGTTTCCTGGAACAGGATGTCCACAATCCTCTTCACTGTCTGATTCATTTTATTTATCCCCTCTCTGGTATTCATTAACATTATCCCAATAATGTGTCCATTACTCGCCGGGTTTCTTCCCATGCGTCTTTTTCTTCCGCGAGCTTAGCCCTTCCGGGATCCGTCAGGCTGTAATAGCGCCGTCTGGCACCGGTAGCCTCGTCTCCCCAGTAGGAACGGATATATCCGTTTTCTTCCATCCTGCGGAAAGCAGTATACAATGTTGCTTCCTTCAGCTGCACCATACCTTCACTCTTTTCCGCGATGGTGCGGCTGATACCGTAGCCGTAACCGTCTGTGTCTGTCAGCTGCTGCATGATGATTGTATCAGTATATCCCCGCAGCAGATCTGCTGAAATTGTCATGGTCACTGCCCCCTTTCGAGATAGATCATACACATATATACCTCGCCTGTCAAGGTATATCGCAAAAAAAGTTTTTCTTTTCACGCCCGCATGTGATAAAATGCGTTTGGTTACAGAACGATTGCATTTTTTCCCTCATGTATGCAGGGAATTGTTACTTACGCTCGTTATATAGTGGGATGGTTCCGAAGGAGGTTTTCCCATGAAGCGTTTGACTGGGATTTTATTGATTGTTCTACTGGTCTTTTCCCTCTCTGCTGCCATGGCGCAGAGGGTGGAATGTGCCACTGGCGGTTTCTCCGTGAAACTGCCGGATCATTTTGTGGAAGAAGCAGTCTCCGGCGATCCGGATCTTTGCTTCTACTGGCATGGCAACAAGCTGACCGTTCAGGGTTATGCATCCTATCAGGGTGAAATTGCCGGCTCAGATCTTTTTGAGGTGCTGACCGGTTCTGAAACGGAATCCGGTTATGTGACCATCAACGGCATGAACATGCTCTATGCCCGCACTGAGGAGTACGGAGACGTGATCATCTCCTACACATGGATGGATCGCGGAAACAGCGTTACGCTGGAGTTCACCTATTCTGCCGAAGAAACCTCCGTCCAGAAGACCGTCACTTCCATCATCAACTCCATCCAGTTCGACGCAGGCCACTAAGCAATGCACAATTCATAATGATACCAGAAATCCCGGAGAGCATACGCTCTCCGGGATTTAACATTTAAATGATTCATTATTTCCCTTCGTACACAATCAGGGATTCCACGTCATAATCTTTCAGCTTCTCGCGGCCTTTCAGGCCTGCCAGTTCCATCACAAAGATCATTTTCACAACCTTGCCGCCCAGCTGTTCCACCAGTTTGACAGCTGCTTCCGCACTGCCGCCTGTAGCAATCAGGTCATCCACAATAACAACCTTCTGACCGGGTTTGATCGCATCCACATGGATTTCAACCTCAGCCTGGCCATACTCCAGGTCATATTTCTGGCTCACTGTCTCACGGGGCAGTTTGCCTTTTTTCCGAACCGGAATAAATCCTTTCCCGGTCAGGTATGCTACCGGCACACCAAAGATAAATCCGCGGGATTCCGGTCCCACAATCAGGTCAAAGTCCGTATCCTTTACAAGGTTTGCCAGGCCGTCCACAGCAAGTTTCAGTCCATCTGGATCCTGAATTACGGAAGTAATGTCCCTGAACATAATCCCGGGTTCGGGGAAATCGGGGATCGTCACCACATATTCTTCCAGTTTCTTGCTCATTGTCAGTATCTCCTTTCGCCGTCTCCGCGGCCTTGTGATGAAACCGCTCTCGCGGTTTATTCTTTATCCATAAATTCCAGAATCCTGCGGTAAACCTCTTTCCGGTTTTTCTCATTCAGGATTTCATGCCGCATACCTTCCAGGGTAACAATTTCCAGTTCCCGGAATCCGGCTCTCCGCAGACGGTTTTCTGAATCTGCGCGGCCTTTCTCTCCCCCGGTGCATGGATCATCCTTGCCCGAAATCATCAGGATCGGCAGTTCCTTCCACACGTCCTCATACAGTTCCGGGCTGTCCATCATCCGGATCAGGTGGAACAGTGCGTTATAGCTTCCCAGGGTGAACCGTGCTCCGCACAGCGGGTCCTCAATATACCGGCGTACATTTTCAGGATTTACAGAAAGCCAGTCCTGCGGTGTTTTCGCATCCGGCACCGCCTTGGCAAACGGTCCCAGCACCATACCGTCCACCACTTTGGAATACCCGTCCGCGCCCTTAAAGGAAGCAATCAGATCTGTCAGCACAATGCCGGCTCCTGCCGCTCCGTTGGGATTGGGATATCCGGAAAGGACAGCTTTGTGGAACTCCCGGCTGAACTTCTGCAGGAATACCCGGGCGATGATTGTTCCCATCGAATGACCGAACAGGATCACCGGTACGCCGGGCCATTGTACGTGAATATCATTCAGGATCGCTTCCTCATCCTCCAGCAGGCGCTGGTGGCCTTCCCGGTCCGCAATATGGGACAGCTTCGGGGCGTCCGGACCGTGGCCACGCAGGTTTGCGGTCACCACCGTATACCCGGCTTCCTGGAGATACTCCGCAAAGGACATGTACCGGTCCTGGTACTCCTCCATGCCGTGAATACATTTTACCACAGCTTTAGGGGTATCGGCTTCATAAATTCGCAGGGCAAGCGGGTAACCGTCTTTTGAGGCAATCGTTTTTTCCAGATAGCTCACTGGTTCTCCTCCTTGCTTCCGTTCAGTTGGTCCAGCATCTTATTGTATTTCCCGGCGAGCTTTCGGAATTCCTTTGCGCCGGTCTCAGGAATCTTTCTGCCATCCTCCGCACACTTGCCGGCTTCCATCAGCGGAATTGTGCCCAGACGGGCTGTCAACCAGATCAGCAGGATGATCACAACCGTCAGGATTGCGATCACAATACGCACCAGCGTCAGCTCCCTGTTCAGGTCCGCTGAAGTGCTCTGCCGGGTGGCGGTCATCTGCTGGTCCAGCACTTCCAGGCTGGATCTCAGTTTATTCCGGATGCTTTCCTTGTGCTCATAGTATTCCATGCCCATCACCATTTCCCGGGCAAGACTCATCTTTTCATCCGCGGAGAGCAGGGTATCTTCTTCCTTGAGTTCCACACCCCGGAGTGTATCCGGATAATCCCGGATCTCCCGGGCTTCAATAACCAGCTTCATCGCGTAGTATTCCCGGTAAGACAGGGATGTGGATTCCGCCATAGCCTCCTGCAGCTGCGTCACCAGTCCTTTTTCCGTATCCCCTTCCGACATGCTGGTGATGGATTCCTCCCGTCTGCGGGAAACAAACACTTCTTCAAAATAATCATCCAGATATTGGGTATTTCCTTCGAGCGTAAAGCGCTGCACCATTTCCGTCAGGTAATCGGAAGCTTCCATCAGCTCATGGGCCGCCTTCTGCCGGACAGAATAATCCCCCGCCGCTTTGGACAGGGAGGAGAAAACACTGGCGGACTGATGGGTGGAGAAAACCAGGAGAAGGGAAATCACAACAGCGCAGACTATCATCGCGATGTGAATAGCCCGCAGTGAGACGCCTTTGCCTCTGTTCAGAAGTTTCATCTTCATTTGATGTGCCCCCGTCCTGATTGATTAACGCTCAATTGAATTGTCAGCACGATTTGTATACATTATAGCCCATCTGATGGGATTGAACAAGGGTTGCTTCAGTCCTCAGGCGTTACAATGATCTTGGAGTCATGACCCATATGCGTCCAGATCCACCAGGCATTAATGCCGTTATTTTCTTCTGTAATCCGGGCATCAACCCGTACGCATCCATGACTGGCCATGGTGCCGAGCGTCTCCATTTCCGCGCTGAAATCACGTTCGCCATTCTTCATCTCATATCCCATCTGATGGATCAGGTTCAGCCGTTCCATCCGGATGGGATATGCATAGGTGTGTCCGTCTGTTCCAAAGCCGTCCATCCTTGTTCCCAGCAGGTAAATGCCGCTGTGGGTATCAGATGTCCTGTCCTCCGCCGTCGTAAATCCGGTGGAAACCATGGCAGTTCCCAGCTTTTTCCCGTTCTCATAAACCGTCAGGGTTTGTTTCTTTTTATCCACCACTGCGCCGTAGCGGGTGTTCGGCCGGACCATCCGGAGTTTGCTGGTCTTCACATATCCTTCAATATAAGCGCCGTCCATCTGGCGCCATGCCCCGATTTTGGCCCATCCGTCATCATACAGTTCCAGCACTGCCAGGCCTACAGTCCGGCAGGACACGGTACCGATACACTCCTTGCCTGCCTTTGCGTTCATGATCTTCAGGCCTTTACCCTCGGGTCCGTCTCCAACAGCCACAGGAGCCATCAGTGCCTCCCAGACAGCAGCGTCATCGGACAAATTCTCCGGGATCAGGCTGCCTGTTGCCGTCAGTTCCGGTTCGGGCAGCGGTTCCGGAATCAGGGCAATCTCGGCCGTCTGCACGTATTCACTGTTGTTGGCAGCCCAGGCGGAAATGATGTATTCCCCCGGAGAACAGACTTTGTGATTCTTCCCCTTGCCATCCCAGCTGATCACCATCGGTGCACCACGGCCGCTGTATACCGTGCGGTAATGCCAAACCGCTTCGTCCGGTTTGTCTTTCCGCGCAATCTGCAGTTCATATGTCCCTTTGCAGGATATGGCACATTCAATTCTCAGCACAGTCTTTCCGTTCGCGTAAAAGGTCTGTGTCACCGGAAGGCAGCAGAATACCGCCGGTTTGGGTGAATCCACCTTCAGCCTGATCTCTGCCGCTTCCGTCGTAAGGTCATTACCGGCCAGCAGTGCACGCAGCGTTATGCTGCCGGGTGTCAGCGGCTCCCCGTTGTAGGACAGGGCGTTCCAGTGGATTTCCACAGTTCCGCCTTCAACCGGCAGATCCGTCACCGGGTTTTCCAGCGGAATGGTCCCGCTGACCGCCTCTATGGTCAGTCTTCCGCCGTCTTCAGATGTCACCGTCAGGATGTTGTCGTCAAACGGCCTGATTCGCCCTGCTTCAATGGTCACGGCATGTGCAGAAACAGCTGCTGCAATCAGCAGCAAAATCACTGTTATTGCAGCAGCTGTTTTCCGCATCGTCCTACCTCTTCTTTCTTCCGGTAAATCTTTGATTCATTGTATCGTTTTGGGGTCCTTTTGTCCACGTTCCCCCCTTATGCTTCACCTGTATAAGGTTTCAGCTCTTCCAGGAATTCACGATAGTCTTCATCAGACCACCGGAATGTCAGGTCTTCTTCTGAATACTCATCCGGCCGGTCCCGCATAAATTCCTCTCCGATATCATAGTCAAGCTTCCGGAGGACTGCTTCCGTAAACTCCCGGAAGAACATGCCGATACCGGTAATGACGTTTCCGTCCTCCACAACTCCTTTATGGATGAAGTTTTCCTTCTCAACAAAATCGAAGGTCTCCGCCAGCTGCATAAAATAGCCCGCAGTAAACTTTTTACCTTTCAGGATCCCTGCCTTGGAAAGCAGGATCGGGGCGGATGAGATTGCAGCAAACAGGGCATCTGATTCCCTGCCTTCCCGGAGGAAGTTGATTATCCGCTCGTCAAACAGTGCCGGAAGCGGATTGACAGTCCCAGGCAAAATCACACAATCATAGTCTGAAGCTTTCGCCTCTGACGTAGTCTTTGTCGGCAGAACCCGCAGGCCCTCTTCGCTTTTCAGCTCTTTGTTCTCACTGGCGATGAAATCAATGCTTTCACCAAACCACACCGTCAGCACGGAAGTCAGGCAGGTAATCTCCTGCAGGGAAAAATCAGGATAAAGCAATACAGCGATCTTTTTCATATTCGGTTCCCCCCTTCATTCATTGTTCCGTTCACCGTCAGCAGTCCTGCTTCCGAAAGCCTGAGCACCCGGCCCGGCCAGTCTTCAATCAGCAGCCGGTCATGCGTCACGCAGATCACCGCGCCCGGAAAGTTCCGGATCATGTCCCGCATCACTGGCGCCGAAAGCGGAGACAGGTTCCGGGTAGGCTCATCCATCAGCAGCACATCCGGATGTGCCATCATCAGTTTCAGCAGCAGCACCTTCGCCTTCTGCCCGCCGGATAAAGATCGGATCGGATGATCCAGCTCATCCCGTGAAAACTTCATGGCAATCAGGGACGCACGAATGGAAGTCTTCTGTTCTTTGCTTCCGTCCGTATTCAGGAATTCCACAGGCGTCAGGGAAAAGTCCAGTCCTTCTTCATAATGCTGGGGCATCAGGGCTGTTTGGAATCTTGAATCCTCCCTTAGTTTTTCCTCGATCAGGCGCAGGAGGGTTGTTTTTCCCGTGCCGTTGCTGCCGATAATCAGGATCTTTTCTGAGCCGCGGATCTGAAGATGCAGGTCCGATGCCAGCTTTCGTTCTCCCGCGGAAAGCTGTTCCATGTTCAGATCCAGCACACCCCTTCCCTTCGGAATCGGCTGAATATCGGAAAACAGCGCGTACATGGAAAACTCTTCCGCCGGCTTTTCTGTGGCGTTTTCCTGTTCCCGTTCATAGCGGTGCTCCAGGCTTTTGACGGCCTTCATCTTCTTTTTCAGTAGTCTCCCGCCATGCGGATCCCGGCGTGAAATATTCTCCTGTGCATGGGCAACAGCCTGCTCAATCTTGTTGAACTTTTCTTCCTGGATCTGCCGCTCCCGCTGCTCGCTTTTCCAGATCTGTTCCTGCCGGTCCAGCTGGTTTCTCCGGTTCCGGACATAGGTTTCATAAGGTTCCCTGTCCCAGGTCCATCTCGGTTCCGCCCGGCCGTGCAGGGATTCCAGATGCAGCACCTGTGTGGCGGTCGCCTGCAGGAGTCCTTCATCATGGCTGACGTACAGCACAGGCAGATTACAGGTCAGCAGGAAGCGTTCCAGTGCCAGGATAGCGTCCAGATCCAGGTCGTTTCCCGGCTCGTCCAGCAGCAGCATCGTCGGCTGTTCACATAAAAGCAGCAACAGGCGGAGCCGAACCTTCTCCCCGCCGGAAAGCAGGCCGAATTTTGTATCTGACCAGCAGAGTTCCTGATCCATGGACAGGTTCCGGCACAATGTTGCCAGGTCACCCGGATCCATATCTGTAAAGGCCGGGGTTCCCATGCACAGTGTATATGCCGGCACGTCATTCCATTCCGACGGCGCTTCCTGCGGCAGATAGCCGAGCTTTTCGCCGGAATAGTGGATGCTTCCGCTGATTTCAGCCCACTGGCTCAGTTTTTCCGGACAGACAATCGCCTGCAGTAATGCTGACTTGCCGTTGCCTTCCTCGCCGATCACGGCAAGGCGGTCATTTCCGGACAGCGTAAAGGACAGATCCTTGATCAGCGGCCGTAAATCTTTGTTGTGCAGAATGGATAAATTGCGAACTGTTAACATATAGATACACCTCCGGTGAGGCGTCAAACCGGAAACAGATCGGCACGAAAAAAAGCCGGAAGCTGCGCTCCGGTATTTTGACGCCCGAAATAGGCCGCTCATACAGCGGCTTTCCTGACATCAAAATCCGTTACTTGCGCATCTTCCCGCCCCTCTCATCAATCGTTATCTGTATCCTACCACCGGACCCCGCAGCTTGTCAAACCTCTTCTCAGGCTATTGTGCACGAATCAGAATCAGAGTATATATAATTGTTCATTGCTGGAATATGCCGAAAAAGAGGGCAAACGCTCGCGTTTCAGCCCTCTTCATCTTCGGCATATTCCAGTATGTCTCCCGGCTGGCAATGCAGCACCCTGCAGATCTCATTCAGCGTCGAAAACCGCACCGCGCTGATCTTTCCTGTCTTCATCTTTGAAAGATTGACGTTTGCCACGCCAACTTTTTCCGACAACTCATTCAGAGACATCTTTCTGTCCGCCATTACCCTGTCCAGACGTAAAATGATCATACGCTCACCGTCCTCACAGTGTTTCGTCCGATTCCTGCTGGAGCTTGCATCCGTAGTTGAAAACATAGGCTATCATCATCAGTACCACTCCCAGGATGATGACGGAATAGATGAACGGGTATCCTATGTCCACAAAGCCATCCGATTTCACAAAATGTTTGATAACCCCGTTCCTGGCAAGCAGTTCAACAATCATCCTGTAAACAAAGCTCATTATACCGAGCAGGATCGCAAGGAATCCCGTCCCCTTGATTTTGTCCGCAATGTCATAGCAGAAAGGAGTCTCCGCAGTCCTCAACCGGCGGAAAATGTGTCGTGCTGAATTCCACAAAAGGCCGATTCCGCCCATCACCAGGAACACATAAAACACTGATATCAGTGTTTCCGGCATTCTGGCTTCTCCCCCGTTATTCTCGTACTGTACCTCCTGGACGATAGATACAATCAGGCAGAAAACTGCCCCGATCGTTAACAGGATCCACATCAGTGTACTGAAAACGTGCATGAGCTTACAGAACTTATCAAACCGGCCCTTTTCCTGTGCCAGTGTTCTTTCCATTACATCCGTTGTATCCATCGCTGTTCCTCCATATTGCTCCTTATCTGCTGCTCTCAACGAAACCTTTACCGGTTGCTTACAGTTATAATACTATACATCGTTTATATGTTTGTCAATATATTTTTAACGTTTATCATTAATTATTGTATGTACATCATAATATTCCTTCTTTTTATACATCATACCGGCTTTTCCCGTCCGACATTGACAGCTTTGGCCTGAACTGCTATTGTACAATCAACTTTGCGCTGTGTTCAGTTGCCCGTTTATCACGATTCCATGCAGTTTCCGGCTAAGCGCACTGGAACAGAACAGACCTTTCGGATTGCCGAATCCTTCAGGATAGATATATTCAGATAACAGGAGGATAAAACCATGCCCGAACTGAGAATCCCCAATGTCATCCCGATTAATGACCATGTATGGCTGCTGGACGATAATCACGCAGCCACCTGCTATGTGGTTGCCGGAGCAAAGCAGGCAGCTGTCATCGATACTTCCCTCGGTATGAGTAATATCCGCGCAGTCGCGGAAGCCCTGACTCCCCTTCCCCTGATCTGCATCAACACCCATGGCCACGGAGACCATATGGGCGGAAACTGGGCTTTTGACAAGGCTTATATGAACCTGGCGGATCTGCCCCTGGCTGAGGAGTCGATCAACCATCCTGAGATGCAGGCTGCCATGAAGCAGTTTGGCATCAAGTTCCCGCCCTTTGAGAATATTGAGGACGGGCAGGTTTTCGATCTGGGCGGAGTGGAATTGGAAGCCATTCATTTTCCGGGTCACACGGCGGGTGAAATCGTACTTCTGGACCGGAAGGACCGCATTCTTTTCGCCGGAGACGGTATGGTTCAGCATCTTTGGCTGCAGCTGGAAGAATCCCTGCCTGTCCGGACGCAGATTGAAAGTATGGAACGGTTGCTTCCCCTGCGGGATCAGTTTGATACGATCCTGCATGGACATTGCCAGGCTCCCTGCGGCATTGAGCTGTTTGATACAATGTTGTCTGCGCTGAAAGATCTGGAAACCGGAAACACTGAAAACGATATTGATTATGAATGGTTCGGCCAAATCAGCAAAGCGCATCCCTATCAGCCGGAAGACCGCAGGATCGTATATAAGAACCAGCCCCAAGGCTGAAAAAAGAGGATAAAAAAATGAAAATCAGGCAGCGCCTGTTTGATGAAGTTCTGGTACTCGAGCCCGCTGTCCGGACAGATGTCTGCGGAACAATGACGGACCTGTCTCCGGATCAGCTACGGGAAACCGTTCCACAGGCAGACTGGAAAGTGCAGCGTATTTATACCATGCCTGCACGCCATACCTTCTTCGGCATTCATTACCAGGAGGAGCCTTATCCGCAGGCGAAGCTCGTCTCCGTCCTGCAGGGAAAAGGACTGGACTATGTGGTAGACCTAAGAAAGGACTCTCCCACCTATATGCAATGGCAATCCCTGGAACTGGATGCTGCGAATCCCGCCATAGTATACATTCCGGCAGGTTTCGGCCATGCCTTCCTTTCCCTGGAAGAAAACACCATTCAGTACTTTGCCGCCGACAGGGAGTTTGTCCGTGGACATGCAGCGGTCATCAGCTTCCGGGATCCCACGATCCGTCTGGTGCTTCCCTGTGAAGATCCGGTTCTTTCGGACAAGGACCGGAACGCCCCTTTTTTGAGTCAATTGGAGTAAAAAAATGGAACTGAAAGTATTATCTCTTGAAGATCGGAAGATGATCACCGACCTGTTTACCGACGTTTTCACCAACGAGCCCTGGAATGATGACTGGAGTGACCGGAAGCAGCTTGATGCCTACATTACCGATCTGACAGGCCAGTCCTATTCCCTTACCCTTGGTTATTTTGACGGTGACCGGATTATGGGTTTATCCATGGGCTATATCAAACACTGGTATTCCGGAACGGAATACGTCATCAATGAGTTCTGCGTCGACAGGCACTCACAGGGAAAAGGAATCGGCACCGCCTTCATGAAAGCGATTGAGGCTTATCTGTCGGAAAAAGGAATATGCCAGATTTTCCTGCTGACAGATAAGGATGTCCCTGCCTATACCTTTTATCAGCATAACGGTTTTACCGAGCAGATCGGTAATGTCGCCTTTGCAAAAAGGTTCTGAAACCAGGGAATTGTGATCGCGCCAGGCAGTAAGAAACCGGAACTGCAGTGATCGATATAACGGAGGTTGACAAAATGCTCTGTGTCATCGCGAAACTGTCTCCTGATGTAAATGACAAGCTCAGCAGGCTGCGTGAAACCGCCATGCCTCAGGTTCGTTTTTCTTCCCCGCTTTATGCGCATATCACCCTTGCCACGTATCTTCCGGAGGATACAGAAGCATTTATTACAGCCTGCAGGAAAATGCTCCGGGATGCCCATTCGTTTTCTGTCCGCTATGAAAAGCTGGAGGTCCTTTCTGAAACCTCCATCCTCGTTGCTGTGCCGGCGTCTTCAGAACCTTTGAGTTCCCTTCACAACAGAATCGAAATGGCTTTCGGTGAGCACCTGGATCGCTGGACTCGTGGAGAAACCTGGTATCCCCACACCACACTGCTTTGCGATCCAGCCGCGGATCTGAACACACTTTGCAATGAAATGCGAAAGCACTTTGCCCCCTTTGAAGCTCATATTGAACAGATTGAATTCTCAAGGGTCGAAGAAAACGGATATACTATTGTGGAATCCGTCCGTCTCCTGTAATCTTGTATTTGAAAAACGCAGTGGATCCGAGGTGATCTGTATGGAAAACAAACCCGTTGGCTGTTCCCCCTCTGTCAGTCCGGATCCCGGGTGCATTGGCTGTGATATCGTAGACGGAAAAGTAAAGCTTCCGGGTGGAATCATCCATAACGGCCGTTCTGTCGTCCTGGCTGCGGATCCTCAGATCCCGATTCCCGGTTTCCTGATCATTACCGCGAAGCGGCATATTCAGTCTTTTGCCGAACTGGCAAAGGGCGAAAGATCCGAGATCGGCGATATCCTTTCCTGCGCGGCAAAAGCCCTGAAGGAGCTTCATATCGCAGATGAGATCACCCTGGTACAGGAAGAGCGTTCGCATCACTTCCATATCTGGATCTTCCCCGCGCACAAATGGATCAGGGAACAATTCGGCAGCGGCATTCAGCATCTCAGGGAAGTCTCCCGGTATGCCGTTGATCATGCGGATGAAACCGTCTGGAGCAAGGTGGCTGATACCGCTGCAGAAATACGGGCATACTTTGATCAGCATATGCCGCAGGCCTGCGCCGTTACTGATAAGGAAACGGAATATGTTTACCAGCGCAGCCGCAGCGTAGCGGTTGTCGTCCGTGAAGGGAAAATCCTGATGGAACGGGTATTCTATTTCGGTCATGAATTCTTCACCCTGCCCGGCGGCGGCATAGAGCATAATGAAACACCGGAACAGGCAGCCCTCCGCGAACTGAAGGAAGAATGCGGACTGGACGGTACCATTCTCCGGCCGCTGGCTGTCCAGTACAAATCCGGCGGCAGCGCGGAATACTCTTTTGAAGTCAGTGTTCCCGCGGATCAGGAACCCATTACAGGATATGACCCGGAGGAGCCGGTGGACAATCCGCCGCTGAAGGAAGTACTCTGGATGAAGCTCGACGAAATCTGTGAACGGGACCGTGCCTTCCTGTGGCATTACGGTCTCATGGCTGTGAACGGCTTCTTTGATGAAATCAAATCATGGAGTGACGAACTCAGTTATCCCCGCCACGACACATAAATCCCCCGCTGACACGATATGAGGTGATGATCATGAACAGCAAAGTGAATAAGAATCATGTTGAGACGCTGTATGACGCACGGTTCCTGCGGATGTACGATCATCAGTACGCGGAAAACCGGCATTATTTCTCCGTGTCCCGGCGAAAACCGGAGGATCTTGTCGCAAAGCTTCCGGATGACGCTTTCCGTGCAATGCTCCCGGACGCGGTTACAATCGCCGTTGTGCTGCACCTGCCGGGAAATCAGACGCGCCTGCTCATGTCCTATGAGTACCGCTATCCCATCGGACAATTCCTGCTGAGCCCGGTAGCCGGATTGCTGGATCCGGAAGACAGGCAAAGTGACGATCCGCTGGTGAAAGCCGCGATCAGGGAGATCAAAGAAGAAACCGGCCTGACAGTGAAGGACAGCGACCGGGTTTACGTCCTGAATCCCTGTGCCTTCTCCACCCCCGGTATGACCGATGAAAGCAACGCTTTCCTGTGTGCGGAGATCACCCTGGACAACCTGGATGACCTGAACCAGAGCGGGGCGGAAGGTTCCGAACTGTTCGACGGTTTTGAGCTGTTGGACCGGGAACAGGCGCAGGAAATTTTCCGGACCGGAAAGGATAAACACGGAAACTTCTATTCCCTTTCCGCCTGGACGGTGCTCAGCATTTACCTTACAATGTTTAATACATAACGATACAGGAGTCAGTAAGCGTATGGAACGTTTTTATTTTGAAATACCCGGCCCGGAACGAAAAGAGGCCGCCATTGACTATATCAATGAATTCTATCAGTACAATTCAGAAATCAACGGAACCGGAGGACTGAACCGCTTCCTCGATAATTATGAAGGCTGGCTGGAAAAACTGAATCTGGATTATAACCGGGTACCGAACGAGGAAAAAGTGCCTGGCCGAACCTATTTCCTGGTCCGGGAAAGCGATCAGCGGATCGTCGGCATGATCAACATCCGTCTTGCCCTGAATGAAAAGCTGAAGCACTACGGCGGCAATATCGGATACAGCATCAGGCCCACCGAGCGTGGCAAAGGATACAATAATATCAACCTGTATCTGGGGCTGAAGGCCTGCGATTATTTCGGAATCGACAGCGTCTTTATGGATGCCGATCTGGACAATCCCGCCTCCTGGAAGACAATGGAGGCCATGGGCGGAAAACGAATCCGTGAATACTACGACGACATGAACGCCCACTGCACGGTCGTTGACTACACGATCGACGTCAAAAATGCCCTGGCTATGCATCCGGAACTGGAAGCCGTAATTATCCCCCGACGCTTTATTTGAAACAGAACTTAAGGAGAATAACTGAATATGAGACTGAATCAACTTACAGAACGGGTCTGGGTATACCCCTTTGAAGAGGAAAGGGACCGCCCGAATCTCAGCTATATCCGCGGAGACCGCTGGAGCCTGGCAGTGGATGCCGGTCACTCTGAAGAACATATCCGGGAGTTTTACCGGGAGCTGGAAGAAGCCGGCCTTCCCCTACCGCAACTCACCGTGCTGACGCACTGGCACTGGGATCATACTTTCGCCATGCATGCGGTTCACGGGCTCACCCTGGCCAACGAACGGACAACACAGTACCTGCGGGATATCCGTGACCGCCTGGCCAAGGAAGGCCCGGCTTTCTTTCTCGCCATGCATGAATCGATCCAGCGTGAATACGCGGGTAACAAGCCGGTCATTGTAACCCTTCCTGACATGGTTTTCAGTGGTGAAATGACGCTGGATCCCGGCAACTGTCCTGTCCGGATTTTCCAGGCGGAAGCGCCTCACACAGACGACTCCACCCTGGTTGAAGTACCCGGAGACAAGCTCCTGATTATGGGCGACTGCACCGGCGGTGCATTCCCCGGCTGGGAGGTGGATCAGGAACTGGCCAACAAGCTGGCGGAAACCATACGTCAGGTGAATCCTGAAATCTGCCTTCCCGGCCACTGGACTCCCCTGTCCCGTGATTTCATCATCCAGGATCTGCTTTATGGCGAATAATTCATCCCGGAATCTGATTCTTTGCGCAACGGAGACAGCGAAATGAACGTTCTGGTAATCGGTGGTACGAGGTTCTTCGGCATTCCCATGGTTGAGGAGCTTCTGAATTCCGGACACGAGGTCACGATCGCAACACGCGGCCTGTCTGCTGACAGTTTCGGCAGCAGGGTAAAACGGCTCACCCTTGACAGGATCGATGCCCAAAGCCTCCGAAGCACATTGTCAGGCCGTCACTTCGACGTCATTATCGACAAACTGGCCTACTGTTCCAATGATATACGATCCCTCATGGAAGCAGCGGACTTCGGCCGGTACATCCACATGTCCACCACCGCCGTGTATAATCCGAAGCATATCAACACAGTGGAATCTGATTTTGACGGAACCGCAAAGGAACTGATCTGGTGCAGCCGGCCGGATTTCCCCTATGACGAGATCAAGCGGCAGGCGGAATGCGCCCTGTGGCAGAAGTATCCGGATCGGAACTGGATTGCCGTGCGCTATCCTTTCGTCATCGGGAAAGATGATTATACAAAGCGGCTGCTGTTCTATATTGAGCACGTCATGAAATCCATCCCCATGTATGTCGACAACCTGGACTGCCGGATGGGTTTTATCCGTTCCGATGAGGCCGGAAAATTCATGGCATTCCTGGCTGAAAAGCCATTCAGGGGTGTCGTCAACGGCTGTTCGGAAGGCACAATCTCCATCCGGGAGATTCTGGATTATGTTGAACAAAAGACCGGGAAAAAGGCAGTTCTGAACGCCGGCGGTGACGCGGCACCCTATAACGGGGAACCGGAATACAGCATTAACACGGATCTGGCTGCGTCGCTGGGCTTCCGTTTTTCCCGGCTTCATGACTGGATTTTTGAACTGCTGGACTACTATATTGAGGTCCTGCGGCAGGACACCTGATCATTTACCGGAAGGGAGTGAAAATCATGTCATGGTATACCCCCGGGGAACCCATTCTCAGTCCCGGAAAACAGATTGATAGCAAATACCCCGGCATGAAAATTCCTGTGCTCCCTGCCAGGGCGGTTGTTTTTTGTCTGGGAAAAGGCCTGCCGGTACTGAAGGAGCATTATTCCTGTCAACAGCTCATGGAGAAGCTGCCCGGATTCATCACCCACTCCGAGGTGCTTGGAATAGAGGGACATAACGATGTTTGTTTTCTCCACGGAGGCTATGCGGCACCGCAGATTGCCTGCACCGTTGAAACGCTGCACGTTCTTGGCGTGAAGGAAGTGCTCCTGGTGGGGCTGTGCGGTGGCTTTGCAGGTCATCTGTCCGTAGGGGATATCATCCTTCCCGATAAAGTATGGAGTGAGGAAGGGACCTCCCGGCATTATCTGGAGGATCCCGGCTTTGCGCAGGTCACCCCTCCCTTCCCTTTCGATACGCTCGCTTCCTTCTTTCAGGAAAAAGGCTTTCGGGTATTTCGGGAGCCAACCGTAACCACCGACGCGGTTTACCGGCAGACCTACGGCAAGGAACAGTTCTGGCGCGACATCGGCTGTGCAGCTGTGGACATGGAAGCCTCCGCGCTGGTTAACCTGTGCAACCTGTATGGAATCCGGAACGCTGTTGCCCTGATGGTTTCCGACAAGCATCCGCTCAGTGAAAACGACCCTTCCTGGCAATGGGGAAATGCGAATTACGGAGACCTGCTCATCCGGTATATTCTGGACTGCATTGCCTTCAGCACAGGAAAAGAATAAAGCAAGGAATCTGACAAAATGAAATCAATTGAAATGATGCCCATCGGCCGGGTGGAAAACGCCGTTTCGGAGAAAAAGGATACTGCCTGGGGCGAAAACGTCTCATCCATAACGCTTGAGGAACAATATGCAGGCGGCCTGTCCGGACTGGAACAATTCTCCCATGCGATTATCCTGTATTATCTGGATCAGGCGCAGTATGTGAAGGAAAAGCATCTGCAGAGACGTCCGCAGAACCGGGAAGATATGCCCAAGGTGGGCATTTTCTCCCAAAGGGCAAAAGACAGGCCTAACCACATCGGGATGACGTCTGTCGAAATCGTCTCTGTCTCGGACCGTACGCTTACCGTGAAGGGCCTTGACGCTGTCAATGGTACCCCGGTTCTGGATATCAAGCCCTATTATCCCGTCTATGACAGAAAAGAGGCTGTCGTTCCCGAGTGGGTGGACCGTCTGATGGAGCATTACTTTTAAGCGAGGGAAAATATGTTAATCAGAAAAGCTTCCGGTGAAGAAATGCTGAAGCTATGGGATTATCTGGACGTGAATGCAGCCTCGCCTACAGCCCGGTTCTTCTATCAGAATATCAGCTCCGGAAATGCTGATTTCTGGACGCTGGAGCATGAGGGAGAGCTGATCGGGGAGCTGTATGCTTTCCGGAATATAGAAGCGGATCATGATTTCGCAGATGGGAGCTCCACTGCTTATCTGTGTGCATTCAGGATCCGGAAGGAATACCGTGGTCAGGGGCTCGGCAGCAAACTGATGAAAACCGTCGTCGCTGATCTGAAATCCGCCGGTTTCCGGCGTGTCACCATCGGTGTCGGTCCGGAAGAGGAACAGAACATCAGGCTGTATCACCGGCTTGGGTTTACCGTAAAAATCAAGGACTGCTATTCAGATCCCTGCGCCATGGACGAAAGCATGAATCCGGCTCCTGACGAAGGTTTCTGGCTTCTGTCAAAAGAACTGTAATGATCAGATTCACATTTTGTATAGCCGAAGCAGCAAAATTGCTACTGTTGATTGATGTGAAAGCAACGCTAAACCTGTTACCCTGTTCCCGAGGTGATGAAAATGATCTTTTCTGAAAAACTGCAGCTGCTCAGGAAAAATAAAGGCCTGACGCAGGAAGAACTGGCGGAAAAAACAGGAGTCTCCAGGCAGGCAGTTGCCAAATGGGAAGCCGGACAGGTCTATCCGGACATCTTCAACCTGATCCAGATCAGCAATCTGCTCAACGTCAGCGTGGATTACCTGGTAAAGGATCAGGACTGTGCTGTCCGCCCTGCTGCGAAACAGGACTCCGACATGGAAGAGCTGATTGCATTCCGGCTGGAAGCCAACGTGAACACCTATGCCGCGTTTCAGAACGAGGTGGATTCCACCCGTCCCCAATCCCACGATTTCAGGTATGAAAACGGCCGTTATCTGTATCACGACACATACGTCGGCGGAGAACAGTTTGCCGGGGAAGAAGCCGTTTGGCACGATGGAACCGCTGTGTATGCAATGAACTATATGGGCAGGGTGCTGGATGACAGCTTCAGCGGGAATTTCCTGAAGGAAGCTCTTCGTCATGCCGACCGGAAAATGCCCTACCGGGGGCCGGAATACTATCAGGCCGGAGAATATACCTACCGCTGCAAGGTAACGGGTGATTTTACCTGGTTCCAGGGATATGAGGAAATCTACCGGGGCGAAATAAAGGTATATGAATGCACCTTCCATGGCGGTACACTCAGGTAACGAATATACATTTTTTCGGAGGAACAGATGGTACAGATCAAACCTGTCACACAGGACAATCTGGATGAAGTGCTCAGTCTGAAAATCAACGATGACCAGACCGGCTATGTTTCCACCACCGCGGAATCCCTGGCTCAGGCCTATGTTTATCAGGAGACTGCCTTCCCTTTCGCGGTTTACAGTGATCAGGAAATCGTCGGCTTCATCATGATGGGTTATTATGAAACCAAGCAGTACTACACCCTATGGAAACTGCTGATCGACCGGAAACATCAGCATAAAGGCTATGGGCGAAAAGCGCTGGAACTCGGTATCGCATTCCTGAAGGAACGTTTCCATGCGCAGGAAATCTACACCGGCGTCATTCCCGGCAACGTCAACGCGAAAAAACTGTATGAATCTGTTGGTTTCCGGAAAACAGGCGTTTTTGAAAACAACATGGAAGAGCTTCGGCTCATCTGCTGACCACAGGCTGATATGGAAAGACCCGGATCAAAATCCGGGTCTTCTTTCATATGCTTCAGTTTACCGCCGTTTGGCATAATAGATAAAGTCTCCGTCGCGCCTCACTTCCGTATAGCCCAGCTTTGTATAAAAAGCATTGGTCCGGATGTTCCATACAGGCGTATCCAGCGTAAATACCTTCACATTTGTGAACATATCCTCAATAGCTTCCATCATCCGGAGCCCATATCCCTTGCGGAAGTGTTCCGGATTGATAAATATCCTGCCGACATTCAGCTCCGCCCCATCCTGAAACAGAAGAGCTCCGCCAATAATCAGGCCGTTTTCCGTAAGCTTATACAGATGGCCTGTCCTCGCCATCTTCATATGAAACGGAACGGACATATATCCGGGAGGCCCTCCTGTCGAAGTGCCACCGACTTCAACATCCGTGTCAAATGCCTGTTTGGACAGGCTGTTCAGCACCGGCACGTCTGACGTGCCTGCTTTCCTGAATTCGAGACTCATACCATTCACCTTTTCCCTTTCTTATGCTTCCGGCCGGAGGATCACAGCGTTCAATTCTCTCCGCCGAAATCACTGTAAACCGCGACACCGTGTTCGGGTCAACGGTTTTTTCAAAAGTTTATCTCTCTTTTTCAGAAAGGACTTGACGATATTATTTCTATATAGTAATATTCTACATGGAAGGAGGATAACCATGAGAATATCACGCAGCGGTGATTATATCGCCCAGATCCGCCTGATCGGCGGCCGTGTATTTGAAAAGCTGCTGGATGCTTCCGGTGCGGATACCTTTAACGGCCCGCAGGGAAAAATCCTGGACGCACTCTGGCAGCAGGACGGTCTTTCCGCGCATGAGATCGGCCAGCGGACTGGATTGGCCAACAGTACGCTGACAAGCATGCTGGACCGGATGGAGAACGCCGGTCTGGTAAAGCGCGTCCGTTCCACGGAAGACCGGCGTGTGGTTCGAATCTTCCTCGGTCCGAAAGCACAGCAGTGCAAAGAACAGTATGCTGCTGTGTCGGAAGAGATGACCGGCATCTACTTCCGGGGGTTTGAGGACGAAGAGATCACCTCCTTTGAAGGCATGCTGCTCCGGGTGCTGGACAACGTACGCGAAGCAGACAGAAATGACAAATCTCCCTTGAGCGAATAACTCAGAAAGGAAACAACCATGAGTAAAATCAGTTTATCTCCTACGAACGATTACTGTCCCCAGACGCTTTTCCTCTACGGAACCTATGATGAAAACGGCAAAGCCGATTTCGGCCTTTTCTGCTGGTTCAGCTATACCTGGGACACGCAACTGGGTGTGATGGCCTGCATCGGCGGCAGCAAGCTGACAAAGGATAACATTCACCGGCAGAAGGTGTTTTCAGCCAATCTGGTTACGGAAGAAATGCTCCCCCTGGCGGATTATCTGGGATGTACAGACGGACATAACCCGGAAAAAATGAACCTGGATATTGAAATTGAAAAAGGCAGCGTACTGCCAGTACCGGTTCTGGCCGTTTCCCCCGTTGTCTTTGAACTGGAAGTCAAGGACTTTATTCAGCAGGATGACGGCGAGGTCATGCTGTGCAGCATCCGCAACGTACTGCAGGATGAAACGCTGGCGAACGGTAAGGGCACTTCCCTGGATAAGCTGAATTCGATTGCGCCTGTCAAAACCACCTGCAGCCGCTACTTCAGCTGGAAAGGAACAGACCTCGGTGCATGGGGTGAACCTATGACCCGGTTCTCCGGCAAAAAGTAAATATATACCGATAAAACAAACCCGGTTGGGAATCTTTCTCCCCAAGCGGGTTTTTGCATGGTTTTTGCTGCTTTACAGCTTTTTCTGCAGCCAGAGCAGGTCATACCATCTGTCATATTTCTTGCCGACGGTCATCATCCGAGCCACCTGAACATATCCCATCTTTTGATGGAAATACACACTGTCATGTGTCAGGTATTCATCCTCTTCTTCCACATATGCAATTCCAGCCAGCAGATTGACAATTCCCCGTTCCCGCAGTTTTTCTTCCAGTGCAGCATAGAGTAAAGTGCCGGCGCCCTTCCGGTGATGATCCTTGTCAATATAGATGGAGGTGGTCACCGTCCAGTTATAGGCTTCCCTGGGGCTGTACCGGCCGGCATACGCATAGCCGATCACTTTATCCTGATCCAGGCAGACCACATAAGGATACTTTGCGCTGATCTTCTGTATTCTGTTTGCGAATTCTTCCACAGTCGGCACTTCGTATTCAAAGGAAACTGCCGTATTCTGAACGTAATGGGCATAAATCTCAACAAGTCTTTCCGCGTCTTCTGTCCGGACGTCCCGGATTGTCAGTTTGTTATCCATTTTCTCGTCTCTCCCTGATAATATCTTCCAGTACATTGACCGCGTTCTTCACCATCTGCGGGCATACTTCCCTGAACAGGTTCTTTTCCCGGGCCTGCTGTTTCTCTTCCGGTTTGGATATATCATACCCCAGGATTTCCTTACAAAGGCAGGATCCGCAGGCTTGGGCAAATCCGTCCATCATCCTGTCGTTCATCTCGTCCGCTGTCTGCTTGCTTTTTTGATTTTCCGGGTCATCGTATCCGTATAAGATACCCAGCACCATCAGCGCACCGGTACAGGCACCGCATACCTCACCTTTTCTCATTCCGCTTCCGAAACAGGCGCCCAGCTTCAGCGCCTTTTCCTCTGTCAGGCCGCACTGATCCGCATAGGCAGCCAGAACGGCCTGTGAGCAGTGAAACCCCCTGTTGAAATACTCAACTGCTTTTTCCTGACGTATCATTCGCATTTGCACTCCGCTTTCCTGCAGGCTTCGTTATAGAGTCTCAGCGCCTCCAGAACCTGTTCCCGCTTTTCCGTTTCAATACCGGACAGAACCTTCCGGAACTTCATATCCATGTCGTTCTCAATCCTGTCAAACCGCTCCCTGCCGCTGTCTGTCAGGGACAGCACAACGCTCCGTCTGTCTTCCCTCGACGGTTCCCGGTTCACATAACCTTTCTGAACCAGTTCCTCCACGCTTCGGCTGATGCCGCTTTTGTCCAGCCTCAGAGCCTCAGCCAGATCCTTGACACAGATGCCGGGTTTTCGGCCAATCTCTACCAGCAGGAAGCACTGGGACGTATTCACACCGCACTGGCAGCAGTCTGATTGATTCATGTTTGCCAGATGACATTCCAGTTCCCTGGTATATTCCCGCAGCTGTTTCACCTGATTCATTCTTCCCGCCTCCTTTATGCGACAGAGAATAATCCTTTTAGTTGTTTTTGTCAACTGTTTTATTTTGCAACTATTTGCACAGACAGAAGAATACATCTGTCTGCTGTTCCCTCGCTTTTTCCCTGTATTCATGCTATGATGATTGCTGGTTTCGCCCGTGCGGAACCTTATGAAAAACATCAGGAGAAATCAACAATGACAGCAGAAGAAATGTGGAATCAATCCGGATTAACCGGTGAATATGACGCCTGGTCTTTCGGGGATGATGCGGACACCTTGGCTCGGCTGGTAAAGGACGGAATCAAGACCGCCACCTGCTCCGCATACTGTTTTTATGAACTGGAGGAGGAAGAACTGCCGGAAGCAGGCGCATACAACATCATCCTGGACTCCGATGAACAGGCTGTCTGTATCACCAGGACAACCAAAGTATATGTCACGCCTTTCAGCCAGGTGACTGCGGAACATGCATTCAAAGAAGGCGAAGGAGACCGGTCCCTGGCATACTGGCGTGAGGTGCATAAAAGGTTTTTCACAGAAGAACTGAAAGAAGCGGATCTTGAATTTGACGAGGATATGAAACTCGTCTGTGAGGAGTTTGAAGCCGTTTATACCGGCTGATGAATTATGATGAATATCGAAAAAACTATTGCCAGACTGTTTGAAGCAGCCGGTCTCGGACAAATCCTGCCGCCTGTTACGCCTGTCTCCGGCGGCTATATGCACAGAATGTACCGGGTGAATACCCCGGAACGTTCCTATGCTGTAAAGCATCTGAATCCGGAGATCATGAAACGGCCGAATGTCATGGATAATTACCGGAAAGCGGAAAAACTGGAACAGATCATCGAGGATGCCGGAATCCCGGTAGTAGCTGCCTTGACACTCAATGGACAAAAGATGCAGAAAGTGGACGATGAGTATTTCTATGTCTTCCGCTGGCAGAACGGCAGCATCACCGACTGGAACAACATCACACCGGATCAGTGCCGTCAGGCCGGAATCATTCAGGCCCGCATCCACGCCCTGCAGCCCAGGTATATGGGATCTGTCGTTCCGGAACTCAGTACCATCAACTGGACGGAATACATTGCGGAGGCGGACAGGCAGAACAGCGTCATCACTCCCCTGCTGAAGGAGAACAAACAGCTGCTGAACGACGCGCAGGAAGCATTGAACGCCGCCCGGCTGGCACTGCCTGCTATGGAATGCATTACCAATGAGGATATGGATCCCAAGAATGTCATGTGGAATGAAGGCAAACCGGTGATGATTGATCTGGAATGCCTGGATTACGGCAACCCTGTGTCCCACGTTCTGCAGCTGTCCCTGCAGTGGTCCGGCATCACAACCTGCGCCCTGGATCTGGCGAAAACAAAAGCCTTCTTTGACGGATACCTGGAAACCTGGGATAACGGTTTCAGGAATTACGGAAGTGTGTTGGGTCTGGCCTATACCTGGATTGAATGGCTGGAGTATAATATCACCAGGGCTTTGGGACAGTGCCAGGACGAAGAGGAACAGGCCATGGGCGTCTCGGAGGTCCGGAACACCATCAATCGCATCCGGTATATCCGGGAAAAAGAAGATCAGATCCGTAATCTGCTGGACCGGATATGACAGAGCTGAAACTGCGTTATGCAATAAAGTATAAACTCACCAAGATCAGGAAAGGATCGAACAGCTATGAATATCACTGCTGAACTGGTATATGCCCAGACAGAACAGGCCGTTACAGCCCTGCTACAGGAAAACCGTCCCCATTTCAACCCGGTAAAATTGCTGGTCATCGGCGGCAGCTCCAGCGAAATAGCCGGCGGCACCATCGGTCACAATTCCACCTATGAATACGGTGAAGCCGTGGTGGAAGCCGTGATGAAGGTATGCGGTGATGCCGGTGTGGCGCCTGCATTCCAGTGCTGTGAGCATCTGAACCGTTCCCTGATCATGGAAAGGGAAACGGCCGAGCGCTATGGTTATGAAATTGTATGGGTCGTTCCCCGGATCAAGGCCGGAGGTTCTCTGGCCACTGCGGCCTGGAAGCGTTTCAAAGACCCTGTGGCAGTCCTGGCCATTCAGGCGGATGCCGGTCTTGATATTGGCCAGACCTTGATCGGAATGCATCTCCGTCGTGTTGCCGTACCTGTTCGGCTCAGCATTTCACAGGTTGGGGAAGCCCGGATTTCCGCAGCCCGCACCCGTCCTCTGCTGGTCGGCGGTGAAAGAGCACGATATATCCCGGAATCAGAGGAAACCCCGTAAAAGCCCTTACGGCATTGTTGTTTTGTAATAAATGTAAAATATGCAAAAAAATGTAATTCGTTCTTGACAAACCCGGATTTGTTCTGTTATCATGCACTTCCACACGCTTGCAGGACATAGAATCTGTAAGCCTCTGCGTAGAAAAAATACGGCAGAGGCTTTTATATTTTTGCCGGGAAAGGACGATTATGGAATCTGTCACATTACCCGAACATCCATCTGCGAAGGAAGAGTATCTTCATCTTCAGCAGGCTCGGGACACCATTGACCGGGAAATCAGGGAAGTGGAAGCCCTCACCGGGGCAAAGGCCGGTGAGGAAATGGATGTTCATGCAAACATTGTACCGGACGATCAGGAGGAGGTATACCTGCAGCTGTTCAAGGCCAAGCTGGACCGGCTGCGTCAGCTGACCATGGCCGCCGGGCAGGCTTACTTTGCCCGGCTGGACTTCACTCCCGCCGGCAGTTCTCCGGAAACCTGGTATCTGGGACGCTGGGGCGTTCTGGATCCGGCTGCGCTGACTCCGGTTGTGGTGGACTGGCGCTCCCCCGTTGCCAACCTGTATTACTCCGGCCAGATCGGAAAAATGGACTATGAGGCGCCGGATGGACACGTGGAGGGCGAGCTGACCCTGAAGCGAATGCTGACCGTCCGGGAGCGGGAACTTATCAGTCTGTTCGACAGCGGCATTGTTTCCCAGGAAACCTATCTTCAGGAGGTCCTGGGCAGTATCTCCACGGACAGGCTCCGTGAGATCGTAACCACCATCCAGGCGGAGCAGAACATCGTCATCCGTCATCCCCTCGCCGCACACCTGCTGGTACAGGGTGCCGCGGGAAGCGGAAAAACCACCATCGCCCTGCACCGGATCGCTTACCTGCTCTATACTTATCAGAAAACACTGAAACCTGAAAATATGATGATTCTGGCGCCCAACCCGCTGTTCCTCTCCTATATCTCTCAGGTCCTTCCTGATCTGGGCGTCGAACGGGTCGTACAAACCACCTTCGAGGGCTGGTGCCGGGAAGGCATGGGCCGCCGGATGCCGAAACTGCAGCGGGAAAGCCGGCTGGAAAAGAACCTGACCCTTTCAGAGGCGGAGCGGGAAAAAGCCGGCCGGATTCTTCGGCTCAAGGGTTCCCTGGCCATGATGAAAAAGCTGGAGAGCTATCTGGATCATCTGCAGACCGCCATCCTGCCGGAGAAAGGCTTCAAAATGGCCGGTGTCCCGCTCATGGAACATGAGGAGCTCGAAACCATCTTTCTCCGGGATCTGCGGTACTTCCCTCTGGAGCAGCGTATCAGCGAACTGAAGAAGATTGTCCGCAAGAGAGTCCAGTCCGCCTCCGCCCTGTTGAAGGACCGGTACAATGCCAGTGCGGAGCAGATGGTTCTGAAGATCAAGGCCAATATGCGGGAAAGCACCTTGCGGCAGCAGAAGATCAAGGATCTGTATACGATCCGGGACCAACGCTATAAGGAAATCGACGCCCGGGCTGAGGAATACCTCGGCAAATACCGGGATAAATTCCCATTGCCGGACCTGACAGGGCTTTACAAAAACTTCCTCGAAGAATGCTATCCCGGTGAGGAACTGCTTCCGGAAGACGGCACCCTGCGGCAGGAGGACCTGCCGATGCTGGTGATGATCTGCAAAGTCCTCTACGGACTGAAGACAAAGCAGATGAAACATATCGTCATCGACGAATGTCAGGACTTCTCCCCCTTCCAGATTGAGCTGCTGAAGCAGGCTAATCCCGCGGCAACCTTCACCCTGGTCGGCGACCTATACCAGGGTATCCGGGCGGATGAGGGAATCCGCAGTTGGGAGGAATGGAAGGAACCGGTCTTCAAAAACAAAGCGGATCTGAAACAGCTGACCGTCAGCTACCGGAACACCGTCGAGATTATGAATCTGGCCCAGTCCGTGTCCGGCCGGTATCCCATCCCAGGCATCTGTGAAACAAAGCCCGTGCTGCGACATGGTGAAAAGCCCAGGATCATCCGTACGGACAGCGACAAAGACCGTCTTTCCCGGATCCGGGAACAGGTGCAGGCCTGGCGCCGGGAGGGCTATCACAGTATCGCCCTGATCGAAAAAACAGCGGAGCAGGCAAAGAAACTGTACAAGCAGATCGGTCAGGAACTGGATGCTCACCTGCTGTCTGAAACGGATTCCGAATACCGGGGCGGTGTCATGATCCTTCCGGCCAGCATTGTCAAAGGCATGGAATTCGACTGTGTAGGCATCTGCGATGCCTCCGCGGAAAACTTCCCGGAGGATGAATTCCTCTGCCGGATCCTGTACGTCATGATGACCCGTCCCCTGCACCGCCTGGCCATCTGGCACAAAGGAGAACTTTCTCCCCTTCTTTCTGGTACTATCCAATAATCATTGTAGAAAAGCTATGCCTCAAAACAATCCGTAGCCTCCAGAATTAAGGCTGTCCTCTTACTTCGTCTGAAGAACAAATAATTCTGCATTTTGCATTCTTAATTCTGCATTTGGCATCGCTACGCGATGACACTGTCCCTTACTACGTCCGAAGGACGCAAATTATGAATTATGAATTGTTGCGGAGTCATCCGTGCTTTAGCGCGGCGAATGACTCCCACGCTACAGCCGTCAAAGGTCTGAAAGAGCTTTGGTAACGGCGATTACGAAATTGTGAATTAAAGGAGACCGACTATGATTGAAACAGAACGACTATTATTGAGACCTTATACTCTCTCCGACTTCGATTCCCTCTACGAAATCATGTCCGATCCTGAAACCATGCAGCACTACCCGGCACCCTTTGATGAGGAGAAAACCCGCAACTGGATCACCTGGAACCTGGACAACTATGAGAAATACGGATTCGGTCTCTGGGCAGTTATCCTGAAGGAAACCGGTGAGTTTATCGGGGACTGCGGTATTACCCTCCAGAATATTGATGGTGAAATCCTGCCGGAAATCGGGTATCATATCCATAAAAAGTACTGGCGGCGTGGTTTCGCAAAGGAAGCCGCCCGGGCTGTCCGGGACTGGGGGTTCCGTAACACACAGTACGATATCTTCTACTCCTACATGAAGTACACAAACATCGGCTCCTGGTCCACTGCCCTGGCCAACGGGATGAAGAAGGTCAAGGAATATCCGGATCCGAAGAATACGATCTCTTATGCCTATGCGATCACCCGGGAGGAATGGGAAAAGCTGCAACAGAACAGTTCAGCCGACTGATTCCAGTCTCCCTGTTAGTTTCCTTTCTGACAAATGGAGTATAAAAACAGAATAAAGGAGTGAACCGGAATGAAAGAGTACACAAAGCAGCACAAGAAAGCATGGGAATACAACGCCTATGATTTCTGGGTCAAAAATTCCGGAACCCCGGCAGAACGGGCAAAAGAAGATGCCGCGGATCCGGAAAAGATGCTGAGAAAATACGCACAGTACTTCGACAGCTATAAAGGCGTCCGGATTGCCAACATCTGCGGGTCCTGCGGAAAAAAAGCCGTTCCCCTGGCGCTGCTCGGAGCTGACGTGACAGTTTTCGACATCTCCGAAGAGAACAAACGCTATGCCATGGAAACAGCGCAGGCAGCAAATGTTCCTCTGAATTATGAGGTTTGCGACATTCTGGAGATTGATCTGGAAAAGTATGCCGGTTATTTCGACATCGTCTTCATGGAGGGCGGAATCCTGCATTATTTCCATACGATCGATGAGTTTATGAAAATGATGAGTACCATCCTTAAGCCGGGCGGAAAAATGATCTGCAGCGATTTCCATCCTTTTACCAAGATCCTGGACAGCCTGAACCTTGGGCGCCCCACCATGAGTTATTTCTCAACGGATGTCTATGAGGGGGAAATGGCCCATGCCCGTTTCTTCCCGGAAGAGATCCGTAGCCGGATGCCCAAATGCAGCTACCGCCGGTATACCATGAGCGAGATCATCAATTCCATCATCCGGTGCGGGTTCTGCCTGAAGCAGCTGGACGAACATCCCGCCTGGGAAAACGACAGCCTGCCGGGCGAATTCACCGCGATTGCGATCAAAAACTGATCGTCACAGAAAAGGAGGAAACCTGACGATGGAATACAGAAAAGTGTTTGATAAAATCCCGGAACAGTTCGACAAATACAGGCCCCGGTACAGTGCCGAACTCTTTGCAAGCCTGATTGACTACGCAGGAATCGGGCCGGGTGTATCAGTGCTTGAGATCGGTCCCGGGACAGGCCAGGCAACCGATCCGATTCTGGAAACCGGCTGCGATTATCACGCGATTGAACTGGGAGAGCATCTCTACGCGAAGATGAAGGAAAAATACGGAAACCGGCCTAACTTCCATATTGTGAATGATGATTTCATCACCCATGATTACGGCGATCAGAAGTTCGATATGATTTATTCCGCCGCGACCATCCAGTGGATCCCGGAGGCTGTCGCCTTTTCAAAGACCTTTGACCTGCTGAAGCCGGGCGGAACCCTGGCCATGATGCTGACCAGCGATGATTACAAGACCCCGAACGAAACGCTTTATAACCGGATCCAGGAAGTCTACGCCAAGTACTTCAAACCGGAAGCAACCTATAATGAGATGCGTGCTCCCTTCAGCTACACCAACGCTTCCAATTACGGTTATGTGAATTTTGAACGGCGGGTTTTTCATGGACAGCGCGTCTTTACCGCGGATGAATTTGCTTTATACAGCGGAACCCACTGCACTTCCATCGTGATTCCGGAACCTTATAAAACCAAATTCTTCAGCGGCCTGAGGGAAGCTGTTCTGGAAGCCGGAAACAAAATCGTATTCAATGATACCTATATCCTGTATCTGACCCGAAAACCGAAGGAAGGCTGAAACCTTGGAAAGGATGAACGATGAGCAACCTTGTCACGCAATGGTATGAAGATAAAAAGAATGTGGATGAAATGCAGCAGTGGAATCCCGCGCTGAAGGAATGGGAACGGACAGTGATCCGCTGTTTTCCTGCCGGTGCCAGAATCCTGGATATCGGCTGCGGTCTGGGACGTGAAGCTTTCGCCCTGGCGGAAATGGGTTTTGACGTTGTCGGAATAGATATCTCAAAGGAAGTTATCTCCCAGGTTAAGCAGTTATCTGCTGAAAAAGGGTATTCTATCCCCTTTTCTGATTATGACGGGAAAACCCTGTCTTTCCCGGACAGCTCGTTTGATGTGGTTATAATCTGGGCCCAGACCTTCGGTCTGCTGTACGGAGACGAGTATAAACAGGAATTCCTGGCGGAATGCAAAAGAGTCCTCAGGAAAGACGGTCTCTTCAGTTTCTCCGGACATGATCTGCATTTTCTTCAGGCGTATCATCCTAACTGCCTCAATGGCCGGAAGTTCTACCCCTATGCCAATACGGAAATGTACTGGGAAACCTTTGAGGCATCTGACCTGACGCACTTTGCCGAACAGGCGGGCCTGGAGGTTGTCCTGTGCGAAAAAGGAAAGATCTACAAACCGGAGGACGGGACAATCCTCCACTGCTTATGTAAAAAACAGTGAATGATTTTGATGAAGCGGAGGCCGTAAAATGGAATCAGCGAACCAGGGAAAAGGTTGGACGTTCAACACCGTATCCGGAACCTATGATAAAATGCGTCCCGGTTACCCGGATGAACTGTATCAGGTATTGTTTGCCTATGCTCCGCTGAACGCCTCATGCGCAGCCGTGGAAATCGGTATCGGCGCGGGCCAGGCGGCGCTGCCCGTCCTGAAAACCGGCTGTGCGCTGACGGCGGTGGAATACGGTGATCAGCTGGCGCAGGTATGCAGGGAAAAGTTCCGTAATTACCCCCGCTTTTCAGTGATTACCGGCAAATTTGAAGATGCAGTCCTGCCGGAAGATGCTTTTGACCTGGTTTACTCGGCCTCCGCCTTTCACTGGGTGCCGGAGGAAATCGGATATCCAAAGGTTTTCCGGATACTGAAGTCCGGAGGCTCTTTTGCCAGGTTTGCCAATCATCCCTACCAGGCAAAAGATAATCCGGAGCTGCTTGCGGACATACAGCAAGCCTATGCCGAATACTATTATCCCTATTACGGAAAGCAGCCGCGGACACCTTCTGAGTATACGGAAGATCAGGCAGCGGCACGTGCAAAGGTCGCCGATCAATACGGGTTTACGGACACGCGGTATGCCCTGTTTTACAGGCAGCGGATCCTGACAGCTGCCGAATACAGGGCGCTGATCGGAACTTACTCGGACCATATTACCATTGAGGAAAGCATCCGGGAACGCTTCTTTGACGCCATAGAAGAAACAATCAACCAGCACGGCGGGTCCATCACCATATTTGATACGATTGATCTGCAGCTGGCCAGGAAGCCATAAGAAAGGCTGGAACAGTCATGGATAAAGCAACCCGAAAAACATTGGCAAAGGTCGCAGAAGAAAAAGCCCGACTTCCTTTTCACGGATATATTGAAGACAAAGAATCCAATCTTGAGCCCCTTATCCGGTTTTTCCCCGGGTGGACCCTGCAGGAAGCAGACGGCGTATGGTGTGCAGCCTTCGTGTACTACTGTTGCAGGGAAGCAGGGTTTGATCTCCCCATCCGGCCGGACGAATGCAGATCCTGCCATCTGGCGGGATGTATCGCCTGGGAAGAGTGGGCGATTGGCGATGACCGGATCGGTTACCATAAAGGAACGGATGCCTTTGTGCCGGGAGCCGGTGATATTGTTCTTTATGACCGGGTCTTCAACAATCAGGAGCATGACCATATCGGCATTGTTCTGCGGAAACGCGGAAACACCCTCATCGTTGCGGAAGGTAATAAGGACAACATATCGCAGATTGTGGAACGTCCGCTGGACGGCCATATCAGGGCATTTATCAGAATTCCGGATGGATATCGGTATCATCAGCCTGAAAGGATCTGAATCAATGAAGATCATTGCTGTTTCCGCCGTGACAGCCGGCGGTAAAACCACCGCGGTTAACGCTGTAAAGGAAAAGCTCCCCCGCTGCACGTCCCTGCATTTTGATGACTACTCCTTTGAGGGAGAAGTCGATGATTTCCACCAGTGGGTACTGGACGGTACGGATTATAATGTATGGAACCTTTCTCCCCTGAAAGCGGATATCGAGAATATCATCAGCAGCGGAGAGTATGATTATCTGCTGCTGGATTATCCCTTCGCCTACAGGAATGACCTGATCAGGGATTATATTGACTGCGCTGTGTTCATCGATACCCCGTTGGATATTGCCATGGCGCGCAGAATCCTCCGGGATATGAACAATGCCTCTGCAGATGAAATCCGGGAAGAAATGAACATCTATCTGAACTATGCCCGGATTGCCTATGTGCAGATGCTGAAGGATATCAAACCGTCATCTGATTATGTCATTGACGGGGTGCAGGATCTGGAGTATATCACAATGGAATTGCTGGATATTATTATGAACATAGGCAATAAGAAATGATGAAAAACAATATATCTTCTGAATGCTTGTTCGGCGAACCGGCTGATATAGATCAGTGGATGGATCTTGTCCGTCTTGTCAGGAATAATTTCCCCGGTCTGGAAACAGAAGAATCCCTGGAAGAACATCGTCATACCGTCCTGAAATTCTTTGGAAAACAACAAGCTCTTTGCGTAAAGGATGGGAACCGGATTGCCGGCGTGCTGCTGTTTTCCAGGAACCGCAATATGATCTGCTGCCTGGCTGTCCATCCCGAATACCGCAGGAACGGAATCGCCTCCATTCTTCTGGAAACAGCCCTTGGAGAACTGGACCGAAGCCGGGACATCACGGTATCCACCTTCCGGGAAGAGGATGAAAAAGGAACAGCACCCCGCGCTTTGTACAGGAAATATGGCTTCTGTGAAGCCGAACTCACCATGGAATTCAATTACCCCAACCAGGTTTTTGTACTACACGGAAAAAGCCGTGAATAACAGGAGGCATTATGATAACGCTTGAAACGATCGGAGACAATTATTTTGGACACTGGGACGTCTGCCACACAGCCTGCCGCGGGATCATTGTACAGGACGGAAAAATTCTGTTGTCCTATGAAACCGTAACCGGGCAGTATATGATTCCGGGCGGCGGACTTGAAGGCGATGAAAACGAACGTACATGCTGTGCCCGGGAAGTGGCGGAAGAAACCGGGTTCCTGATCGAACCTTCGGAATGTGTGCTTGAGTTGGACGAATACTATGAAGACTGGAAGGGTGTCAGCCGGTACTTCTTCGGCAGGATCGTCGGAAAAACCGAAGTCAAACTGACAGCTCGGGAAAAGGAAGTCGGCATGGTTCCCTGCTGGCTGTCCCTGGAGGAAGCCATTGATATCTTTTCAAAGCATGCTTCCTATGCTGATACGGATGAAATGAGGCGCGGTCTCTATCTTCGGGAATATAAGGCATTGAAAGCATTGGAAGCGCAGATCCGTCAGTTTGTCTGACAGTGAAAAAACTTTGCAAAAAACGCACATTTGTTACATCGCTGTGATGACAGCGAAACACCCCTTCTGGTATATTGTATGCCGAAAGGGGTGTTTCGTTTATGTCATATGATGTCAATCAGGAAAACCGGGGGCCGGAGAAAAACGTCGTATTGAATAACTGGAAAAGCTCTGCCGTCTATCTGGTTCTGCTCGGCATACTCTGCTCTTTTCTGTCCATCTTTGGCGTTGCTGTCTGGCTCATTATTGCGGTAGCCAGAGTACTCTATGTCCGTCACAAGAACCGCAAGGCGGAAGGTGCGGAAAACATACCCGAAGAAACAGGAAAAATGTGTGAATTGTGCGATATTCCGACAGACACCCTCATCCCGGTTGTAACATCCGTTCATGGAAAACCCAAGACCCTCCATGTTTGTGAGGAATGCTATCATGCCAACGTTTTCCGGGCGCCTGGTGAAGAAGCTGCGCCTTCGGATGCAGAAAGCCGGAAGCATCTGCTTAAAGAAACCCCGGATGGGCGGGATGCCCGGATCGCCCTGCTGACAAAGAGAAGGAACTCAGGCAGGCCTTTGCAGGAAGATCTTTTCCTGGAAGATATAGAGGATGCAAAAACCATACGTAAAGTCTTTAATGTATGGTCATCCTATGAGTTTGAAGAAGACTATCCGGAGATCGATGCTGTTCTTGCAAAGCTGAAGGCAGAAGAATGTAACGGCAAGCTTTTCCTTCCTGATACAATGAAGCTGAAGGAAGAGCTCCAGGCATTATTCCACGGTGAAGATATTTTCACAGAGCCTGAAGAAGTTGACAATTCTTCTGACATCCCGGAGCAGACTGCCCTGCAGGAAAAAGCCGAAGCTCCTGTGCAGCCTGAACCGGTTGAAGAATCAGAGATTCAGGAGCCTAAAGAACTTCCCGATCATCTGCTCTACTGCCAGAGATGCAAACGTCTCTATTCCGGTGACAGATGTACGGATTGCAATAAAGAAGACGGTCGTGCACCGGAACCGGATGATCTTTGCTTCCTGATTGATTTGTATGAATTACAGAGTAATATGCTGGAAGATGCCCTCCGGCAGAAAAACATTCCTTTCCTGAAAGAGCAGATTTCCGGCATCGGTGATGTTGCCCGGGAAGTCCGCCCAATGTACGGCATTTTCCGTTTTTATACACTCTACAGGCACTTTGCGGAGGCCCTGACTGTACTGGATAATCTTCCGGTCAGCACTGAGCCGGAGGAGGAATAAAACAACACCGTCAGCCATCATATGAAAGGACGATTCAGATGATCAGAATACCGGATGAAAAAAAGATACGGGTCATTATCGATACGGACGCAGCCTGTGAAGCCGACGATCCCTTTGCCATTGTCCAGGCGCTTTTGAGTCCTAAGCTGATTATCAAGGGCATCCTGGCGGAGCACTTCAATGAAAAAGGATCCGTTCAGAAAAGCCATGATGAGATTATGACCATACTGGACGCCATGGATCTGAAGGTTCCTGTATTCATTGGCGAAGAAGATCCTGTGGATATTGCCGGCTGGCCGGACTCCGTTTCTGAAGCAGCGGAATTCATTATCAGCGAGGCTATGAGAGATGATCCGAAACCCCTTTATATTCTCTGCCAGGGAGCCATCACCAACCTGGCTGCGGCCCTGCATAGGAAACCCGCCATAAAAGATCGGATCAGGGTCATCTGGATCGGCACCCACGGCGTATCGGACAAACCGGCGCCTTTCCGGGAATTCAACGCCGGGAATGATGTTACCGCCGCCAATTATGTGCTGGAAAGCGGCGCGGATATCTGGCTGGTACCTTCTGACGTCTATACCACCATCACCGTAGGCCTGGCGGAACTGAAACTGAAGGTCCTCCCCTGCGGCCGGATCGGAAAGCACCTGTATGAGAACATGATTGATTACAATCTTTCTCCCCGTGCAGGCTGGACCCAGGGCGAATCCTGGTCTCTGGGTGACTCCCCTGCCATCGCCATCGCGCTGAATCCAGAGTGCGGCCGATATATCTATACCCAGGCACCCCATGTCGGAGAAGACACTTCCTCGTCTTCCCGTTCCGGCAATCCGGTCATCCGTGTCTATAAAAGTGTCGACTCCCGGTATATCCTGGAGGACTTTTTTGCGAAGCTGCAGCTGTTCGCGGCAGAAAAAGCAGAATAATACTTTATCTTGTAAACCAAAGGGGCATTCCGTTACGGAATGCCCCTGTTTTGTCAGTTATGAACAATCTTCGCGCCAAACGGCGTCAGTGCCAGCTTGGCAATCTTGAAGAACTGTTTTCCGAATGGAATCCCAATCACCGTACAGCACCAGAGGAAACCGACGATCAGGTTATAGACCGCCATCCACAGTCCGCAGCAAATGATCCAGATTACATTGGCCAGCGTTGAAACAGCTCCTCCGCCGTAGATAATTTCTTTCCCGAACGGCCAGAAGGACAGGCTGGCAAATTTGAAGCACTGCCGTCCCAGCGGAATGCCGATCACCGTCACACAGCAGAGCAGCCCCGCAACCAACCAGAGCAGCCCGCTGATAAATCCTCCGAAAATAAACCATAACAGGTTTCCGATTGTCTTCATGTTTTTCCTTCCTTGTTTACTCCAGTATTGTTTTCCGGAATGCTTCCAGCGTCTCCTCCGGTATTCCCAGCCTTCCGGTAATGTAGTCATTGCCCATTTCTTCCCAGGCCGAACGCAGATACCGTTCATCCGCGATAAATGCCTGATACGCACTCTCCGCCATTTCCGCTCCATGCGTCGCCAGCAGTTTCTCGCGCACCGCGTTGGCTTTGGGAATATTGACCAGATTGGTTTTCAGATAATCTTCCAGGATAATCTCCCGGTCAACGCCCAGCGCTTCCAGGATCAGCGCCGTCGTCATTCCGCACCGGTCCTTCCCTTCCGTGCAGTGCCAGAGCACAGCACCCTTGCTGTAGTCATGCTCCAGGATCGCTGTCAGGACTTTCCGGAAGGAATCAGCATATACCCGCATCAGGATACCGTAAAGCTCTGCCATATCCGGAATCAGACTCTGCTGTTTCTTCTCCTCATGGCTCACGCCATCGATACCCTCATTCACTTTTTCAAAGATTGGTATCGGAAGATATTCTCTTCCGCAGGCCTGATCAGGCTTTTCTTCCCTCTCTGCAATAGTCCTCAGGTCTATAATGGTTGAAATGCCGTTAAGGTCTTTATCCTCCGCCTCGCCCAGCTGCGCCGAACGGATGATCTTACCCGGACGGATAGTTCTGCCGTCCTTTGTTTTAAGTCCGCCAAGATCTCGTTTGTTCTGAATCATGTTTAGTTTTTCCTCTCCCGGTCTATATATTTCAGGATATCCTGCTGATGTTCCGCATGTTCAAATTCATCCAGGATAGGGCAAGGAATATGCGGCTCATATGCTCTTTCATGAAACCAGGTGCACTGCACTGGGTGCATTCCGGCTTCCCGGGCAGCATACAGTTCTCTGGAACCGCCATCACCTACATACAGGCACTCTTCCGCCTTCACATTCAGCAGCCCTGTCATTTTCTCATATAAGGCACGATCCGGTTTGCAGATTCCCTGTTCAAAGGAAATCAGCGCCGCGTCAAAGTATGGAAACAGCGGGCTCTCCCGGATGATATCCCGCTCATCTGAAAATGTATTGGTAATAAGCCCGATCTTGATTCCCCGTTCCTTCAGTCCCCGTAACATCCGGATTGTTTCCTCTGGAATGGCTGAGAAAGTGTCATTCAGTGCTTCACGCCGCTTTCCCGCCCCCAGTTTCACTTTCTCCTCAGTATAAATGCCCAGTCTTTTCAGGACGATTGCCAGTCCTTCTTCAATCGTGTACTTACCGGTACTTCTGTCTTTTTCGATGGAGTGCCATTCTTTCCTGAACGTAAAAAGATCTGCGCCGACGTCTTCGGCCAGATCTTCTCCAAAATACGTTCTGCCCACGAACAGGGTTACCAGGGTCTCGAACATGTCAAAAACCACAGCCTTGATCAAATGTCACCACCTCCTCAGACGGCATTCTATCACAAAACGGACACCGGGGACAGTCCCCCCGGTGTCCATTTCCTCTATCCGCTTACTTTCTGACGCAGATTTTTACTTGTCGGCTTTTTTGCCATCCTTCAGCAAACCCCAAAACAGGAAGCCAATGCCGGCAACCAGTGCGACGATGGCGGCAATCAGCAGGTTCGGTCCGACATAGTTCAGGCTGTTCTGGAAAAGCTCAGCGCTCCAGGTGGATGTGCTGCTCATGAAGATAGCGGCGGCCACATACCGGGCACCGGCCAGAATCGCAGCGATCAGGCAGAAAATTGCTCCTGTAATCTTATTGTTCATTATCGTATCCTCCTTGCCCTGTGGGCATCGTTCTTTCTGTTTCCGACCGGCTTTCCCGCCGGCCACATATAGATACGCCTGTTTCAGGAGGATGGCAGTAAAGTTGATATTTTTTGTAAAAAAGAAAGAGAGGCCTTGCACTGCAAGGCTCTGATCTCTTTTCTTTATATAAACGGACACTGGCGACGTTCTCCGGTGTCCGTTTTGTTTGCCCGTTGTGTCAACAGATAATCCTGAACAGTTTTACGGATCTTCTTCGCTTCCCTGGCCGAAAACAAATACGATTTCTCCTTTATGATTGATATATTGATCATCACACTCTTCCGTCTCAACCAGTGCCAGTTCGCCGGCAAACGGCGTGCCTTCTTTATATTGACATGGAATCACCAATTCACCTCTATCATTTACATATCCGGACTTTCCGTCTTTTTCCACGCATATCATGCCAAAAGCATAATCACTGTAGGCGACAAATCCTTCATGACTATCCTCATATACTTCATATATAGCTTCCTGCAGGCAGTTACCGTCAGCATCCATAAAACCATACAGCATTGTTTCATCTGATTGGTAAAGCACTATCCCGTTTTCAGTAATGGACTCAATCCAACCGTCTATCTTGATTTCTTTGATGGTTTCACTCCTCCTGTCAAAAAGAAACCATCGTTTTTCATCCTCTTTTAAGCCGCTGTAGTAGGCAGTAATCTCCTTTCCCGCACGAACTGCGTCGCAGAAAACCGGAAGATATGCTGCGCAAGTCCCGTCTTCACGGATAATCATGTTTTGTCCGTCTTTTGACTGTACCGCCAGATAACCTTCAGTCCAATCATCTTCAACTTCCCGGTATTCCCCTTCAAACAGTATGCTGCCATCCGGTTTGATACACTGGTATAATTCTCCATCCACTGAAATCATGATATTTCCGTTACGACAATCCAGATAATCCTGTAAAACACCTGTTATCGGATGGCCTTCGAAATCCAGGAGAATATAACGATCATCCTTTGTCATGCATACAATCCCCTGGCTGCCCGCAAAATAAAAATCCGCGTGTACTGACCTGTTTGCGTCGTCTGGAAGAACAATCGTTTCAGGCAGTGAGAGAACCGTTCCTTCGGCTGTAACATAATAATATGGATTATATTCAGGGTCGTCTCCGCGCACCTCGATCACATTGTAATCATTCCAGGACAAATATATATCCCAAATGTAAATCAGATCAAACTGTGGTTCAATAACAAGGCGTTCTGTATTCAGGTCATAAAATCCGTATCCCAAATCATGCGATATGACCGGTACAATCCTTCCCCCAATAGAAACATCATCCACAAACTCATAATCTGTGTCAGGATTCAATTCTGTTTTATTTCCTGTCCGCCAGTCAAAGCATCCGGTTGCAACAAATTCATCATCCCTGTCCCCGTACTTTTCATAGCCATATACCCAATAGCAATCTTTCCCGATATAGGGATTTTCAAATGCAAAATCATCAATACCGCGTATGTTATCCACTATGGTTTCTCCTTTTGTATTGATGATTTCGTATAATTCGATGTCCGTTTCATTCTCCTGTCCAGGCTTAAGTACAATGGCATAATCGCCACAAAAATCTTCCGCGTCTTCATACTGTGGTTTAATCACCCATTCGCCCTTTTCGTTTATATACCCATAGAAGCCGTATTCATCCTCAGCTGGGTACAAGTTGGTTGCTTCCGCCAGTACCGTCAAATGCAGAATGACAAGGCAAATCGTCACAAACACCATGCTCATTGTCCGTTTTATCATTTGTCCTTCATTCTCCTTCTTAAAAATCTGTTCTGAGTAGAATATACTCTCCGACTTTCCCTTGCCAGTAAGCAATCGTCGGATGCGCTGATCCATCTCGATAGATATACAGATTAGCTTGTGCATCCCCGGTTTTGGTATCAACCTGCACATCTATGTATATCTGATAATGTCCATTTCCTTCCACATCACAATTGAAAAGTCCTGCACTGAAATTCCAGTCTTTTTCTATCGGTGCATCCGGCCAGAATGCTTTGATCTCTTCTTTGGAGAAAACACCGTTTAATTCTATAGGGCCATAGCCGATAGTACGTTTCAGTTCACCATTGATAATCCTGACCGGTGTCTTCTTTGCGCCATGTTCTTTTTCCGCCCATGTTGCATCCTGAGAAAGATGAATTGTTGTCACATGATTTCCCTCAGAGTGAAATATTGCGGATATTTTTATAATACAGTTGCTGTGAGGAAAAAGTATGACAGCTGTTAAGGCAATGATAATCAAGGTAAGAGCTCCTATGTACAGTCGTTTTCTTTTCTGCAAGCAATCATTTCCCCTTTTGATATAGTGCGTTTTGCTGTCTAATATGATAACGACATAAACACACGATAGCATTCATTGTTATCGTCAAAACACTATAAGGGTTTAAAAGATTTTTATGATCATCTGTTTTCGAACCTATGTTCAGTTCGATCAATGGGAGCACAGTGGATGTCGTAGGTTCGTAGCGACTATTCCAGAAAAAAACAGATCCATGAAGGATCTGTTTTTAAACTTTGGGATTTATATTATCGCATCATTTTGAATCGTTCCAGATAACCTGGCTCAACTCTGTCAAAATATGTATATTCATCACCCAGATCCATTCTGTATTCTTCAACATTGTAAAAACGCAGCTTATACCTCATTGAAGAAGTAGTATTATTTCCATCTGTGCTTAATTCAAGAACAAATGGAGACGAGTCCATTGTCTCTTCATCCTGATCCATATTCATCAAAATATCCCAATGTTGCAATTCTTCATATTTATCACTATAAGTACCGTCATTATAGAAAGCAATCACATGTTCACTTTCATCATAAGAAGAATACCATTCGCCTACAAGTGCTTGGCGTGCTTTTTCAATCGTCATATTGGATACAGAATAACGTTTTCCTTCATCAAGCATTTGCTGAATTTCTTCTTTTCTCCCATCTTCTGCCCAGACCACTTTCCCTTCCAAGTTGATATATGCAGAAACCAGTTTATATTGTGCATCCAAAATGCCAATCTCAGCAAGTCCATTCTCAAATGGATAAGCCCTATCAAGTGGATAATTGCCGAACAACATCTCACCGGATGCTTTTATATAATCACAGCCTTTTTCATCGGATGAGACGCTTTCCCAGCAGTCCATACTTGGCGTAATCCAGTTATCTATTTCATAGTTATATTCCGGAATAACATTCTCGACTATCATATCGCCTTTTGCATTGACAAGGCATAAATCTTCATAATGTTTGTAAACCCAAGCAACCCCATCCGAATTAAATTCAGTTGCCGATATGATACCTTTATCCTCATCAGCCCATGGCACGTTGTTTCCTTGACTGTCAATATAACCTGTATGCCACATTGCAAGGCCGCATGGAGTCTGTGAAGCCTTACGCTTGGTAAATTCAAATTCCGACATTTTCTCCCCATCGGGCAGGATTTCTATTTCTTTTTTTTGATAATAATACAATGCTTTTAAGTCATTGCGCCAGTAACTATGTCTTGACAATTTAGTTGAAAGTATATTTCCATCCATGTCTATTATCTTCCACAATTCCTCATCTGATTTATTATACTCACGCATTAACAGATAAGATGAATTCGATTGTTCATCTTCATAGATGTCCTCTATATATCCGATATATATTTCTTCTTTGACTTTATTCCCATTCCGATCAAGAATGACGAAACTAGGATGATAATACCACCATTCAAGAATAACCCTGTCATTCCATTCGTATAAACTATAGCTCGATGGATATTTATCTTCTTGTTTTGCTGTTAGTTCGTCCTCTTCCTCATACAGCTCATATCCCAGAAAACTACTATCCAGTTCAATAGATCTCCCGGTATCTGCAAAATACAGAATAGAACACCGATCCTCAGTCATAGGATCCAGGATAAACATATTCCCTGCCATTTCTGGTTCATTACCGCCCAATTGTGTTTCTGAATAATCTATATGCCAATCCGGTAAGTCTGCAACGATATTTCCTTGCTTATCAAGCAATTTGAATGGACTGTACAACGGAGCAGGCTCCGTCTCAACTACTGCATATCCAGCACTTGTATATGGCCAGATCCGCGAATATATAGGCTCCACTATCCAATCGCCATCCGTGTTGATAATTCCTTCTTTCCACCCATTCTTTGCTATATAGAGAGAATTATCTTCTGCTTCTGCTCCGATGAAGAAAAAGCACATAAGCATTATTCCTACAACAAGCCACCGTTTCATTCTCCGGCACCTCCGATAATGCAATATTACCATTCAATACTTGTATCTGATATTATAACGAAAAACTTGCTGCAAATCATTCATTCTTATAGCAAAAGAACCGGGATGATAGAATAATGTGTATACGACAATTTAGTTATCGAACCTATGTTCCGTTCGCTCAATGGTCGCACAGAATCCTTGGAGCGGACTCTGTGCTCTCTTTCGCGCTAACAAACTCGAGTCGCTTGCCTTCGGCACTCGAACCTTTGTTCCGCATGCTCAATCGGCGCGACTGTCCACTGGACAGATCGCTTGTTTCGCATGAGAAAGCCGCCGACGAGATTTCCGCTCCCGAACCTATGTTTCGTTCGCTCAATGGTCGCACAGAATCCTTGGAGCGGACTCTGTGCTCTCTTTCGCGCTAACAAACTCGAGTCGCTTCCGACTCTGTCGGACAGCCCACTGGGCTGACGCTTCTCTCGTTTGCCCCCACGATCGTGGGGCCCCTGAAGTCATAGGTTCGAGTCCTCAATCCCAAAACCAAGAAAAAAACAGATCCATGAAGGATCTGTTTTTTCTTGGTGGGATTAGTAGGACTCGAACCTATGACCCCCACGATGTCAACGTGGTGCTCTAACCAACTGAGCTATAATCCCAAACGGTCAGCGAAAGGGATTATAGCATAGGCCGATGATAAATGCAAGGACTTTTTCCTGTCTCCTTTCGATTCTCTTTGCGCCGTTAATGGATCATAGCCAGAATGGCCGGAATCCAGGCGGCATATCCTTCAATCCTGTACCTTTCCTCTTCCTGCCCTTCCTGTACGGACACCGGTAGTTCAGAAAGAATCTTTTCCGCTTCAGCAGTTTCCGTCTTCACCGCTTTTGCGATTTCCTCTGCCGAAGCATACCGGTCAGGCTCTCCGGTAGTCAGTTCCTGCAGGGCAAACAGGACCTTCAATACTTTTTCATCACCAAACAGTTCCAGCATGCATGCGTTTTTCCGGATCTCTGTCTTTTTCTTTTTGTTCCATGCCCTGTTGTCAGCAAACAGGATCACATTCCCTTCCCTGACAGTCTGACCCTCTGTATCGCTCCATGCGGACAGGCCCCATGTACCCGTATTTCCCTTTGCGTAATCCTTTTCCTGCCAGCTGATTTGTTTTTTATATCCGGCGGAGATGACAATCTCGTGCAGCTGTGCCGCCAGCCGGTAAGCTTCGTCAAAGCATTTTGCCTCCGGCAGGTCAGTGAAATACTTTTTCAGTGTCAGGCATAATGCTTCCAGGCTTGCGGCCGGCGTATGCCCCATAAGCTCATCAACCGAAATCCCGAAATAATCCGCAATCTGCGGAACTAGCTGGATATCCGGATAGCATTGCCCTGATTCCCATTTGGAAACTGTCTGGTTCGTCACGCCGAAATGCCTGGCAAGCGTTTCCTGGGTAATACCCTTCTGTCTTCTCAGAAAACTGATCTGTTCACAGATTCTGATATCGTTCATGATTCTTTCCTCCAATATGTTTTGTTTCTGCCGGCAAATACAATATAGTCTGTATATTCCTTTATTTCAATGACGTCTTGGTTGATTCTTGTTAATTTCTCCAACTTGCAGTTGGATTATATCATATGCTTTTGTCTATAGCAAAACCGGAACCCCGATGAGGGTTCCGGTTACAGGATCGGATGATATCAGGCTTCCTTCGGAAAAGCTTTGCGCCATTGCGGCAGAACAGTCAGAAGCATTCCGATGCAGCAAGCAGCCATCACCAGATAGTTCAAGTCCACACGCATCCAGAGCAGGAAGTTGATCTTCTGGTCAAGCGCGAATTCCAGCAGCATGATGATCCCGGCGAAAAGCAGCAGCAGCACTGTGCGGATGCACAGTTCCTTCACATTCCGCTCTTCCTTCGTCTGTTTCAGCCAACAGAAAATCAGAATGCCCAACACCAGAATCGCGCTGATCAGCTGATTGGCCTTCACAAAGCTCCAGATGATCACTTCATCTTTCCGCATGGACTCAAAAATGATCTGACAGGAAGCATACATCAGAAGCAACAGAGAGCAGACTCCGCCGGTCTTCCGTTTTTTCATTCTCAGGAGGACGATCAGGAACACAACTGCCGCCAGGCCTTCCCACAGGTTGATGGAAAAACGCCAGGCGCCGTAATAATTTTTTACTGCAAAGGGGAAGCGGCAAATCGCATCCGGTTCCTCCCAGGCGATCATGCTCCACTCCCCTTCGGGATCGAACCATGTCTTTACGCCTGTACCATAACCGGCGCCAATCAGATATTCAGCAAACCGGCCAGCAATAATCAGTAATGCTGCCGGAGCTGCCGCCGCATCCGCGATCTTTCCGAAGGACTGGCCGGTGATCTTCGCGGTAAGGAACACCGCGGCAAACCCACCGAGTACGGCACCATAAAGCATATAGCTGTATCCGCTGCTGATAAAGTTCCAGAAGGAAAGTTCGCTGTTTTTAATCCAGTCAAAGGAGCAGAGAAAGAAAGCCGCCCGGCCGGCCAGAACGCACAGCGGAAACGCAACCGCTCCGAAAACAAACGCTGTACCGGTCCGTATCCCGGTTTTTCTCTTTTGCAGAAGCATCAGTGCCAGTGCAAGCACCGCTGCCCCTGTAATAACCAGAGCAAAGCTGTCCATTATGTCAGTCCCCCGATGCCGCAGAAGCGAAATAGATCATACCCGGGATTTCGCGCATACCGATCGCCTTGTTGACCTTTTTCTGGCCCAGCCAGAGTTCGGAAGTTCCGCCTCCGTCCAGATTGTACGCAATCTTGCATTCCGGAAACTTCTTGACGATAAAGTCCGCCAGTTCCTGGCCGTTCATGCCGTATCCTGTTTTAGCGGAGTCCACAGTAAATACCGCATACTTCAGCGGCCCCAGCTGGCAGATTGCCGTTCTGGCCGTTGCCAGGTTCAGGGAATGTGTACTCGAGTTTCTCTCGATCTTCTGGGCCACACCATCGATTACCAGAGCCGGTCCGAAGGTGAAGATATTCACCGCTTTTTTCCCGTCTGCTTCCAGGTTGGCAAGGAAGGCCTGTACATCGGCAGAAGATGCTTTCTGAACCACAGACAGGTCACCCTGGTCGTCAATGATCAGCACGTCCTGTTTCAGGCCCTCATCCCAGTCATCCAGGTTGTCCAGGAGCAGTTCGCCCTGACGCATCACATAGCCCTTGAAGTTGCTCATCTTGACGTAGTCGTCATTGAACGCAACAACAGCGTTGAGATAAGGAACGATCTCCTCAGGCTGTGCGCCCTTCTTGATATCAAAGCTGTCAAAGCTCAGCGCTGTACGGATCTGAGAAGGATCCTTGATCTCGATCACAACCCAGCTGATGGTAGTACCGCCGTCACTGGACTTGGAATCATAGTTTTTTCTCTGATCCAGTACAGCATGAATAGATTCGTCCTCATATTCCTTGTTCGGCACGATCCAGCCTTCCGCTTTCGGCGCGGTTCCATGCTCCAGCATATCCAGCGGAATCGGTTTGATTTCCGCCACGGCGGAACCAAGCATACAGAGGGCCATTACAGCGACCGCCAGCACAAGCAGAAAACGTTTTTCTGAACGCATTTCAGATAACTCCTCCCAGACTTTTCATACAGAGTTATTTATATCATAGGAAGGCATTCCACGCAAGCTTCTTGAAGCAATCAGCTTGACATGGATTCCTTCTTTTATGATAATAATTTCATTCCTTTCAAAGGAGGTTTCAGGATGAAAAAACGTTTCTGCATCCTGTCTTTCTGTCTGCTTTTCCTGCTGCTGGCAGCTGTCTGTTCCGCTTATGCCGATGATCTGCCGTCCAACTACAGCAAGGCACTGAAATATGTCAAAAACAACCAGCCCATGGAGGCCGTTGCCACAAATGTCGGCTGGAACCCGCAGCAGCTCACGGATATCCGCAACGCGCTGCCGGAAGGCGCTGTGTTCCATTTTACCTGTAAATGGAACGGCGTCACCTTCTCGGATGAAAGTGAAGCACTGGATCTAACCAAAGCAAAGAAGGATCTGAATGATAATACTTTCCGTCTGCTGCTGGCCCTTTGCCCGAATGTGAAGTCCGTGGACAACTCCACCAACAAGCTGCCCTCCAATGACACTTTCATTCCCCTGATGGAGGAGCATCCTGAAATTCATTTTGAATGGATTGTTCATCTCCGCGGAGAACACTACTGCCCTACCAACGCTACCGCCTACAGCACGCTGAATCACACGGATTATGGCACCCGTCTGAAATCCTCAGATCTGGAACTGCTGCAGTATATTCCCGGCCTGAAAGCCCTGGATGTGGGACATAACTCCTTCACAGACCTGAGCTTCCTCCGCTTCTTCCCGGATCTGGAACTGCTGATCATCTCCAACAACGATCATGTGGATGACCTGACCGAGGTCGGTAAGCTCACTCACCTGAAGTACCTGGAAGTGCATAACACCCACGTTTCTGATCTGTCTCCCCTGGCCAACTGTAAGGAAATGCTGGATCTGAACGTCTCCTCCACCTGGGTGACGGATCTGTCCCCTCTGGATGAAGTCACTTCCCTGGATCGGTTCTGGGCAAACGGGCTGAAGAAGCTTCCGGAATCAGAACAAACCCGTTTCAAGGAACTTCACCCCAACTGCACCGCTGATTTCACCGTCAAGGGTTCAGCCATTTCACACAAATGGCGTGAGCACGATCGTTTCTATCGCTTCCGCAGATGCTTCAGGCATAAAATATGGGTACCCTTTGACAAACCCTGGCCCGAAGACTGACTCCTCGCCCGGCATTGCCGGGCTTTTTCATTTCTATTCATTATTTGTACCGTTTATGCATAACATTATGCATATATTCATTTTATAAGTTTCTTTAAAAATGTTATGATTTTCTATTGTTTTCCTCTTGACAACCGGTTTTAAGGGGTGTATATTGCCTGCATAATCATGCAGAAGGAGGTCACCCCAATGAATAAAGCTGACATCAAGAAAGTCGTCCTCGCCTACTCCGGCGGTCTCGATACATCCATCATCATCCCGTGGCTGAAGGAGAACTACAACGATCCTGAAATCATCGCCGTCTCCGGCGACGTCGGCCAGGGTACCGAACTGGACGGTCTGGAAGAAAAGGCCATCAAGACCGGTGCCAGCAAGCTGTACGTGCTGGACCTGACTGAAGAATATGTGGATGACTACATCATCCCCACCATGAAAGCCGGCGCTGTCTATGAAGACTACCTGCTGGGCACCAGCCACGCACGGCCCTGCATCGCCAAGGGTCTGGTGGAAATTGCCAAGAAGGAAGGCGCTGACGCCATCTGCCACGGCTGCACCGGTAAGGGTAATGACCAGGTCCGGTTCGAGCTGGCTGTGAAACACTTCGCTCCCGACATGCCCATCATCGCCCCCTGGCGTGAGTGGAGCATCCAGTCCCGGGATGAAGAAATCGACTATGCCGAAGCGCACAACATCCCGCTGAAGATCAACCGGGAAACAAACTATTCCAAGGATAAGAACCTCTGGCACCTGAGCCATGAAGGTATGGATCTGGAAGATACCGGCAACGAGCCGCTGTACGAGAAGCCCGGCTTCCTGGAAATGGGTGTTTCCCCCATCGACGCTCCCGATGTTCCCACTTACGTGACCATCGAGTTCGAAAAGGGTATCCCGGTCGCCCTGGACGGCGAAAAGATGTCCGCCAAGAACATCATCCTGAAGCTGAATGAGCTGGGCGGCGCCAACGGTATCGGCATCATCGACATCGTCGAGAACCGGCTGGTCGGCATGAAGTGCCGCGGCGTGTATGAGACCCCCGGCGGAACGATCCTGTACAAAGCTCACGAGACCCTCGAATCCATCTGCCTGGATAAGCTCACCATGCACGAGAAGCAGAAGCTGTCCATCACCTTCGCCGAACTGGTTTACAACGGCCTGTGGTTCTCTCCCCTGCGGGAAGCGCTGTCCGCCTTCGTGGACAAGACCCAGGAAAAGGTTACCGGTAAAGTGAAGCTCAAGCTCTACAAGGGCAACATCATCAAAGCCGGTGTCTGGAGCGATTACTCCCTGTATTCTGAAGATATCGCCACCTTCGGTGCCAGCGATTACGATCAGAAAGATTCCGCCGGCTTCATCACCCTGTTCGGTCTGCCCACCAAGGTTCAGGCGCTGGTGGACGCTGCAAATCAGAAGAAGTAATCTGAATCTCATTGAAACCATTCCCGCCCTCACCCGGCGGGATGGTTTCATATCATAGGGCGGTATCTGAAATTCTTCATTTTTCATTCTTCATTCTTCATTTGATGAAAGGAACTTTCATGATTCAGGTTTTTATTGACGGAAGCGCCGGAACCACCGGCCTGCGGATCCGGGAACGCCTTTCCGCCCGGAAGGATATTGAACTGATCATCCTGCCGGAAGAGACCCGCAAAGATCCCGCTGCCCGGGCGGAAGCACTGAACAGTGCCGCCGTTTCCTTCCTCTGCCTGCCGGATGCGGCAGCAATAGAAGCCGCCTCCTTCGTAACCAGTCCGGATGCTGTCATCATTGACACCTCCACCGCGCACCGGGTATCAGAGGACTGGGTGTACGGCATGCCGGAACTGACCGGCCTGCGGGAGAAGCTGATAACAGCAAAGCGTATAGCCAACCCCGGCTGTCACGCCACCGGTTTCATCTCCCTGGTAGCACCGCTGGTCTCCGCCGGACTTCTGAAAAAAGATGTCCGCCTGTCCAGTTTTTCTCTCACCGGTTACTCCGGCGGCGGAAAAAAGATGATTGCGGAGTACGAGTCTGAGGACGTGGATCCGCTGTACCAGGCGCCTCGGCAGTACGGCCTTACCCAGATGCACAAGCATCTGCCGGAAATGGCTAAGCTGTGCAGCCTGGATCACGCGCCGGTATTCAGCCCCATCGTGGCTCCGTACTACGCCGGCATGGAAGTCACCGTGCCGCTGACGCCCGCGGAAACCTCCGCCACACCTGATGAAATCCGTGAAGTCTATAAGGCATATTATCAGAAGGGCCTGATCCGCTATGCGGAAACGCCGGATGAAAGCGGCTTCCTCTCCGCCGGTGCTTTTGCCGGCCGGGATGATCTGCAGGTCTCCGTTTACGGAAACGAGGAACGGATCCTGCTGGTATCCCGCTTTGACAACCTGGGCAAAGGTGCCTCAGGCGCGGCAATCCAGAATATGAACATCGCACTCGGCCTTGATGAGGCAGAAGGCCTGGTGGTTTAAGCCGGCACAAAGCTGGCTGCATCAAACTCAACGGGGAGTTAATGATGGATCAGCAGTTAATCAACGAAATCGACATCATGCCGATGAAACCGGAGGATTACGACGACGTCCGGGCCCTCTGGATGACCATCCGGGGCTTTGGCATCCGCGCGCTGGATGATTCCCGGGAAGACATTGAGCGCTTCATTCAGCGGAATCCCACCACAAGCGTTGTCGCGAAGGCCGGGAACCGGATCATCGGCACAATCCTGTGCGGTTCTGACGGCCGCCAGGGCGCCCTGTATCATGTATGCGTCGCTAAGGAATACCGGCGCCGGGGCATCGGCACCCACATGGTCGGCTTCTGTATGCATCAGCTGAAGGCCATGGGCATCAACAAAGTAGCACTGATTGCCTTCACAGCCAACGATGCCGGAAACGCCTTCTGGAAACAGATCGGCTGGAACAAACGTTCCGACGTTAACTACTACGATTTCGTACTGAACGATAAGAACATTACGCGTTTTATAGGAGAAGACAATGAAGATTCGTAAGATAGCGGGCGGTTTTACCGCAGCAAAGGGATTTAAGGCTGCAAGCTGCGAAGCGGCCATCAAGTATCAGAACCGTCGGGATATGGCGCTGCTGTTTACGGATGTGCCCTGTGCGGTAGCCGGAACCTTCACTTCCAACCGGGTCAAGGCCGCTCCCGTGCTTTGGGACATGGGCATTGTAAAGTCCGGCAAGCCCGCCCGTGCCGTGGTTGTCAACACCGGCATTGCCAATGCAGGCACCGGTGAGGAAGGTATGCGCCTGTGCAGTGAAACCGCAAAGCATACCGCCGAAATCCTGGGAATCTCCGCCGATGAAGTTCTGGTTGGCTCCACCGGCGTCATCGGTCCGAATGTGCCCCTGGACCGGATCACTGCGGGCGTCACCGTGATGGCAAAGAATCTTTCTGATTCTGCTGAAGCCGGCACCCTGGCCAGCAAGGCCATCATGACCACCGATACCGTGAACAAGGAATATGCGGTAGAGTTCGATCTTCCCGCCGTTTCCGGCGAAGGCACGGTTACCGTCCGCCTTGGCGGCATGAGCAAGGGCTCCGGCATGATTCATCCGAACATGTGCACCATGCTGGGATACCTGGCCACAGACTGCGCCATCGATCCCTCCCTGCTGCAGAAAGCACTCAGCAATGTGATCAAGGACACCTTCAACATGATCACCGTGGACGGCGACACCAGCACCAACGATACCCTGCTGCTCTTCTCCAGCGGTCTTGCCGGTAACAAGCCGATCACAGTGGAAGATGAAAGTTATGAGCTCTTTTGTTCCGCTCTGTACAGCGTCTGCCATGATCTGTCAGTCCTGATGGCTTCTGACGGTGAAGGCGCTACCCACCTGTTGGAAATCCGCGTTTTCAACGCTGACACGAAGGAAAACGCCCGAACCCTGGCCCGTTCAGTAGCCGGATCCAGTCTGGTCAAAGCCATGATCTATGGCAAGGACGCCAACTGCGGCCGGGTGCTCTGTGCCCTCGGTTATGCCGGTCCTGCCTTTGATCCGGCAAACATCGTCATCACCATGACCGGTAAATCCGGTTCCGTCTGCTTCTACAAGGACGGCTGCGTGCAGCTCTTTGATGAGGAAAAGGCACTGGCCATCCTTTCCGAGCACGATGTGCACTTTGACTGTGATATGAACATGGGTGACGAGGAAGCCACCGCCTGGGGCTGTGATCTCACCTATGACTACGTCAAAATCAACGGCGATTATCGGACCTGACACGCTGTTTCATTCAACAGGTCTGAAAAGTATCTCAATTATGAATTTTGAATTGTGAATTATGAATTTTGATTCCAATCAGTGAAGATCATAAGGAGTGCTATGATGAATACCAACCTCACTAACATGGAGCGGGCGGAAGTCCTGACCGCTGCTCTGCCTTACATCCGCCGTTACGCTGGCAAGGTGGTTGTCGTGAAATACGGCGGAAATGCCATGATCAATGACCAGCTGAAGCAGCAGGTCATGGAGGACATCGTCCTGCTGTGGCTGATCGGCGTGCGCATTGTGCTGGTTCACGGCGGCGGCCCGGAGATCAACGATCTCATGGACAAGCTCGGCAAAAAGCCGGAGTTTGTGGATGGCCTGCGTGTCACGGATAAGGAAACCATGGACATTGTCCAGATGGTGCTGGCCGGCAAAATCAACAAGACGCTGGTCAACCTGCTGGAAATGAAAGGTGGCAAAGCTGTCGGTCTCTCCGGTATGGACGGACGCCTGCTGCAGTGCAGCATGAAGGATGAACGCCTGGGCTATGTGGGCGAAATCCAGAAAGTGCACATCCAGCCTGTCACCGACCTGCTGGACCGGGGCTACATCCCGGTAGTCTCCACCGTCGGCTGTGACAAGAGCGGCAACGCCTACAACATCAATGGCGATACTGCTGCAGCTTATATCGCCGGAGCGCTGGGTGCCGAGCGTCTGATCATGATGACAGACATTGCCGGTGTACTGAAGGACAAGAACGATCCTTCCACCCTGATTCCCCAGATCACCCTGCCTGAGCTGCCCTCCCTGTATGACAGCGGCATTATCTCCGGCGGCATGATCCCGAAGGTGGAATGCTGTGCGAAAGCCCTTTCCCGTGGCGTTCGCAACGTAGTTATCATGGACGGCCGCGTCCCTCACTCCATCCTGATGGAGCTTCTCACCGACGAAGGTGCCGGCACCATGGTCTCCAAAGGAGAAGAAGCTGATGACAGGCAAAAGGGCTGGGAGTGAGCGTCAAAATATCAAATCCGCAGGATGAAGATATTTTGTCCACCATTAATTCTGAATTCTGAATTCTTAATTCTGATAATTATCCGGAGGTTCCTATGAACACCATCGAACTGGACAACCAATACGTCGCCTCCACCTACAAACGGTTCCCCATTGAAATCATCAGCGGCAAAGGTTCCCTGGTAAAGGATGTCAATGGCAAGGAATATATCGACATGGGTTCAGGCATCGCAGTCACCTCCTTCGGTGTAGCGGATGACGAATGGATCGCAGCTGTGGAAAAGCAGATCCACAGCGTTCAGCATATGTCGAACCTGTTCTACACTGCTCCCTGTGCCAACCTGGCCAAGGCCCTGTGTGATAAGACCGGCATGTCCAAGGTGTTCTTCTCCAATTCCGGAGCAGAAGCCAATGAATGCGCCATCAAGGTTGCCCGGAAATGGGCCGCGGAACACAAAGGACCCGCCTGCTCTACTATTGTGACGCTGGAGCAGAGCTTCCATGGCCGGACCCTGACCACCCTGGCCGCCACCGGACAGGATCACTTTCACGAACTCTTCCAGCCTCTGACTCCCGGCTTTGCTTCTTTCCCTGCCGGAGATATGGATGCGCTGAAAAAGCTTTGCGCTAACGGCACTGTCGCCGCGGTTCTCATCGAGATGGTACAGGGTGAAGGCGGCGTCATCGCCCTGGCTCCGGATTTCGTGAAGGAGCTGGCTGCCTTCCTGAAGGAGCAGGATATCCTGCTCATGGTGGACGAAGTGCAGACCGGCAACGGCCGCACCGGCACCATGTACGCCTATATGCAATACGGTCTGCAGCCTGATGTGGTTTCTACCGCCAAGGGACTGGCCGGTGGCCTGCCCATGGGCGCCACCCTGATGAGCGAGAAAGTGAAGGATGTCCTTTCCTACGGCGATCACGGTTCCACCTTCGGTGGCAATCCGATCGCAGCGGCAGCTGCGCTCTCCATTGTGGAGCGGCTGACAGATGACTTTCTCGCTGAGGTCACCCGCAAGAGCCAGCTGATCCGCAGCCTGCTGGAGGGTGCTCCCGGAATCGAAAGCATCTCCGGTCTGGGTCTGATGATCGGTCTGAAGACCACCAAACCCGCCGCAGAAGTTCTGGCCGCCTGCAGGGAAAACGGCGTTCTCTGCCTCACCGCAAAGGATAAAGTCCGCCTTCTCCCCGCCCTGAACACCCCGGACGAACTCCTGATCAAAGCCGCAGACGTCATCAAAGCTGCCTGCAAATAACCTTTTACCTCCTACCTCCTACCTCCTACCTTGTAACTACCTCCTACTTTATACCTAAGGAGTTTGAACTATGGCTTATCTTGTGCTTGCAAACGGAACCGTCTTTGAAGGCCGCCGCATCGGCGCGCACATCGATCGGATCGGTGAACTGGTTTTCACTACCGGTATGGAAGGCTACCTGGAAACCCTGACGGACCCCAGTTATTACGGTCAGATCGTCACCCAGACCTTCCCCCTGATCGGCAACTACGGCGTAATCGAGGAAGACTTTGAAGGGCACAGCGAACTGTTCGGCTATATCGTCCGTGAACTGTGCGACACACCTTCCAACTTCCGCTCTGCCTATCCGCTGAATGAATACCTGGTGGCCAAAGGCATCCCCGGCCTGTGCGGCGTGGACACCCGTGAGATCGTCCGCATCACCCGGGAAGAGGGCGTCATGAACGCCATGATCTGCGACGAGATCCCGTCGGATCTCAGCGAGATCAGGAATTTCACAGTGAAAGATGCCGTGGATTCCGTCACGGAAGCCGTGAAAGAATCCTTCCCTGCCGAAGGTAAGGAAATCTGCCGTGTCGCCCTGATCGATTACGGAGCCAAGCACAATATCATCCGCAGCCTGCAGAAGCGCGGCTGCTCCGTTACGGTGTGGCCTGCCCGCACTACCGCCGAAACCATCCTGGCCTCCGATCCGGACGGTATCATGCTGTCCAACGGTCCCGGAGATCCGAAGGAAAACACTTTCTGCATTGGCGAACTCAAAAAGCTGATCGGCAAACTGCCTGTCTTCGGCATCTGCCTCGGCCACCAGCTGGCTGCCCTTGCCCTTGGCGGAGACACCATCAAGCTGAAATACGGCCACCGCGGCGGCAATCAGCCCGTGCGCGACCTGGCTGCCGGCCGTACCTATATCACTTCCCAGAACCACGGTTACGCGGTCGTGGCGGATTCCCTGAAGGGCATCGGTACCGAATCCTTCCGGAACGCCAATGACGGAAGCTGCGAAGGCATGGATTATCCGGACCTGAAATGCTTCACCGTCCAGTTCCATCCCGAAGCCGCATCCGGCCCCCGGGATACAGCGATTCTGTTTGACCGCTTTGTTGAAAACATGACGAATGGAGGAAAAGCCAATGCCTAAGGACAGTTCAATCAAAAAGGTTCTGGTCATCGGTTCCGGCCCCATCGTCATCGGCCAGGCTGCTGAATTTGACTACGCCGGTGCCCAGGCCTGCCGCGTGCTGAAAGCGGAAGGCATCAACGTGGTGCTGGTGAACTCCAACCCCGCCACCATCATGACCGACCAGCATCTGGCGGATGAAATCTACCTGGAGCCGCTGAACGCGGCCACTGTCCGCCGGGTTATCGAAAAGGAACGTCCGGACGGACTGATCGCCGGTCTCGGCGGTCAGACCGGTCTGACCCTGGCCATGCAGCTGAGCCGCGACGGCACCTTGGAAGAATTTGGTGTTCGTCTGCTGGGTTCTCCTATTGAAGCTATCGAGCGGGCGGAAGACCGTGAGCGTTTCCGGGAAACCATGCTGAAGGCTGGTCAGCCCTGCGTGCCTTCCGGCATTGCGGAGAACATGGAAGACGCCCTGAAATGGGCCAATGAGATTGGTTACCCCGTCATCGTCCGTCCCGCCTATACCCTGGGCGGCAGCGGCGGCGGTATTGCGGCCAATGAAGAAGAAATGCGCGTCATCGCCCGTGCAGGCCTTGACGCTTCCCCCATTACCCAGATTCTGGTGGAGAAGTGCATCTCCGGCTGGAAGGAAATTGAGTTTGAAACCATGCGGGACGCCCAGGGCAACGTCATCGCCGTCTGCTCCATGGAAAACGTGGACCCCGTAGGTATTCATACCGGTGACAGCGTGGTTGTGGCGCCTGCCCTGACCCTGTCCGATAAAGAGTACCAGATGCTCCGGACCGCGTCGCTGGATATCATCAGCGCCATCGGCATCGTCGGCGGCTGCAACTGCCAGTTTGCCCTGAATCCTGATTCCTTCGAATACGCGGTCATCGAGGTCAATCCCCGTGTCAGCCGTTCCTCCGCCCTGGCCAGCAAGGCTACCGGCTATCCGATCGCCAAGATCACAACCCGCCTTGCCCTGGGCTATTCCCTGGACGAGATCGCCAACGATATCACCGGCAAAACCTGCGCCTGCTTCGAGCCCACCGTCGACTATGTGGTCGTCAAGTTCCCGAAGTGGCCCTTTGATAAGTTCTATGGTTCCTCCCGCCGCCTGGGCACCCAGATGAAGGCCACCGGCGAAGTCATGGCCATCGGCCAGCGCTTCGAGGAAGCCCTGATGAAGGCTGTCCGCGGTGCGGAAATCTCCCTGGATACGCTGAACGCGCTTCCCCTGACGGACGAACCCATCCGGGATCGCCTGGCCCGCCAGGATGACCGCCGTCTCTTCACCGTCTTTGAAGCCCTGAAGCAGGGTATGACCGTGGACGAGATTTTTGAAATCACAAAGATCGACCGGTTCTTCCTCTACCGGCTCCGCGCCATGGCTGAACTGGAAATGCGGACCGAAGGCAAGGGCCTGCAGCCCGGCGACTATGAAACCTTCAAGAAAATGGGCTATCCGGACAAAGCCATCATGCGGATCACCGGTGCGAAGGAAGTCCCCGGCTGGAAGATGAGCTACAAAATGGTTGATACCTGCGGTGCTGAGTTTGCCGCAGAAACACCTTACTTCTACTCCTGCACGGACAAGGCCTGCGAGTCCCGCAGCCTGAAGCGTTCCGGCCGTCCTGTTGTCATCGTGCTTGGTTCCGGTCCCATCCGGATCGGCCAGGGTATCGAGTTCGACTACTCCTCCGTCCACTGTGTGTGGACCCTGCGCCGCATCGGCTATGATGTGGTCATCATCAACAATAACCCGGAGACCGTCTCCACCGACTATGACACCGCGGACCGCCTGTACTTCGAGCCTCTCACTCCGGAAGACGTCATGAACGTCATCGAGGTGGAAAAGCCCGTCGGTGTCGTGGTAGCCTTCGGCGGCCAGACCGCCATCAAGCTGACCCAGTTCCTGGATTCCCAGGGCATCCGCATCCTGGGCACCAGTGCTGAATCCATTGATATCGCTGAAGACCGTGAGCGGTTCGACGCCCTGCTGGAGCAGTTCAGCATCCGCCGTCCCCGCGGCATGGGCGTCCGCACCATGGAAGAGGCCGTTGCCGCCGCGGAAGGCCTGGGCTATCCCGTTCTGCTGCGTCCCTCCTACGTGATCGGCGGCCAGAACATGACCATCTCCCGCAGCCGGAAACATACCGTGGACTACATGACCCGGATTCTCTCCGGCGGCATCGAAAACCCGGTGCTGGTAGACCAGTATCTGCCCGGCATTGAGCTGGAAGTGGACGTTATCTCCGACGGCAAGGATGTGCTGATCCCCGGCATCATGGAACATATTGAACGTGCCGGTGTTCACAGCGGTGACTCCATCGCCGTTTATCCGCCCTTCAACCTGACCGAGAAGTTCCAGGAGAAGATCTGTGATATCTCCACCAAGCTTGCCCTCGCACTGGGCACCAAAGGCCTGGTGAATATCCAGTACCTGATCTATGACAATGAACTGTACGTCATCGAAGTGAATCCCAGGGCTTCCCGGACAATCCCCTATATTTCAAAGGTTACCGGCGTTCCCATGGTGGATCTCGCTTCCCGCGTCATGCTGGACGAGCCGCTGAAGGATCTGGGCTACGGTACCGGGCTCTATCCCGTCCCGCCCTACTGTGCCATCAAGGTACCGGTCTTCTCCTTTGAGAAGCTGAACGACGCTGACTCCATCCTCGGACCGGAAATGAAGTCCACCGGTGAAGTGCTGGGCATCGGCATCACCAAGGCAGAAGCGTTGTTCAAAGGCCTGTCCGCTGCCGGCTTCCATCTGCCCACCGCCCGTGAAAAGGATCACACCGGCGTGCTTCTGTCCGTTGAAGACGAGGACTTCCCGGATGCCATTGCCGTAGCTAAGCGCTGCTACGATCAGGGCATCAGCGTCTATGCCACCAAGGATACCGCCCGGGCCATTTCTGCCGTCGGCATCCACGTGACTCCCGTTGCTGACCCGAAGATCAGCGATGAGATCATCGGCCTGATGGAAAACGGCTCCGTGAACTACATCATCTATACCGGTGCTGTCAAGGACGACACTGTGGGTGACTACACCGTTCTCCACCGCAAGGCCATGGTTCTGGGTATCCCCTGCATGACCTCACTGGACACCGCCAACGCCCTGATGGATATCCTCGGTTCCCGCTTTACCCTGCAGAATACCGAGCTTGTCGACATCAACCACATGAGACGCTAATCATCAACAACAAAAAGGCCCATCGATTCATCGATGGGCCTTTTTTGTATGCTTCAAGCATCCATAATTATGAATTATGAATTGTTGAGCAGTTGTCCAAATCTATGATTTGGGTAACAACTGCTATGCTACAGCTGTCAAAGTTCTGTAAGAACTTTGGTAACAGCGATCGCAGAATTATGAATTAATCATTTCTTTCGCCAGCTGTTCGATTTGCGTCTTATTCTCTTCCGTCATGGCGGACAGGATCTTCACCTCTGTCTCCGCGAACGTTGTGTTCTTACAGCCTTCCAGCATGCCTTTCATCACTTTCGCTGCCGTCGGGGCCCAGCTGCCGTTCTCAATGAAGCCGATCTTCCGGTTCTGGTAGTTCCGTTCCGTCAGGTGCTCAATGAACTCCCTCATGAAGGGGAACACATCAGCGTTATAGGTTGTGGTAGCCAGCACGATCTTTCCGTACCGGAAAGCGTCCTCCACTGCTTCCGCCATGTCGTCCCGGGCCAGGTCGCTGATGGCCACCTTCGGGCAGCCCAGTTCCTGCAGCTTCGCCGCCATGAATTCGGCCGCCTCTTTCGTATGGCCGTACACGGAGGTGTAGAATACAGCAACACCCTCGGTTTCCACGCCGTAGGAGGACCAGGTGTTGTACAGGTCCAGGTAGTAGCCGAGATTCTCATTCAGTACCGGTCCATGCAGCGGGCAGATGATCTGGATATCCAGGGCCGCAGCCTTCTTCAGCACTGCCTGTACCTGTGCACCGTACTTGCCCACGATGCCGAAGTAATACCGGCGGGCTTCGCAGGCCCAGCCTTCTTCGTCCTCCGCGTCCAGCGCGCCGAACTTGCCAAAGGCATCCGCGGAAAACAGCACCTTGTCTGTGCTGTCATAGGTGAACATGACTTCAGGCCAGTGGACCATGGGCGCAGTCACAAATGTCAGCACATGGCTGCCCAGTTCCAGCTTGTCCCCTTCCTTCACCACAATACCACGGCCGGTATAATCCGTACCTGTGAAGTTCTTCATCATCGTAAAGGCCTTGGCTGTCGCAACCACCTTGGCTTCCGGATACGCTTCCATAAAAGCGGCGATACCGGAGGAATGATCCGGCTCCATGTGCTGGACGATCAGATAGTCAGGCTTCCTGCCTTCCAGCGCAGCTTCCAGATTGCCCAGCCACTTCTGCACAAAGTGCCGGTCAGCCGTATCCATCACGGCCACCTTTTCGTCCAGGATCACATAAGAATTGTACGCCATACCTTCCGGCACGATGTACATTCCCTCAAACAGGTCGATCTCATGATCGTTCACCCCGATATAACGGATATCCTTTGTCACATTCATCTTGTATTATCCTCCCGGTTTCAATCTTATATAATTCTACCACAAGTCCTCACCCCGGACAATTATTATCATTGACTGAATGGCTCAACACATCGTTGAGCAAATAGTTTGGCTCATAATGGGTCGGCAAAGCCGTCCCATTGTGTCATTTCGAGCGAAGTCGAGAAATCCCTTAATACGTCGAAGACGCATTAAATCAAAGGAACAGATTCCTCCGGAATCTGTTCCCTCCACCATTTTTAAGTCTTCAGTTTTAAGTTTTAAGTATTCATTTAGTGCCAAATCAGAAAAATCATTGAGATTTTCCTGATTTGGTGATACAATTCGTCGGCGTACGATTTGACACGCAATGGATTTCTGAAAGGAAGCGTAGCCTTTTATGCAGACACTTTTGCTGCTTGCTCTTGCCCTCTTTGCCGGTCTGCTGATGACACGGCTTTTTGTCAAATTCCGCCTGCCGGACGTTACCGCCTATCTGGTAGCCGGTATCCTGATCGGACCCTGCGTGCTCGGTCGTCTGGGGGTGCCCTGCCTGGGCTTCAACACCGCGGATCAGGTGGACTCCCTGTCTATGATCTCTGACGTGGCCCTGGGCTTCATCGCCTTTGCCATTGGTCATGAATTCCGTCTGTCTGCTCTGAAGCAGACCGGAAAGCAGGCTACCATCATCGGTATCCTGCAGGCCGTGGTTGCCACCATTTGTGTGGATATCGCCCTGGTCGCCCTGCACTTCATCATGCCGGACCTCCTGCCCATGCCGGTAGCCATCACCCTGGGCGCCATCGCCGCCGCAACCGCTCCTGCCGCCACCCTGATGGTTGTCCGTCAGTACAAGGCCAAGGGTCCGGTTACGGACGTCCTGCTGCCCGTCGTCGCCCTGGATGACGCCGTCGGCCTGGTGATTTTCGCTGTTTCCTTCGGTATCGCCCAGTCCATGAAAAACGGTACCACCCATATTGCAGCGCTGATCATTGAACCGCTCATGGAGGTTATCCTTTCCATTGTCTTCGGCGGCCTGGTGGGCATGGGTCTTACCTGGCTGGAGCGTTTCTTCCACTCCCACCGCAACCGTAATGCCCTGATCGTCGGCAGCGTGGTGCTCACCGTCGCCGTCAGCCAGCTGAAGATCCCGATCGGTCCTTTCACCTTCGGTTTCTCCTCCCTGCTGGTCTGCATGATGCTCGGCACCATCTTCTGCAACTTCTGCCCCCTCAGCGAGGACCTGATGCTGCAGGCGGACCGCTGGTCCGGCCCGGCCATCACCCTGTTCTTCGTACTCAGCGGTGCGGCGTTGGATTTCAGCGTCTTTGCGGATCTCTCTGTGGTACTGATCGGTGTGGTTTATATTCTCTTCCGTTCCATGGGTAAGATCCTCGGTGCCCACTGGTCTTCCTCCCTGGCGAAGAGCCCCGAAACTGTCCGGAAATGGCTGGGTATCACCCTGCTGCCCCAGGCCGGTGTTGCCCTGGGAATGTGCAGCACAGCCTACCGGGTTCTCGGCGGTGCAGAAGGCACCCTGATCCGGAACATCGTCTTGTTCTCCGTGCTGATCTATGAACTGGTTGGTCCTTCCCTCACCAAGTGGGCCCTGACCAAAGCCGGTGACATTCAGGCCAAATCTCCTGATATGCTCACCCGCCGCCAGCGCCGCCTGCAGGAGATCACGAAGCCTGTTCCCCCGGCTTTCGACAAATAAGATTCTCAGCCTCCCTTCCCGGTGAAGGGAGGTTTTCTTATTCTTCATTAAACAGTTTCTCTCCTGAATGTGATTGTGCTATAATTTCCATGTTGTGTTTGTAAAACATGACAGGAGGTAACCAATGAGGATGCGAGATAACAACTCGGTGCAGTTCTTTAAAACTGACAGCAGGTTGCACCGAGTAAACAGGCAGTAACAGAATCTGTTGTCAGGAACTGCACCTTTCTTCCCGATATCAATCATAAAAAGAAAGGAACGCAGAATAATGAATCATCAGGAATTAAAAGAACTCTGGAAACAGGAAGAAGCCATCGCCCACATTCACGGCTGGGACTTTTCCCACATCGCCGATAAGTACGAAGAGGAACATGATATCCCCTGGGACTACGACAGTCTTGTCCGTCAGTACCTGAAGAAGGATATGAAGCTCCTGGACTATGACACCGGCGGCGGTGAATTCCTTCTTTCCTTGGGACATCCCTATGAGAACACCGCGGCAACCGAAGGCTTCCCGCCCAACGTGAAGCTGTGCCAGGAAAAGCTGATTCCCCTGGGAATTGACATGAGGGAATGCTCTGACCCAGCTCATCTTCCATTTGGGGACAGCTCCTTTGATCTGGTCATCAACCGTCACGGGGATCTTTGTCCTGAAGAGCTGTACCGGGTGCTGAAGCCCGGCGGACTGTTTATCACCCAGCAGGTTGGTAACCGGAATGACCTGGACCTGGTGCGGATGATATTCCCTGATACAGCGGATCCCACTTCCGGTCTTCACCTTTCAGTACAGCAGAGCGCTTTCGAGCAGGCCGGTTTCGAGATCGTCAGGGCGGAAGAACACTATGGACAGATCCGCTTCTATGACGTGGGCGCCTTTGTCTGGTTTGCCCGTATCATTGAGTGGGAGTTCCCCGGTTTCTCTGTGGACAGCTGCTTTGACCGTCTGCTGCGGATGCAGGCACAGCTGGAGAAAAAAGGCAGTATTGACGGAACCACTCACCGGTACCTGATCATTGCCCGGAAGCCCCTGAAATAAACCGTATAAACCAGAGTGGTTTCAGCAAGTGCTGAAACCACTCTTTTATTTCATTCAAAACCTTTTTTATTCTTGAAGGTCCGTTCCTTTTTTGTTATCATCGCAGTACAAAGAACAATAACGGACAAATACAGGAGGCCGCGGATGAATACAAACATCTTCAAAAGAAACGAGCTCCTTGCGCAGAAAGTCATCAAAGGGCTGGAATCCCGCAATATGAGCGGATACTATGCTGCCTCAAAGGAAGAAGCCCTGAAGCTCGCCCTCAGCCTGATTCCGGAATACAGCACCGTCACCATGGGCGGTGCCATGAGCGCTCATGAAATCGGCCTGGTGCAGGCCGTCAAGGACGGCAATTATCATTTCATTGATCGGGATGCTATGGAAGATAAGCGGGCCGCCATGCTGGCCGCCTATGACGCGGATGTCTTCCTTGCCAGTGTGAACGCCATGACAGACGACGGTATCCTCGTGAACATTGACGGAAACGCCAACCGCGTCTCCGCCATCTGCCAGGGCCCGAAGGAAGTACTGTTTATCGTGGGGATGAACAAGGTCTGCGGTGATCTGGACAGTGCCATGAAGCGTGCCCGGAACATCGCCGCCCCGACCAATGCCCAGCGGTTCGGCCTGTCCACGCCCTGTGCGAAAACCGGCAAGTGCATGGACTGCAAAAGCCCGGATACCATCTGCTGCCAGTTCCTGATCACCCGCTTCAGCCGCCATGCCGGCCGGATCCACGTAATCCTGGTAAATGACTCCCTTGGTTTCTGATTAATCCATAACGGAGTAAAGTGATGAAAAAAGGATTGTCTCCCGTTACCCTCCATTACACGCTTATTACCGGCGGGTTCTGGATGGCCTTCTGTGTGGTTACCGCCTATGCCGCCGTCTATCTGCAGGGTATCGGCTGCTCCAATGCCGAGCTCGGCCTCATCCTGGCATTGGGCAACGTGGGCGGAGCACTGCTCAGTCCTGTCCTCGGCGCACAGATTGACCGGAACCGGAATCTCCGTCATGCCTCGGTAGTGAATGTGCTGCTGGCCATTCAGGTGGCGCTGCTCATCGTCCTGCGGGTACATCCCCGCCGGGATTTTTTCAATGCTGCCTGCTATGTGCTGTACATCACCGCCATGATGCCGGTCAACGCCATGAACCTGGATCTGTGCGTACGGCTGGAGCGGGCCAAGGCACCCCTCAATTTCGGTTTTGCCCGTTCCATGGGCAGTTTTTCATTCGTCATCCTGAGCACCCTTCTGGGCATCATTACAGCCCGCTGGGGCCATCTGTCCCTGCCCTTTGCCGGCTTGGCTGTTGTCCTGCTCCAGTTCGCCGGCAACCGGCTGATTGACCGGGATCTCCGGGAAGCTGAAACCGCCATGCCGCCTGCTGAAACAGAAATCCGGGAGCAGTCTTCCTCCCTGCCCGTCTTTATCCGGGAAAACAGGATGTTCTGCCTCATGCTCTTCGGTACTATTATCATCTTCATCGCGCACAACATGGACGGCAACTTCCTGATCAATGAAATCCGTGCTCTCGGCGGAGATACCGCCATCATGGGCTATGTAGCTGCCTTCACAGCCATCACGGAAGTGCCCATTATGATGTTCTCCTCAAAACTGCCGAAAAAGTGGGATACGGTGCATTATATCCGTCTCTCCTTTGTGTTCTTTGTTCTGAAGATCCTGGCCTACGCCCTGGCGCCGACCATTCCGCTGTTCTTTGCCGCCCGCGTACTCCAGGCGCCCAGCTACGCCCTCTATACTGTGCTGATCGTCAGCTACGCTGACCGTCAGGTAGCCCGGAAGGATTCCGCGAAAGCCCAGAGCCTCGCCTTCAGCATGACAACCATCGGCTCCGTGTTGGCCAGCCTTATCGGCGGACAGATGTTCGATACCGCCGGTGTCAAACCGACTATGCTCACCGCCGTCGCTATCTGTGCTGTCGGCACGGTCATTGCATTGTTCGGCACACGGCAAGTAAAAGGCCGTGCAAACTCTACACTCTAAACTCTTCACTCTCCACTCATCACTGATTTCTCAATCAAAAAAACTCCTGCGATCTTCGCAGGAGTTTTCTCCGCCATTCTTCAGTTTTAAGTTTTAAGTTTTCATTATTCATTGGCTGAGGTCGCATTCATGCGTCCTCAGCCCAACCCCACCCTGAACAGGTACAGCCACAGCCTGTTCTTATACTTCTCGTACAGTCCCCGTTTCCGGTACATATTCTTCAGATGCCAGTACAGTTCTCCCTTGATCCGGGTATTCTCTGCCGGGTGCTTTACGCAGTCCAGCACCTGCCGGATGGAGGTACTGTTTGCTGTACGCCGGTAATCATACAGGGAATCCTTCATAAAAGACACCTGATTCACTCCGGAAAAATAATCCATTACAAAGGCGAAGTCCTCACCCCAGGTCAAGTCTTCCTGGAAATGGCAGCCGCACTTCTCCACGATCTCCCGCAGGAACAGTTTGTTCCACAGCACACCGTAGAAATAGGAGTTGGCATGATCACACAGGTGGCGCATCATCTCTTCACTGGGAACTGTATCGTCCCGCCCCGCCAGATTATGGAAACTGCGTCTGTCGCCGAAATACTGATCATATCCGCCGATCACCAGCTCGGAGCCGTCCTTCTCCGCCCGCCGGACCATCCGCTCGATGGAATCCAGCGGCAGTGTATCGTCTGCGTCAATGAAACGGATATATTTACCTTCACACTTGGCCAGGCCCGCATTCCGCGCATAGGAAATGCCAAGATTACCCTGGGTGATCACGGTCAGACGTGGATCTTTTTCTGCGGCTTCCTTTGCCATCGCCGCTGTCCCGTCTTCACTTCCGTCATCAATAAGAATAATCTGCAGATTCTGCCATGTCTGGTTCAGCAGGCAATCCAGCAGACGCGGCAGGGTTTTTGTCACATTATAAGCCGGAATAACAACGCTGACCATAGGTTCAGACTGTGCAGGATTCAAATGTTTCATCTCCTGTCGTTCTTTTTCGGAACTGTCCATATTTTACCATGCATCCTGCTGTTTGAAAAGCTGTCATCCGTCCCCTCAGCTGGACAGAACTGTGAAAACCGGATAAAATAATAGAGATATAGTTATGGAGAAAGGAGACGCCGGCATGAATCAAAAGCTGAAGAGTGTCCTCAGCATACTGTTCATCGTTCTCTCCTTTGTCGCCGTCTTCTGTATCGCTTTCGGCAATCCCGAACTGGCTAACGCCTGGGATACGCTCCGCAGCCTGGATGCCCGCTGGATTGCCGGTCTGCTGCTTTGCTGGGCCGCCTATACCTTCTTTGATACGCTGGGCACCTGGTACTGCCTGAAAAAACAGGGTTTCCGTCTGAACCTCTGGACCGTACTCAGCGTCACGCTGATCGGTTTCTTTTACAGTAATATCACCCCCGGTGCCAGCGGCGGCCAGCCGATGCAGGTCAATTCACTCCGCAAGGCCGGTGTTCCTGTAGGAAACGGCACCACCTCTGTCACCATCCGGCTCATCGCCAATCAGTTTATGGTTTCCCTGCTCAGCCTGCTCTTCCTGCTGTTCAACCGTTCCTTTGTTTATCAGCAGCTTGGCGGCGTCATCTGGGCGGTCCGCATTGGCTGGATCATCAATTTCAGCGTAGTTCCGCTGGTACTGCTGGCCGCTTTCCGTCGTACACTCATCCGTAAGCTTGCCTCCGGCCTGATCGGGCTCCTGGCCCGGATCCGGCTGATTAAAGACAAGGAAGCCGCCCTCAACGGAACATACGAGGTGCTGGACACCTACCATACAGCCATCCGCGACCTGCTCTCCTCTCCCGTGCAGCTGCTCTTCCAGTGCCTGTGCAGTACGCTGAGCATGCTTGCCCTGACCGGTTCCATTGTCTTTGTCTATTATGCCTTCGGGCTTTCCGGCACTCCCTGGTATCATCTGCTGACCCTGGGCCTTCTGCTCTTCGTCAGTGCCAGCTATACGCCCCTTCCCGGTGCCAGCGGCGCCCAGGAAGGCGGTTTCATGTGCTATTTCAACGGAATCTTTCCAGGCGGAACAAAAGGCCTTGCCCTTTTGCTCTGGCGTTTCTTTACCTATTACCTCTTCCTGTTTGTCGGTGTGATCACGCTGTTGCTGGAGAAAATCGGCCTTTGCGGCCATACCCGCAAACAGGATAACGATCCGACGAATCAAACGGAGGATGCTGTATGCTAAATTCTGTCAGGTATATTGCTGCCAGGCCAACCGCTTCACCGGTCCCTGGCGTTGTTCAGGTTGCCAATGATCTCAAGGAAACTGTCAATGACGCGGCTAAGAGTGCCGGTGGTTTTCTCTCCCATCTGCCCCAGCTTGTCAGCCGCCTGCTGATTGCCGGCGCGGTACTGATCGTAGGCCTTCTTCTCCTGAAGCTCGGCAAACTGATTATTGTCAAGGTTTCCAGACGGCGCTGCCAGAATGGCCGCGTCAACACCCAGCGGTCCGAAACCTTCCGGTCCATCATCACCAGCGTTTTCAGTTATATTATGTTCTTTATCCTGGCCACGATCATCCTTCGCCTCTTCGGCGTGGACGTTACCTCCATCCTGGCCGCTGCCGGGGTTGTCGGTATTGCGCTGGCCTTCGGTGCCCAGACGCTGGTCAAGGACCTGCTTTCCGGTCTGTTCATCTGGGGTGAAGGCTCCATTGCTGTCGGCGACCTGGTCAGCATCAACGGACTGGACGGCACAGTGGAAACCATTACCATCCGGACAACTTCCATCCGCAACTACAACGGAAACATCTACTGCATCCCCAACGGCGATATCCGCACCATCACCAACATGAGCCGCGGTTTTAAGCGGGCCATTGTCAATATCCCCTGCCCCTATGAGGAAAACCAGGAGCGCCTGGTGAACATGGTCAAAGAGGAAATGGAGATCGCCGCCAAGGAAGTGGAAGGCATGAAAACCGTACCGGATGTCATGAGCATCGTCGCTTTCGACAAGAATTCAGTCCGGCTCCAGGTGGCCGTTGTCTGTCCTGTCGGTGAGCACTGGCGTATTGAGCGTGAAATCCGCACCCGGGTCAAAGCCCGCTTTGACCGTGAAGGTATCATTATGCCCCACTACACCGTTCCCGAATCCGACGCCTGAAAAAATACTCATTCAAAAGGAACCGCCTGTCTGAAAGACAGGCGGTTTTCAGCTACTTGATGATTGTCAATTGATCGGTTTCCACATGGCATGGAAGGAAAAGAATTTCCACTCCCGCCTCCGCCGCTTCCTGCATTGCGCTGCCAAACTCCGGGTGTGTCTGTATATTCGGCCTCACTTCCATGATTCCATCCATCTGGATTGCAAAAGCAATCACTGTCCTGTACCCGTTCTTCACGGCATTTGCCAGTTCCCGGAGGTGTTTGACGCCACGATCCGTCGGAGCGTCAGGGAAATAGCCGATCCCGTCTATTTCCAGTGTGCAGCCCTTGACTTCCATCAGTGTCTTTTCCATGCCCCGTTCCAGATAGAAGTCGATTCTGGAGTCCCCATAGGTATATTCCGGAATAATAACGTCATACCCCTGCCGTTCCAGCCATTCCCGCACAACAGCATTCGGTGCCTGGCTGTCAATGTTGACCAGCATGCCGTTCTCCTTGCGGACGGTCACCAGGTCATACTTTGTCTTTCGTCCTTCCGTTCCCGGTGCGGTCAGCCAGACCTCCGCCCCGGGCAGGAGCAGTTCCCTGCACCGTCCCGTATTCTTGACGTGTACCGTCTCCCTGCGGCCGTCCATCTCCACATGGGCAATAAACCGGTTCGGCCTGTCCAGAAAAGTACCTTTTGTAATATTGCTGTATCTCATACACTTCTGTCTTTCAAATCAGTCTTTGGAAAAATATCTGCAGCCGAATCATATCATTGTTTTTGTCCATAGTGCAAGCCATCTGACAAAGGGGCTTTATTCCGTCTGTTGACATCCTGTAAAAGCATGATAGAATGACCGTTGCAATCAGTCGTTTGCCTGCCGGAAAGGTTTTATTTCAGGCCCGGACCGGCTGTTTATCTGGAAGAGGAGTCGTCAGAAACAAGTGCGGGAAAGAAGCAGATTTGACCGGTCCATGCTTGGTACGGTCTTCACCCTGGCCTGGCCTACAATGCTGGAACAGCTGACTCAGACAGCTGTCCAGTATATCGATACGGCAATGGTCGGTTCCCTGGGCACACAGGCCACAGCTGCCGTCGGTGCTACAGGCACGGTAAACTGGTTAATCGGCAGTGTCGTTTCCGCTGTTGGAATCGGTTTTCTCGCCTTTATCGCCAGGAAGATCGGTGCCGGCAGGCCGGACGAAGCCAGGAAAGCCAGTGCCCAGGCCTGTACCATTACCCTGCTGCTTGGTTCACTGCTGACCCTCCTGACGGTCATGGCTGCCGGTCATGTACCGGCCTGGATGCAGGTGGATCCCGCCATCCGCGGTCTTGCCTCTGAATACTTCCTGATCATCTATATCCCTATGCTTTTCAGGACAGCATCCATTCTGCTCGGAACCGTCCTTCGTTCCGCCGGAGACACCCGGACGCCGATGCGGATCGGCCTGATTGTGAACGGCATCAATGTAGTGCTGAACATCCTGCTGATTTATCCTTCCCGTACATTATCCGTTCTGAATCTCTCCATTCCCTTCCCGGGCGCCGGTCTCGGCGTGAAGGGCGCTGCTCTGGCCAGCGCTGCTTCCTTTGTCTATGGCGGCCTGGCCATGACGCGGGCCTTATGGAAGCATCCCTCTATCTCACCGGTCGGCCAGTCCTTCCGGCCTGATCCGGTGATCCTGCGTCCCTGCTTCCGGGTTGCCCTTCCGAATCTGGCCCAGCGCTTCGCCACTTCCTGCGGCTATGTGGTTTTCGCCTCCATGATCAATGCCCTCGGCGGAATATCCACTGCGGCCCATACCATCGCAAACACGGTTGAGAGCGCCTTCTATATTCCCGGTTGGGGTATGCAGACAGCCGCGGCTACCTTAAGCGGAAACGCTTATGGTGCAAAGGATCATGACAGGCTGAAACGTCTGGGAAGTACAATCCTGCCGCTCGAGGTAGGTCTGATGATCGTCTCCGGCGGCCTGCTCTTCCTGTTTGCAGAGCCTTTGGTCCGCCTGTTCAGTGCGGATGAGAATGTAGTCCGCCTGGGAACCACCGTCTTGCGCATGGTTGCGATCTCCGAGCCGTTCTACGGCGTTCCGATCGTCGTGGAAGGCCTGATGCAGGGTGTCGGAAAAACTACAGCACCCTTTGTTTACAACGTTATCTGCATGTGGGCTGTCCGGATTGCCGGAACCTTTGTTTGCACGCAGCTTCTGGGTCTGGGGCTGATTGCAGCCTGGGGCTGTATGATCGGCCATAACATGCTGCTTTTTGTTTTCTTTGTCTGGCATTATCTCACCGGCCGCTGGGATCCCTTCATCAGCCGGAAATAGCAATGGAGGTTACGCAAATGGATTTATCCAACCGGAATACAGATCCCAAAACCCGCAGGGAGCAGCTCAGGCAGCTGTATCTCAGCCAGAAGCAAACCCTGGACACGTTCCTGAATAACGGAGCCATTACAAAGGCCCAGTATGATAAATCCCTGGGTGACCTGACAAAGAAGATGGGAATAACTCCGGAAGAGGAATAAACCGTCTGAAGCCGAAAAAAGGCCTCTGTTTCTGTTGAAACAGAGGCCTTTTGTGTGCAGTTTCGTGGTAATGCCTTATCTTGCTTACACCGTTTCACCTTCGATGATTTTTCCGACTACGGTGACCTGCTTCGGTATGTGGGTATCCGGATACTCTATCGCGTCAATCAGCATGCTGAATACTTCCTGGGCAATCCTTGTGCAATCCTGGCTGAATGTTGTCAGACGTGGGGTAATAATCTGGCTCATAAGTGTTCCGTCATATCCAACCAGGGCAATATCTTCCGGCACCTTGATGCCCTTCGCATGCAGCCGCGCCATCGCGCCCACAGCGCTTCCATCATCCGGACAAAGGACGCAGGTAGGCCGGTCCGGAAGTTTCATCAGCTCAAGGATATCCTCCGTGCAAGCCACAGCGTTCTGGAAAAGTCCTTCACGAACATATTCCACCGGAACCCTGACGCCCAATTCAACACATGCTTTATAGAAACCGGCCAGGCGCTCACGACTGACCATTCCCTTCTGACCCTGGATAATGGCAATTTTCCGGTGCCCATGCAGGTATACATAGCGGACAATCTGTTCCATACTGGCCCGGTTATCACTGGTCACACAATCAACGCCTTCATAGGTGTGGTCAACAATGACCGTGGGAATGCTGCTGGTTGCAAGATGCATAATTCCGGCGGCATCGAAATCCGCCTGGACAACAATTACACCGTCCAGGCATCTTTGCCGGGCATTCTCATAATACTGCTGGCCTGTAAAGTCACCCCGGCCTATAAAGGTCAGGTCATATCCAAGTTTCTCCGATTCACGCCGGAGGGAATCGAAAAGGGTGCTGAAATACACATGGGTCATCATATCTTCATAGATGATACCAATGTTGTTTGATTTGCTTGTCTTCAGCGTCCTGGCGGCTGCATTCGGATAATATCCCATTTCTTTTGCCGTCTGGCAGATAAACGCAGTCCTTTCCTTGCCTTCATTGGTTAAACCGTTTAAAGCGCGTGAAACAGTCGCAATTGAAACACCGCATGCCTCAGCTATATCCTTCAGTCTGACCATATCCGAACCATTTCTTTCTGCTAGATTGTAATCGTTTTCTGCCATTGTTTATTGTAAACCAAGCTTGTTAATCTTGTCAACGATTACATAGTCATACTCAATGGATAGTTTTTGTTCTTTAAAGACAAGGGGACGGTTCTTTTGTCTTGTTGGAGCTCGGCGGGATTCGAATTCCGTTCGCTCAATGGTCGCCTGAAACCCTTGGAGCGGGTTCCGTTCTCCCTTTCGCACTAACAAACTCGCCTCACTTCCGGCTTCGCCGGACAGCACACCGTGCTGACATTCGGCTCCTTTGCCACTCCCTACGGTCGTATGGTTCGGATCCCTGCCTGGCTCAAACCAACAGAAAAAGCTCTCCACAAGGGAGAGCTTTTCTGCTTTATTCGTTTCTGTATTCTGTGTAAAACGGATGCATATCATCCAGCCGCAACAGCATGGGGCTTCCTCCGTCTGCCGCTCCGGTATCAATATCCACCCAGGTTTTCGTCACAAGCATCTGACCGTCTGCACCCACACCATACTCATGCGTCGGCGTATGACCGATAATGACCAGCTTGTTATCCCAGTATCTGTCTTCCAGGATCGGACGCGTCCACATCAGTTCAAACGCATCGTATTCATCCATTCTTTTCTCCGGTGCGAAATCCTTCAGTCCTCCATGCACCAGCACAAAGCGCTTCATCGGCACAGCTGTTTCCACATATATTGGAGCCGACCGGATATAATCCAGCAGCCTGTTCAGCTCTTCCGGATCTTTTTCCTTCAGTTTCATCATGTTTTCTATGGTGATAGAACTGCCGTTCCGGTTCCAGTGTTTCAAAGCGCGTTCCTGCTCCGGCGTCAGTGATTCTTCCTCTGCCTGGCTCTCATCCCTGGTAAACAGGAAATCGCATTTCAGCAGCATATCCTCATGATTGCCCTTGATGAAGGTCACATTCTCCTGCCGCATCATCCAGCGCAGCATAGCGATTCCACCATCGCCGAAGCGGTCAATCACATCCCCGATTACATACAGATGATCTGATGACGAGAAGCCCGCCTTTTCAAGCAATTTAAGAAATTGGTCCAGAGGAAATCCATGTAAGTCCGAAGTCGCAAAAAGCATTGTTGTTTCCAGTCTTTCTGATCGTTCTGGTATCACCGCGTTCATAACGCGTTTATGAATACTATCACACATACGTGCACAAAACAAGCCAACAGGACAAGGGAACGATTCTTTTGTCTTGTTCACAGGTCGTGGGTTCGGATCCCTGCCGGGCTCAAACCAACAGAAAAAGCTCTCCACAAGGGAGAGCTTTTTCTGTTGGTGAGCCCGGCGGGATTCGAACCCACGACCTTTTGATTCGTAGTCAAACACTCTATCCAGCTGAGCTACGAGCCCACATACTGTCCGTGACAGCTAAAGTATAATATCACAATGTTTTTGCACTGTCAACGTTTTTTTGCACCTTTGCATTTAATATCCTTCTCTGTTTTCTTGTAACTGTTCCCTCTTTTGGTTATAATATAAAGGTTGATTGAACTTTCAGGAGGTTTTTCATGGCTGTCAGTCATTCTATTCTTTCCGCCGTCTTCAGCGACGAGTCTCCGGATTACCGCTTCCCTTCCGAGCCGGACTGCGGGGATTCTGTCCGGATCCGTCTGCGGGTCGCCAAGGACAGTGCGGAGCGTGTTATTCTGCTTTTTGAGTCCATCACTGTCGGCACAATGATGTACAAGATCAAAAGTGATGACTTTTTTGATTATTATGAAGCCGGTATCATCTGCAACGAAAATGAGGTTATCTACCGTTTCCTGATTGAATGCCCGGACGGTACTAAAATCGCTTTTGACAAGAGCGGTGTCCGCGCTGATGAACATCATGTCCCGGATTATAACCCGGCATATGCCTTCCGCTTCATTCCCGGTTTTCATGTTCCAGACTGGGCTAAAGGCGCCGTTCAGTACCAGATCTTCCCGGATCGTTTCTGCAACGGAGACCCCTCCAATGATGTTGTGGACAATGAGTACTATTACACCGTTGGCCACTCCAAGCATATTGCTGACTGGGATGCCCTGCCCGGTGATACGGATATCCGCTGTTTTTACGGCGGCGATCTTCAGGGTATCCTGGATAAACTGGATTACCTGCAGGATCTGGGAATTGAGGTTCTTTACCTCAATCCGGTCTTCGTCTCCCCTTCCAGCCATAAGTACGATTGCCAGGACTATGAGCATATTGATCCCCACTTCGGCGTGATTACCGACGATATGGATCATGTCATGCAGGCCTGGGAAAAGCATAACGGTTATGCGCCCAAGTATATCCGCCGCGTCACCAGTAAGGAAAACCTGGAGAAAAGCGATGCGCTCTTTGCCACCCTCTGTCAGGAGCTTCACCGCCGGGGAATGAAGATTATCCTGGACGGCGTATTCAATCACTGCGGTTCCTTCAATAAGTGGATGGATCATGAAGGGATATATCTCGGAAAAGCCGGTTTCCAGCCGGGTGCCTACCAGAGCATCCACAGCCCCTATCGCTCCTATTTCCACTTCAACGACTCCGGCAACGGCAGAACCCCCATGTATGAGGGCTGGTGGGGCTATTCTACCCTGCCTAAGCTGAATTATGAAGATTCTCCCGATCTGTGCGAAGAAGTGTATAAAATCGCCGAAAAATGGCTTTCTCCGCCGTATTGCATCGACGGCTGGCGCCTGGACGTTGCAGCCGACCTGGGACACAGCACTGAATTCAATCATAAATTCTGGCAGACCTTCCGTGCCCGTGTCAAAGCTGTCAATCCCAATGCACTGATCGTTGCGGAGCATTACGGCGATCCTACCGCCTGGCTGAACGGCCGTGAATGGGACAGCATCATGAATTATGATGCCTTTATGGAGCCGGTAACCTGGTTCCTCACCGGTATGGAAAAGCATTCTGACTCTTACCGGGATGACCTGTACCAGAACGGCTCCGCCTTCTTCGGGATCATGGCGGACAAGATGTCCCGGTTCAAATATCCGTCCCTCATGTGCGCGATGAACGAGCTCTCCAATCATGATCATTCCCGCTTCCTGACCCGCACAAACCGGATGATCGGCCGGATCACCACTCTGGGTTCCGGCGCCGCAGCTGCCGGGATTAACAAGGGCGTTTTCCGGGAAGCTGTCACCATCCAGATGACCTGGCCCGGCGCCCCCACCGTCTACTACGCTGATGAAGCGGGTCAAGTAGGCTGGACAGATCCGGATAACCGCCGCACCTATCCCTGGGGACATGAAGACCAGAGCCTCATTGATCTGCACCGGGATCTGATCCGCCTGCGCCGTACCCTTCCCGTGCTGAAGACCGGTTCCATCAAGCCGCTGCTGGCTGATTACGGACGGATTGCCTACGCCCGTTTCACCAGTGATTCCCGCTGCGTGATTGCCGTAAACAACACCGGAAACCTGACGGACTTCAGGCTTCATGTCCGGGATGCCGGAGCGCCGGAGGGGGAAACCTTCCGTTGCTGCATCCAGACCACCCAGGACGGGCATCTGGCAAGCAACGAAGTCTGGGGCATCGTCACGGACGGCTTCCTTACCTTCAATCTCCCCCCGTTCTCATCCATTGTCCTGAGCAACGCGGTAATTGAAGGCAGCGAAAACTGATGAAATAATATGGGGATCGGAACAAGTTCCGATCCCCCTGCTTTTTGCACACCGGATATTACTCATACCTTTCGGTGTGCCTTTTTTCTTTCTGGCGGTACAATTCCTCGTCGCTTCTCTGGATGCATTCCTCAATGGTGGATAATCCGTTCATATGGATAACCACCGCTCCGCAGCTGGCCTCCACATTGAATGCCCTGTCTTCCTGCTTGTTCAGGGCTTTCAGCTGTTTCTGGAAGTCTCTCATAAACCGCTTGGCGGCCTGGTCATCCGCCCTGGGCATCACCGCCAGGAATTCATCGCCGCCCATACGGGCCAGGATAGTGTCCTTCGGGGCAGCCCTGCGGATCGCGTCACCCGTCAGGCGGATGGCGTAGTCTCCCGCCTGATGGCCGAAGGTATCATTGATCTGCTTCAGCCGGTCCATATCAAAACTGATAAAGGCCGCGCTTTCCCCCATGGCACACAGCCGCTGCCAGATTGGTGACAGCTGCTCTTCCAGGCCACGCCTGTTCAGCAGCCGCGTCATCACGTCCGTGATGCTGCTCAGTCTTCTTTCCTCATACAGCACCTTCAGCTCATCACGCTTATGCATATTGCTCAGTGCGCCGGAAAGAATGATATTCCAGTGCTGGAAAAAGTTCGTAGGCACTTCCCCGGGCTGGTAGTGGAACAGTGCATAACCATATGCCTTTTCCCGCTGGTGCAGCAGAACCAGGTACAGCACCTGCGGTTCATCCGCCCGTTCCGCCATCTCCGGCAGCAGCTTGCAGCGGTCAAAAGTAATCATCGGCATCCCGTGATCCTGCCGGTCTTTCATTACATGAACCAGGCAGGCTTTTTCTGTTTGTTCCTCCGCGAAAACAGGCTCGCCGTATACGTCTTTTCCTTTCTCAAACAAACACAGGTAATAGTCCCGCACCATCCTGGTATCATCCATCTTGTTCACCAGCACACGGTGCAGATCCTTCAGGTCATCGCAGGCGTTCAGCTCAATTGTCAGGTAAGTCATGCTGACTTCCCGGGAATTCATGTTGTCCACCAGTTCAGCCCGTTCCATGCTGGTTTTGACGTAGAAGTCTTCCCCGCGTCCGCCGCAGCCGCAGCTTTCCCCGAGGATCAGCTGCCCGCCAATGGCAATCCGCTTTATTTCTTTCTTCCCGTTTTCCCCGTATTCGCCGCGGATCTGCCTGTCCAGTTCCTCCATGGCTTTGGAAGCCATCTCTTCAAAATTCTGTTCAACAGTTGTCAGCATCGGCTCATTCAGCGCAAAGTTCTGCACGTTATCAAAGCCCGTAACGATGACGTCCTCCGGGATTCTCAATCCGTGCTTCTTCAGTGTCCGCATCAGCCCGATTGCCATGAAGTCGTTAGCGCATACCACCGCTTCCGGCCGGCGTTCAGTGTCGGAGAAAAAGGCTTCATAGGCCATATCTCCGCAGTTCAGCCACATGGTCCCATGGGCAATATCCTTCTCCTCGTCCACAGGCAGTCCATGCAGGGCCATTTCTTCTTTGTAAACCTGCAGCCGTTTTTCTCCGTCCGGGTGTCCTTCATAACCGGCAAGGAACACCACCCGTTTCAGTCCGTGATCCTCCAGCAGGTGCTTCATCAGCGGGCGGATTGCCAGGTTCTCATCCGTATAGACACAATCGTATTCTTCTTCCTGGTGTCGGATTGAAACAACGGGACATTTCGCTCTTCTCTTCAGCTCCTCATAAAGCTGGTCCCTGAACCCTTCGATCTCATAAGTGTCAGGCGCTACTATAATCCCGTCCAGCTGTTCAATCGGAGCAAAGGAGAACATTCCCCTTTCCTGGCTGTCATACTCATTCTGGCTGGAGAAAAAGCCAACTGTCGTGAAGATAATCACGTCATAGTTGAGCCGGTGTGCTTCCTCCTCCAGGGCATGATACACCGCATTGTCAAAAACCGTATAGGCTTTGCAAAGGAAGACTCCGATGGTCTTTCTTTTGCCGGCTATCATCTTTCCACCTCGTTCCGGGCACATATACTGTACCGTCCCGGATTCATATCGTTGACATGAAACCGGGAAACCGTCAGCTGGTGCCTTTTTATATTGAATATGCGTCTGATTGCGTGTAGGAAATATGTTGCGAAATCGTCTGGTTACAGCATTTCGTTTTTTCTTTCCGCTTTATGCGTTTTTCTTCTGTATGTCTGTGTTCTAAGTAACTCTTTTTGTTTTCGGATGCACGTTCTCGCTTTTTCTGCATATATTATAACACATTTCGGTGATATGTAAATTACATGATACGGATTTTTATTTGTTTTTCTTGTAACTTTTATGTAACTATGCGCTTTTCCCCACAAAAAAAGCATCCGGTATGATACCGGATGCCTGTTTATCGGTTATTCAGCTCTTCATGAATCGTGCCTGGCGTTCTACCGTTTCAGGATGAATAGCGTACAGGGAAGCCTGCTCCTTGTCGATCTTGCCATCCCTGAGCAGTTTTGCCAGTTCAGTATCCATGGACAGCATATCCGCACCGCCGCCGAAGATCGCGTTATCAATCTGATGCGTCTTTCCTTCGCGGATCAGGTTCTGGATAGCCGGATTGACGCACATGACCTCAAATACCGGATGCAGCGTTCCGTCCTTCGTCAGGATCAGCCGCTGAGATACAACCGCACGGAGCACCATGGAAAGCTGCGCCCGGATCTGGTTCTGCTGGTTGGCAGGGAAAGCGTCAATCACACGGTCAATCGTCTTTGCCGCGCCCAACGTGTGCAGGGAGGACAGCAGCAGATGACCTGTTTCCGCCGCCGTAATGGCAGTGGATATGGTTTCTATATCCCGCATTTCGCCGAGCATAATCACGTCCGGTGCCTGGCGCAGGGCCGCACGCAGTGCACGGGCAAAGCTCGATGCGTCTCCGGGAACCTCACGCTGGCTGACAATGCATTGCTTGTGCGGATGCAGATACTCGATGGGGTCTTCAATGGTAATAATATGGCCGCTGCGGGTTGCGTTAATCTGGTCTACCAGGCAGGCCAGCGTGGTACTTTTACCGTTGCCGGCAGGTCCCGTTACAAGAACCATGCCGCTCCGCAGATCAGCAAGCCGCATAACCACGTCAGGAATATTATAGGTTTTCGGATCCGGAACGCCGAACGCGACAACACGGCAGGTCATCGCAAGGGAGCCCCTTTGACGATACGTATTACAGCGGAAACGGCTCAGGTCACGTACGGCGAATGAAAAGTCATCATCGCCCTCGTTGATGAGCGTATCCTGTTCCCGCCGTGCCAGCTTGTATGCTCTTCCCACCAGCACAGCAATATCATTCGGCAGGGCCTTCTCTTCAGAGATCGGGATCATCTTGCCGTGTGATTTTGTCATGATATGGGATCCGGGCACAACAAACACGTCGGATCCATGATATTCCAATGCTTTTCTCAGGATATCATCGAGCGTTTCTACCATTCCCAATCATCCTCCGGCTCTTCAACTGCCAGCTTATGAGAGATCCATTTGGCCCGCTGCGTATCCTCAATGGGAAGCAGCTGTATGATACACTCAAGGTTGCGGTTGTCCAGGGGTTCGGTCCAGGTGACCCGGTCTTCATCCAGTGTCATGCCTTCCGGCAGCATTTCCTTTACTTTGTCCAGATATGCCTGCATATCCGTCGTTTCCTTCCGGGCAGATACCAGCACGCTGTCCAGCCGGGCGAAGTTCTGTTCGCTTTGCGCGTTCAGTTCATAAACCTTCTGTACCATTTCAGCACTTCTGGTGCAGAGATTATAATCGTTCTTCGCGGCGATCTGTGTCAGCATGGCAAGCATGCACAGGGAAAGCACCACCACAATCAGGATCAGGGACGCGGCGCCTGGTCCCAGGGCTATTTTACGCTTGTTCACGGACTCACCTCCCTGGGAATATACCGGGTGGAAGGCAGGGTAATCAGCGTCTGTTCTCCCTGAACGCCTGTGATTTCATAGGATCGGAGCGTTCCGGATTCGGTTTCTTCGCTTTTGAGAACCACCTTCAACAGGTATCCGTCCTTCTGCAGTTCCCAGCTGCCATCCTGGCCTGTAAATCCGTAAGATGCGAGTACGGCATCCGGATCATCCGAGGCATACAGATCCTCTGCGATGTTTTCGGCCTCCAGCATGGAAGCATTGATTGTGTGGGCCGTCCTGCTCTTCAGCTTGGCGCTGGCAAAGATCTGTACCAGAATCCCCGCGGAGCACATGAAGAAAAAGATTACAAGCAGCAGTTCAATCAGCAATGTATTGGAGCGGCTTCTGCTTTTCATTTCACTGCACCTCCCGTCCGCAATGCCATCCGGATGGTGCTCTTCGTACCGGCTGGTGTTTCCAGCTCCACCGTCAGCATATTGTTTTCTATGGAAGGTACAAAACCGTTCAGTTCACACAGGGACTCGCCGTTGTCAGGTTTGAATTCGACGCCTTCACTGTTATAGCTTTCCCACAGGAAGGAACGGGGTTCCCCGTCCAGGGGATCCGGATCCATCGCGCAGTACAGTCTCTTATAGTACTTCACGCCGTCATATTCATTAACCACTGACAGGGCAGTAATGTCATCACTCAGCTGCTCAATCTGTACGTCCCCGCCGTCCTCAGCCCATACGGCACTGCGGATCACCGCGGATGCGATCCGGGAATGATTGTTTTCTTCAGCACTGTCCACTGTGTTCTTGTAAATCTGAGCACCCATGGTCACCAGGAAGGCGCTCAGGCAGGCGAACAGGGACAGGAGCAGCAGGACAAATACGCTCTGGATAATACGGGGAGAACGGGAAACAACAGGCTTACTCACTTGTCCATTTTCCCTCCCCTCTCTGCAACCTTAATGGAAGGCATCAGGTTGGATGCCAGGGGCTCATAGAATACGTGATACTTTTCTTCGTTGTAGGACAGGTGATAATGCTCGCGCAGATACTCGAGATCGTCCGGATAGACGCCTTCCACGGCGTAGCAGGTCAGCGCCGCGTTTTTGACGGCGTCCCGTACGATCTGAAGCTCCCGTCCGTTGTTTTTGGTTGTGATACTGTTAATCAGCAGGACAAAAGAAAGAATCAGGACAATGAAAATGGCGATGGATGCAACATCTTTTTTATTCATTTTCATCTTCTTCCCTCCTCCCCGCTTTTCTTGTTTTGCACATCACAAATGAACATTGAACGCACACTCATTCAATTCTTCATTTTCATCTTTCATTCTTCACAGCGCTCAATGGCTTACATCGAGCCCAATACACCTGCCATCGGCAGCATGACGCTCAGCAGGATTGCGCCGATCACGATGGACAGCAGCGCAACCAGCGTCGGTTCCACAATGGAGATCAGATGATCCAGACCGTCTTCCACCTGTTCCTCATAGATCTCAGCGATCTTTTCCATCACCTGGGGCTCATGTCCTGATGCAGCGCCGACCTTCAGCATACGGTTATGGAAATCAGCAAACAGTCCGCTCTTGGACAGGGCTTCCTGGAAGGTCTGATCCTTCTTCATTTCATCGCGGATAAAGTTAACTTTATTAATGGATTCCTGGTCTGCCAGGGCGGCGGGTGCCATCTCCAGCGCGTTCTCCATCGGGAAACCGCTGTGCAGCATCAGTCCGAGAATACCGGCTACGCGGGAAGCTGAAAGCTTTTCTGTCAGTCTGCGTACCGGCGGGAAGAGATTCTTCAGGAAATGCATGACCTTGTCTCTCATCCTGGTTCTCATCAGGATCACAATCACGATCGTGCAGATCACAACAAGCGCAATCAGGCCAAGAACGATCCATCCGGCCCAGGAACCGATTTTCATCAGCACGGAGCCGCTTCCGGAAGCGTCAACCCCCAGGGACGCAAGCACCCGGCGGAAGATGGGAAGCACGCGCCAGAGGAGCACGCCGATAATAATCACAAGCATCACGCCGAGCACCAGCGGATAAGTGATCGCGCTGACAGCTGCAGAGCGGATGCGCCCTTCTCTCTGATAGTAGGTGGAAAGACTGACCATAATGTCTTCCAGGCGGCCAGTCTGCTCACCGATATCCACCATTTCGATCATATAGGAAGGCCATTCTTCCTCGTTCTCTTTCATGGCAACATAAAGAGAACCTGTTTCGTCTACGACTTTATACAGATTGGTATAAGGATGAACCTTGTCATTGCCTTTCATTTCGTCCTCGGCCAGCATTTCAATGCCGTCGCGGAGCGTCATGCCGGAGCTGAGCATCAAGGCAATCTGATCGCAGAAGCTGCTAAGTTCCTCCGAGGACATAATTCTCTTTTTCTTCTTTGTATCGGTCGCCATGATGTGATCCTCCAAATATATCGCTTTAACCCTATCGGATTAATAATATCTTTCTGTTGTATAAGCATCCGTCTTGGAGCTGGCATTCATTTCTGCGGTAGGATCGAAGAATTCGTTTTTGCCGTTCACCACCGCCACAACCCAGGCATGATAGGTATTGGAACCAACCGTACCAATCATCAGGCGGGCCGGAACCCCCTGGGACCGCAGCATCGCGCATGTCATTGCCGCCAGGTCCTGGCAAATGCCCATCTTGTTGTTCCAGCAGTCATCGATCTGGGGCAGCAGTCCGGGTTTGACTGTCACGCTCTTGATGTAGTCATACACAAAGTTCTTGAGCACATATTTGCAGATCGTACCGTAAATCTCGGTCTGATCTGTCATACCCTCACACAGCTTCTCAGCTTGCTGTACGCACGCTGTATTTTCATTGTAGGAGACATATTGATTCGGATACAGGAAACAGCTGAGCTCATCGGGCATCTTAACGTTCAGTTTAACGGTGCCCTCTTTGGAATATTTCTTCCCGCTCACGTTTTCAAAAAGAGAGATCTGATATTTTCCGTTGCCAAACTGTAGCGGGAAAACCTCATACTCTCCGTCACTGTTCAGGTCATAATTCAGTTTTGCTCCGGATGTGGCAATCTGCAGTTTCAGCCGCTTGGTAGTCTTTTTGGCCTTGACCATAATATAGCCTTCAGACATATTGCTGCAGTCAATGGTCATTTTGCCGTCTGTCTTGACGGTCTTTCCGGTTGCTTCTGGAAGATTCAGCCCGCATGCGGCAACAATCATTGCCGCACAAACCACAAGAACCAGCGCTGCGCAAATAATGAAGCGCGTCTTGCCCATTCTTGCGATCATAGCTATTTCCTCCCCTGTTGACCATATGTAAACCCAATATAGTCAGTTTAGCACAACTATATGCCTTTTGCAATAAATATAAGCACCAGCATAAACAAAAATCCCGCAGCCTTGCGGCTGCGGGATCGGATAACCGGATTACTTGTTCACAGCGTCCTTCAGAGCTTTGCCGGCCTTGAAAGCGGGAGCCTTGCAGGCAGCGATCTTCACGGAAGCGCCGGTGCGGGGATTGCGGGCAACGCGGGCAGGACGGTTCTTGGCTTCGAAGGTGCCAAAGCCGATCAGCTGCACTTTCTCACCCTTAGCCATGCTCTCAGCGATCACGTCCAGAACGGCGTTCAGAGCGGCTTCAGAATCTTTCTTGGTCATTTCAGTCTTGGCTGCCAGAGCAGCAATCAGTTCACCCTTATTCATTATGGGGACCTCCTTGAAAGAATTTTCAATTGTAGTATAACCATTCCAGTCCTTATGTCAAGTCTTTTTTTGCCGAAACGCCTTATTTTGTGCCATTCTGGGCGTTTTAGACACAAAATATGCCATGTTTTTGCCCTTATCCGTCTCTCTGGCACCCTTGCGCGCCCGGAACCCCTGTGTTATCATCTTTTCCGGGCTTTTTATGTAATTAAAGGAGTGAAAAACATGCTTCCGAAAATGATTGTTATCGAAGGGACCAACGCCTCCGGGAAAAGTTCCCTGGGCGTGAAGCTGGCTGCCCGTTTCGGAGGCGAAATTATATCTGCTGACTCCAGGCAGGTTTTCCGTCGTCTGGATCTCGGTTCCGGCAAGATTACCCCTGAAGAGATGGAGGGTGTTCCGCACCACCTGCTGGACGTCAGGAATCCCGGAGAATTCTTCTCCATGGCCGATTTCCAGCGCCTGGCTTATGAAGCCATAGACGATATTCTCTCCCGGGATCGTCTCCCCTTCCTGGTGGGCGGCACCGGCCTGTATGTGGACGCAGTCGCAGACGGGTATGAAATCAGCGATAAAGCGCCGGACCACAGTCTCCGTGCACATCTGGAAACCTTTGAAACGCCTGAACTCTATGAAATGCTGAAGCAGAAGCTTCCGGATACCGATATAGATCCCCGTAACCGTCACCGCGTCATGCGCGCTCTGGAAAAGCTGGAAGCCGGCGATGACCGTCCTGCCGGGAAAAATCCGCGTTATGAGCTTCTGAAGCTCGGCGTCACCTGGCCCCGTGAAATCCTGAAGCAGCGGATTGATGAACGTCTGGAGCGCAGGCTGCAGGAGGGCATGGTGGAAGAAGTCAAGGCCCTGCTTGATGAAGGTGTCAGCGAAGAGTTCATGGTCAAGCTTGGGCTGGAATACAAATACCTGACCTGGTATCTGACCGGTAAAATCGGTTATGAACAGATGAAGGAAGAGCTCGGCAATGCCATCAAAAAGTTCGCAAAACGTCAGATGACCTGGTTCCGCCGTGATCCCCGGATTCACTGGCTGGACATGTCAGCAGACCCGGTTGCCGAGGCATCCGACCTGATCGAGGCGTTCCTTTCCGAAAACGTATAATATCAAAAAAACTCCTGCGATTACCGCAGGAGTTTTTTTCACCATTCTTCTTTTTCATTCTTCATTTTTCATTGGATGAGCAGCTGATTACCTTAGTTGTTCATCCAAATACTGCGTATTTCCCTGTGCTCTGACCGCATAAGCCTGATACATGGCTTTCCACAGCTGTTCCCGCTGTTCCGGCGTCAGTTTTTCATCCGCCTTCATTCGTTCAATCATCTGTGCGGCCGGCACAGCAAGCCGTTTCTCCTTGTTCCGTTCCAGGGAAAAACCAAACAGCTTTCCCATGACCTGGCTATCGCCCTCCAGGAAGATTTCCGTATACTCACGGCAAAGCCGCAGCAGGTATTCCTGCTGCTTTTGTTTAGGATCCTCAAACTTCTGCAGGCAGCTGACCAGCTGCGGTGCCTCAAACAGCTGGGATCTCATGCTGTTCCGCTTTTCCTCGGAGAATTCTCCAGGCTTGCGATATAATTCCAGCACCCAGCATTTGATGATCGAAAAGTCAAGCGCCCAGCCTTTTTTCGGTCCTTCCTCTCCGATATAAAGGAGTTCCCACTCAATATCACGATCTCCCGGACATGCCTCCAGGCCTTTCAGCAGGATCTTCTTCTTTTCCGGATAACTGTTGATTGCCCGTGCTTTACGGATCCACTTTTCCGCTTCCTCATTCACAGTCTCAGGAGCTTTTCCCGCTGCCAGTTTTGTTCCGCAGTACGGGCAGAAGGCTGCTTCTTCATTCTCAATGGTTTTACCGCATTGTCTGCATATCATACTCATGTTGTCACCTCTGCAAGGCTTTGTTCTTTAACAAGCATATGTCATCGCGACGAAAAAAGCAACAAAAAACGGAAGAGCTTCCGCTCTTCCGTTGAAACAGTACCTTTATCAGCGCTGCTTTTTCTTGGACAGGATGTCAAACACCACGGCAGCCAGCAGCACGAAGCCCTTGACCACACGCTGATAGTTCGCGTCCAGATTGATCTGGAACATGCCCAGGTTGATCACGCCAATCAGAGTAGCGCCGATCACCATGCCCAGCACGGATCCGGCTCCGCCGCTGGCAGATACGCCGCCCACAACGCAGGCGGAGATGGCATCCATTTCGAAGTTCTTTCCGGCGTCAGCGTTTGCCGCGGTATACCGGGAAACAACCGTCATAGCGGAGATTGCTGTCAGGATTGCCATGTTCAGGTAAGCGATGAACATGATCTTCTTGGTGTTTACACCGGACAGGCGGGCCGCTTCGATATTGCCGCCCACCACATAGAAGTGACGGCCGATCGTGGTCTTGCTCGTAATGAAAGCGTAGAACAGAACCACCGCAGCAACCCACAGAAGAACCGTCGGAATACCGCCGGCATAAGCCAGTTTGAACATAACCAGCAGGATCACAGCAGCGCCCAGCACGCTCTTGACGATGTCCATACCGATCGTGTCAACTTCATAACCTTTCTTCAGCCGCGTCAGCCTGTTTTTGAAAATCAGAAGCACAACCAGCAGCGCGGCAACGATGCCCACAATCATGCACGGCACGTTCAACTGACCTTCAGGTGTTTTGAACAGCACACCGGAGAAGATGTTCAGGAAATCAGGCTTATCCTTGAAGGAAATCGAATTCGTAATGGATACGCTGAGAATAGAAGTTCCCAGGCCGCGGAAAGCCAGGTAACCGGCCAGAGTCGCGATCCACGGGGGTACACGCACATAAGCAATCAGGGCGCCCAGGCCGCATCCGTAGATGATACCGACCAGCAGCATGGCTACCAGGGACACTCCCGTGCTCCATCCCCAGATGACCATCATCATACCGCCGATAGCACCCAGCAGGCAGACAAACGCACCGCAGCTCAGGTCGATGTTACCGCCGGTAAGCATGCACATCAGCATACCGCAGCCGAGGATGTAAACATAAGCGTTCTGGTTAATCAGGGAGGCGAAGCTGGTCGGTTTGAACATCCGGCCGTTCGTCATAATTGTGAAGAAAATAAACACCAGGATCAGGATGATGAGCATGGCATTCTTTTTCAGCATGGAAACCGGGTCAGCTTTTCTGATATTGGATTGATTGATAACTTTTCCTTCCATTTTCTTGCCATCCTCCTTTCCTTACCGCTTCTGCCGCTTGGACAGCACGTCGAAGACAACCGCCAGCAGCAGCACGAGTCCTTTAACAACCTTCTGGTAGTTGGAGTCCACGCCGACCATATTCATGCCCTGGTTGATAACGCCCATCAGCACAGCACCGATAATCATACCGGATACCTTGCCGACACCGCCGTATGCGGAAGCACCACCGATGAAGCAGGATGCGATAGCGTCCATTTCATAGCCTTCACCGTAGGTGGGGTCAATACCCTTGGCACGGGCCGCAGTCAGGATACCGGCCAGACCGGCCATCAGGCCGATGCTGGCATAAGCGAACCAATACACGTTCCGGGTCTTGACGCCGGACAGAGCCGTTGCCTTCTCATTGCCGCCGACCGCGTAGAGATGACGTCCCATAGCTGTCTTGGTCGTAATGTACTGGTAAATCCCAAGCACCAGGGCAATCCAGATCAGCACCATGGGAATGCCTCTGTAGCTTGCCATCTGCCAGGTCAGGAAAAGAATCACGGCAGAGATAAGAAGGGTCGTGATGCTCTGTCCAATGATGGACTGATGGATGTTCAGTTTCTTCTGAACCAGGATCTTCCTGACAGTCATCAGGATATAGATCACTGTGGCTGCAATGCCAAAGATCAGACAGGTCAGGTTCAGGCTGCTTTCCGAACCCGTCATTTGCTTGATAAAGTCCGGAATATAGCTTGTCCGGCCGCTGCCGAAGAGGAACAGGAAAGTACTGTTGGTGATATCCACCCGGTATCCCTGCAGCACCACATTGGACAGGCCGCGGAATGCGTACATACCGGACAGGGTGGCAATGAATGCCGGCACATGCAGTTTAGCAATCCAGAAGCCCTGGAAAGTACCGATCGCAAGGCCGATGCCCAGCATAGCAATCACAGCGATCCACATGTTCACCTTGTTGTCCATCAGCACGCAGCCGACAGCCGCAGCAAAACAGACCACAGAGCCAACAGACAGGTCGATATTACCACCGGTCAGGATACACAGCAGCATACCGGCTGCCAGTACGAACACATAACCGTTCTGGGAGATCAGGTTGTTGATACTGCCGGGCTTGAGGGAGCCGCCGCCCGTAGCAATGGCGAAGAAGATCACCACAACCACCAGTGCGATTACCATGGTGTATTTCTGGAAAAAAGCGCCAACGCTCATCTTGTTTTCATTCATCGTTATGCACCCCTTCCCGACTGGAGGATTACAGCCATGATGCTTTCCTGGGTTGCTTCCTCCGCTTTCATTTCGCCGACAAACTTACCTTCGTTCATGATATAGATCCGGTCGCTCATACCCAGCACTTCCGGCAGCTCGGAAGAGATCATGACCACGGACTTCCCGGCAGCTGCCAGGTCATTGATGATGCAGTAGATCTCGTATTTCGCGCCGACGTCGATACCGCGGGTCGGCTCGTCCAGCAGCATGATGTCCGGTTCGGCGAACATCCACTTGGCCAGCAGCACCTTCTGCTGGTTACCGCCGGAGAGGTTGCCCACCAGCTGTTCAACTGTGGGGGTCTTGATCTTCAGCTTGTCACGGTATTCTTCTGCAACGGCGTATTCTTTATCACCGTCGATCACCGTGTGACTGGAGATCGCATCCAGGTGAGCAAGAGAAGTATTAACCTTGATGGACTGGCTCAGCACCAGGCCGTTACCTTTACGGTCTTCTGTAACATAAGCGATCTTATGCTTGATGGCATCTGCTTCGCTCTTCTTCATCTTGACCGGCTTTCCGTCGATCTTCATTTCGCCGGAGATATTGGTTCCGTAGCTCTGGCCGAAAATACTCATGGCCAGTTCCGTCCGTCCGGCGCCCATCAGGCCGTAGATACCGACAACCTCGCCCTTGCGGACGTACATGGAAACGTCGTCCACAACCTTGCGTTCCGGATACAGCGGATGGTGAACTGTCCAGTTGTTGATCTCCAGCTGAACGTCTCCAATGGTGACGCCTTCCCGTTTCGGGAAACGGTTGGTCATTTCGCGGCCGACCATGCCCTTGATGATCCGTTCTTCGGAAACCTGCTCGGTTCCGTGGTTGTCAATCGTCTCGATGGTCGCGCCATCGCGAACCACCGTTATCGTATCCGCTACGTAGGCAACCTCATTGAGCTTATGGGAGATGATAATCATGGTCATCCCCTGCTTCTTGAACTCAAGCATGAGGTCCAGCAGCGCGCGGGAATCTTCTTCGTTCAGAGAGGATGTGGGCTCATCCAGGATCAGCAGTCTCGCTTTTTTAGCCAGTGCCTTGGCGATTTCAACCAGCTGCTGCTTACCGGTACCGATATTCTTGACCTGAACCTTAGAGCTTTCGGAAAGGCCCACCATCTTCAGGTATTTATCGGCTTCGGAATAAGTGGTATTCCAGTCAATGGCAAGTTTATGCCCGCGCTCATTGCCCAGATACATATTCTCACCAATCGTCATTTCCGGAACTAGCGCCAGTTCCTGATGGATAATGACGATGCCCAGTTTCTCAGAATCTTTAATGTTATGGAATTGGCAGACATTTCCGTCGTAGACGATATCTCCCTCATAAGTGCCGTAAGGATAAATACCGCTCAGCACATTCATCAGGGTGGATTTTCCGGCGCCGTTCTCCCCGACCAGCGCGTGGATCTCGCCTTCTTCAACCTTGAAATTCACGTTGTCAAGAGCCTTGACGCCCGGGAATGTCTTGGTGATATTCCTCATTTCCAGCAAAATCTTTGCCATTGTTCTCCTCCAGCCTTTCATTTGGATGGAAAATAAATGTTTTCCTTAAACGATGCAGGCGGGCCAGGCCCGCCTGCATCTTAATTGGTTACCGGGAATTCATTACTGAAGCTGATCCTCGGTGTAGTAGCCGGAATCGATCAGGATTTCCTTGTAGTTTTCAGCGTTCGCGAACACGGGATCGCACAGGAAGGAAGGAACAACCTTCACATTGTTGTTGTAGGTCGTCTCGTCGTTCACGTCAACTGTTTCGCCAGCCAGGATCTGGCCAACCATCTTCACAACCTGAGCAGCCAGAGTACGGGTGTCCTTGAACACGGACATGCTCTGCTTGCCGGCGATCATGTTCTTGGTGTTGGCGATGTCGCAGTCCTGACCGGTGATGATCGGCCAGCCCAGGGTATCAACATCGTAGTTGTCTTCCAGAGCGTTGGTCACGCCCAGAGCGGTGGAGTCGTTGGAGCAGACCCAAGCGTCGATCTTCTTGCCGTCAGCATAGTTGGCGGTCAGGATATCTTCAGCGCGCTTCTGAGCAACGTCGGTCTTCCAGGTGGGGGTAGCAACGTCAGCGAACTCGGTCTGGCCGGAGGTCACAACGATCTTGCCTTCGTCGATGTACTTCTTCAGGACGGACATAGCGCCTTTGAAGAAGAAGCCCGCATTGTTGTCACCGGGGTCGCCGGCGGTGAATTCGAAGGTGAAGGGGCCAGCAGCATTCGCAAGGTCCAGAGCCTTTTCAACAAATTCGCCCTGCACGACGCCAACCTTGAAGTTGTCGAAGGTGGCATAGTAGTCAACGTTCGCGTTGTCCATCAGCAGACGGTCATAAGCGATAACCTTGACGCCCTTTTCAGCGGCCTTGTCCAGAGCGGCGCCGAGGGAGGAACCTTCGATAGCGGCGATAACGATAACTTCGCAACCGTCGTCGATCATGGTTTCAACCTGGTTCAGCTGGGTGGGAACGTCGTTGGAGGCGTACTGGAGTTCAGCTTCGAAGCCAGCTTCGGTCAGCAGCTTTTCCATGTATTCGCCGTCCTGATTCCAGCGCTGCAGGTCTTTGGTGGGCATGGACACGCCAACTTTGGCGGCCAGAGCGGAGGCACAGGACAGAACCAGCGCCAGAGCGAGTACCAGAGCAAGAATCTTCTTCATAGTATGGGTACACTCCTTTTTAATTTTTTTCCCGGATTGTTCATCCGGAAATGAACTGACCATATTTTACACTTTCAGATATCGTTTGTAAAGGCTTTTTCAAAAAAATTGGAAACGATACCGAAAGAAAACAATTATGTATTTCCTTGCTTTTGAGGCAAACGTTTTCACGATTTTGGACCCTGTTCCTCACTTTTTGCTTCCGTCTCTTGTGTCTCAAGGTCTACAGGATTCTGGTCCTGATCTTCCCTTCCTTTTTTCCAGGTTTTCCATGCTAAAACCAGCAGCGCTGCTCCGGCTCCGGCAAAGAAAACGATAGCCAGAATCTGTACCGCACGCGGCATGGTCGTCGGAACATTATCGATCAGGTTTTTCAGAAGCTCGTAGGCCAGGTAAAGAATATAACCGCCGGCGACAGCCATTATTGAAGATCTGCCCGTATTGTTATTCATAAGTGAACACATCCCATCCTGTTTTTTCTTCTTTTGTACCATTTTACATGCATTTCATTCAAATGCAAGCCAGCCCACTGATCTGTCTGCAACAGAAAGCGGTTCTTCCCTTCCGGGTAAGAACCGCCTGTATAACAGCTTCTGTGCCGTAACCGCGTAAAGCGGTTTACAGTTTAAACACTCCGGTGGCTTCCAGGACAATCAGGATCACCACGATGATCAGCAAAAGACTGATTACGCCGATAACCTTGTCCATCGTCTTTACGCTGACGTTGACGTGATCATACAGGGATTCCTTCTTGTCCTTGACTGCCTGGGAAAAGAAGCCCAGCTCCTTTTCCTTCTTTTCCAGTTTCTTTTCCCGTTCTTCCAGCGCTTTTTCCCGCTGTTCGAGTTCCTTTTCCTTATCCATAAGCCTTACTTCTTCGCAATATACTTGCGGATATCCAGGGAGACGGCCAGTACGATAACCAGGCCCTGCACCACATAGTTGTAATACGGGTTGACGCCCAGGAACTGCAGGATGATCTTCAGCAGTTCGAACACCAGCACGCCGATCAGGATCCCGGGAACCGTACCGATACCGCCTGTGGTGGAAACGCCGCCGATGGTGCAGCCCGCGATGGCTTCCAGTTCATAGCCCTGGCCCATGGAAGCGGACGCGCCGCCGGACTTTGCGGCAAGCAGGTATCCGGCCACAGCATACATGATGCCCGCCGTGGTATAGATCCGCATCAGGGTCCGGGTAGTGTTTACACCGGAAACCTCCGCTGCCACGTCGTTGCCGCCGATGGCGTACATGTACTTGCCGAAACGCATCTTATTGTAGATAAACCAGAACACAAGGCCGAATACCGCGGCCACAAACAGCAGGTAAGGCAGGTGGAATCCCCTCACGTTGCCGATGCGGCCGTTGATCAGGGTAGTATAGATCTTCTGGAATCCGCCGATAGGCTGGGCGTCGGAAATGACCAGGGAGATGCCGTAAATGATGGTCTGCGTGCCCAAGGTGGCAATAAAGGGCGGAACATGGAGCTTTGTCACGATAAAGCCGTTGATCAGGCCCCAGATTACGCCGAAGAGAACCACAACCAGGAAAACCAGACCGATGTTCATTTCCGGCAGGAATTTCCACAGGCGGCCGTTATAATCACCCCGCTGACACATAATGCCGGCGATAACCGCCGCGAAACCGACCTGGCGGCCGGCGGACAGGTCCGTACCCTTTGTGATCAGGCAGCCGGAAACGCCCAGCGCGATCAGGAACCGGATGGCGGTATTGCTGAGCAGGTTTGTGAGGTTGCCCCAGGAGAAGAAGTTCTCCACCGAACAGCCCACGATGATTGCCGCGATCAGCAGCAGGAAGACGATGGGATTCCGGGTGACAATCTTTACCAGTTTCGTTCCGAAACCGATTTCTCTGTTAGCTTCCATCTTCATTTCCTCCTTGATTATTGAAACTGCGTCGCGTAAGTCATGATACTTTCCTGCGTAACCTGACCTCCGTCCACAAAACCGGTTACCCGGCCGTCACACATGACCATGATCCGGTCCGACATGCCGATCAGTTCGCCCATCTCGGAAGAAATCATGATGATGCTCTTTCCTTCCTTGGCCAGTTCCGCGATAATGCAGTAGATTTCGTATTTGGCACCGACGTCGATACCGCGGGTCGGCTCATCCAGGATCAGCACGTCCGGATTGTTTGCCAGCCAGCGTCCTACCAGCACTTTCTGCTGGTTGCCGCCGGAAAGGGATTTGATCAGCGTTTTGGACGACGGGGTTTTGATATTCATCTTCTTCACGTTGTCCTGGACCAGCTGTTCCACCTTTTTACCGTTGATAAAGTATCCGTGATCCAGGTACTGGTTCAGTGAGGAGATGGAAATATTATCCGCCACGCTCAGGACACCCATGATTCCGCTTCCGCGCCGGTCCTCCGTCAGCATCGCAATTCCCTGGTCAATGGCGTCCTTCGGCCGGTTGATCGTCAGTTCTTTCCCTTTATAGAAAATCTGGCCGGTAGTGTGGGAACGGATTCCGAACAGGCCTTCCATCAGCTCTGTCCGCTGGGCACCCACCAGGCCGCCTACACCCAGGATTTCGCCTTTGCGCAGCTGGAAGCTGACATTCCGGAAGGACCGCGGATTGATGGAGGTAAAATCCTTCACCTCAAATACCACTTCCCCGGGAACGTTCTCCCGTTTCGGATACAGGTTCGTCAGTTCCCGGCCCACCATCAGGGTAATGATCTTGTCCGTGGTCAGTTCGCTGGCTTCCCAGGTACCGATGTATTTGCCGTCCCGCATGATGCTGACTTCATCCGCAATGCGGAGAATCTCATCCATCTTGTGGGAGATATATACGATGGCAACATTTTCAGCCTTCAGGTCTTCAATGATCCGGAATAGAGCCTCCACCTCATTGGCTGTCAGGGAAGAGGTCGGCTCATCCAGGATCAGCACCCGGCAGTTGGCCGATACCGCCTTTGCGATTTCCACAGACTGCATCTGGGAAACGCTCAGCTCGCCCACCTTCTGCTTCGGGTCAAAGTGCATCCTGACCTTCTTCAGCAGGTCCTCCGTATCGGCGTACATCTTGGCATGATCCACCATCGGAATGAAGCCCAGAGCCTTTTTCATGGGATACCGTCCGAGGAAAATGTTTTCCCCGACCGTCCGGGCGGGAATCGGCTGGAGTTCCTGATGCACCATGGCAATCCCCTTTTTCAGGGCGTCCATGGGGTCGCTGATCGTCACAGGCTCCCCGTCCATCAGGATCTGTCCTTCATCCATCTTGTAGATTCCGAACATACACTTCATCAGGGTGGATTTGCCGGCGCCATTCTCGCCCATCAGGGCGTGTACCTTGCCGGGCCGGAGCTTCAGCTGCACATTGTCCAGCGCCTTAACGCCCGGGAAAGACTTGCTGACGCCTGTCATTTCCAGTACGTATTCGGACATGAGGGCATGCCTCCTCTCATCTTGTTCTGTTCAGTGCCCTTTGATCCGGGTCCTTCCGGGGCACGGATCAAAAGGCGCTTTTGTTCAATATAGTCCTATTATACTCCGAAAAGGTGGGTGAGCCAATAGCCGGCTCACCCACCTGCGAATCATTGAATGATCTGCTTCAGCGGATGATCAATAGTTAGCTTCCGCATAGGCCTTGTCGACCTTCACGTAGTTAACCCAGTAGTAGTTCTGGATTTCTTCGCCGTTCAGCAGCTGCACAGCAACGTCAACCGCTGCATGGCTCTGGCCGATGTGGTCGTTCAGCACGGTACCGGTCATGTTGCCTTCCTTGATCAGGTCGATCGCTTCGGGCAGAGCGTCAACGCCTACCAGGTAGATGTCCTCGCCCACTTTGCGGCCGGCGGCCACAATGGCGGTGTGGGCGCCCAGCGCCATACCGTCGTTGTTGCAGAACACAACTTCAACCTTGTCGCCGTACTTGCTCAGCGCGTTCGCGCACAGTTCCTGCCCCTTGGTCTGATCCCAGTTGCCCACCTGGTCGTCCAGGCATTCCACTTCGATACCGGCATCGGTCAGCGCCTTCACAGAGAACTCGGTACGATACTGAGCGTCGATGTTTTCCGGGTCGCCTTCGATCATGATGTAGGAAACTTTTCCGTCGCCGTTGATGTCGCCCTTATTGTCCAGAGCGGCGATCATTTCACCCTGGTAGGTACCGGACTGACGGGCGTCAGCGCCGACGTAGCAAACCTGGGCGTTGTTCAGGATGCCTTCGTACTTCTCATCCAGCGTGTTGCCGTCAGCGTCATAAGCCAGGGGCTCACGGTTGATCAGCACCAGCGGGATACCAGCCGCCACGATTTCATCGATGACAGCGTCAGCGGAAGAAGTCTGCACCAGGTTCAGGATGATCACGTCCATGCCCTGGGTAATGAAGTTACGGATCTGGTTGGTCTGTTCAGCCATGTCGTTCTTGCCGTCCGCCATGGTGATTTCATACTTCACGTCGTCGGTTTCGAGGGTCTTGAAGTACGCTTCGATTTCATTCCGGTACAGGGTCATAAAGTTGTCAGTGTACTGATAGATGGATACGCCGACTTTGTAGGTCTTGGCTTCCGCGGAAGCGAAGCTGAAGCAGCTCAGCACCAGGATAGCAGCCAACAGGATAGCAAGGGTCTTCTTCATGTTACCGTCTCCTTAAAAATATTATTTTTTCATGCGGATCCACCGCATTGAAACCCGGATCAATCGGTACGCATTGTAACATACATTTGGTGGCAATTCTACCGTTTTGGACAAGTGCGAATGAATTCGAACTTTCGCCAAATAAAAACGTAACGTTTCTCTTTATGTGATTTAGTCTCTGTATTGTACATACAAAAAGGCTTCCCTCCACCACAGAGAGAAGCCAAAAGGAGAAGAATATGAGGATACCCTGCTAACACGCTTACTTAATGACCTTCAGTGCCTTGCGGTCGATGGTCAGTGCAACAAATACCAGGAACACGATACCCTTGATCAGCTGCTGCACCTGCGGCTCATAACCGAGAATGGACAGGCCGCTGTTGAGTACCGCATACATCAGCGTACCGATCACGATGTTGGAGAAGCGCACTTTTGCGCCGCCTGTAATCGGCAGGCCGCCCAGCACCAGGGAGATCAGGATCTGCGTTTCCAGCTGGTTGCCTGCTGTTGCGGTGATGGAACCGACTTTGATTACGTTGACGAAAGCGGCCAGGCCGGTCAGCGCACCGGCACTCACAAAAGCCAGGAACTTCACCCGGGCGGTCCGCACACCGGAGAACCGGGCTGCGGTTTCACCGGAGCCGACAGCCTTCACATCGTTGCCGATCCGGGTAAACTTAAACAGGAAGAAGGCGATCACCAGCACTGCCAGGGTAATGGTAATCTTCAGCCAATCCTGATCCAGCGCCTTGATGGCGTTGCTTGCGGGCACAGCGGTTTCTGTCGTGAAATATGCGCAGACACCGCGGAACAGGTACATAGTACAAATGGTAACAATGAAGCTCGGCAATCTGAACTTCACATGGAAGAATCCGTTCACAGCACCGATGAGCGCACCGGTCAGGATACCGCCGACAATCGCCAGCGGGATGCTGTAGAAGGACAGTGCGCTGACCACGATGGAAGCCACGCCCAGCGTGGAACCTTCCGTAAAGTCGATGGACCCCAGTGTCATGATAAAGAACACACCGGTCGCCACGATTGTCGGGTAATAAATCTGTGACAGCAGCAGCCGCATCTTCTTCGGCGTCAGGATCTTTCCGTTTGTCATGATATGCATGACCAGCAGGATCACCACAAAGCCGATCAGCGGAAGCAGCGCTTTCAGGCGGTCGCCTGTCAGGAAAGCGTGAAGTTTGGATTGTTCATTCTTTTCCACTTTGTTCTTGTCCATTCTTCCCGCCCCCTTTACACCATCTTCGCAATCAGCGCTTCTTCATTCAGATCCGGATCCCGCTGGAATTCACCGTTGATCCTGCCGTCCTTCATGACGAGGATCCGGTCCGACATACCCAGCAGTTCCGGAATCTCTTCGCTGATCATGATGATGGATCTTCCCTGTTCCTTCAGTTCCGCCATCAGTGCGTATATTGCCTGTTTTACCTTCACGTCAATACCGCGGGTCGGGGAATCCAGTACCAGGATCTGGCTGCCTTTGCCCAGCCATCGGGCCAGCACAACCTTCTGCTTGTTGCCGCCGGACAGATCGGAAACAAACTGGTTCACGTTCTGCATTTTGGTCTGCATGTTCTTCGCCTGTTCATTCGCGAAGCGCGTCATTTTCCGTCCATTCAGCAGGCCATGGTTGGACAGGTCCTCCAGGGAAGGCAGGACCACGTTGTTGCGGATGGATTCATTCAGGATAATGGACTCATTGTCCCTGTCCTTGGACGCATAGGCAATGGACTTTTTAATGGCTGTGGGAATGTCGTTGATTTCCGTTCCATCCGCCAGTGTCACCGTACCCTCCCGGTTCCAGGAGGCTCCGAAAACCGCCTTGCCGATCTCGTGCATGCCGCATTCGGACAAACCGCCGAAGCCAAGGATCTCTCCCTTATGCAGGTCAAAAGACACGTCTTCCAGTTCACCGTTCACCGTCACATTCCTCACGGAAAGCACGGTCTCGTCAGATACCGGCTGTCCGAAGTCTGTCCGGTAATAGGCGGAACCGATTTCCCGGCCCACCATCAGGCGCTTCAGGTCATCCTCTGTGACTTCCGAGGAAACCACGGTATCAATATACTCGCCGTCCCGCAGCACGGATACCGTGTCTGTACGGGCCAGCACCTCGCCCAGGTCATGGCTGATAAAGATGACTGTGCGGCCGTCCGCCCGGACAGCGTCCATAATCTTGTACAGTTCCAGACGGCCGTTCTGGCTCAGTGCCGTCGTCGTCTCGTCAATGACCAGGATCTTGGGCTTCATATAGGTTGCCTTGACAATTTCCACCAGCTTGCGGTCTTCAAAGTTGTAGTGGTCTATCATCACACCCGCCTTGATCCGTCCGAAGCCGTATTCATCCAGCAGCTTCTGTGCTTCCCGGTTCATAGCGCGGGTATCTTTGATTCCCTTGTGCATGAAAGGTTCTTCATGCCCCAGATAGATATTTTCAGCCACCGTCAGGCCGGACAGCGTGCCCATTTCCTGAACGATGATCGCAATTCCTGCATTGTTGGCATCCACCTGATTGCGGATATTCAGTTCCTTCCCGTCCAGCGTGAAGGTGCCTCCGCCGATGGAGTAGATCCCGCACAGCATCTGGCAGAAGGTGCTCTTGCCGGATCCGTTCTCCCCGATCAGACCCCGGACCTCGCCTGCGGCCACTGTCAGGGATACGTCATTCACGGCATGCGTAATACCGAAGCGCTTATCAATGTGCTCGGCAACGAGAATTGTCTTCTTTTCCATACGCACTGCCCTCACTTTACGACGCTGCCTCTGCTGCCGCGGGCAGTCAGGGCAACGATAATCAGCAGCGCCGCGCCTGTCACCACATTCTGGATGGTGGTCGGTGCGCCCAGCGCCACAAAGCCGCTGAAAATCATGGCGATGATGAACTCACCCACCACAATGGCGGTAATCGGCATACCGTATTTTTTGAACGCTACGCCGAAGAAAGTTCCCATCAGCGGCTGGAAGTTACGGCTCATGGTGCTCATGCCGGTCAATGCCGTCATTGTCGTGCCGTAAGAGACCGTCAGGATTGCCATGATCCCGACGAAGAAGTGAAGCAGCATAAAGCCGATCAGCTTGTACTTCTTCACGCTGATACCCATGTTCTTCGCGGTGAACTCATTGGAGCCGATCGCGTTGCAATAGGTACCGATCTTGGTATAGTTCAGGATGAAATACATCAGTCCGAAGGCCAGTCCGGCCAGGATGATGTTTCCGGGTGCGCCGCTGAAGAAGCGCAGTTCCGGCGCCAGCGTCTGCTTTACGCCGCCGGCCACAATCACAGCCACACACTCGAAGATCAGCATCAGACCCACCGTAACAATCATGGAAGGCACATTCAGCTGGTTGTACAGCGTTCCGATCAGCAGGCCGATCAGCGTACCGCATCCCAGGCATCCGACCACAAAGCCGATATAGCCGAAGTGCTGTGACAGGATCACGCCCACAATGGAAGACAGTACGATATTGGAACCGACTGCGAAGTCAAACAGGCCCATGACCACGATGAAATACAGGCCGCAGCCGCCGACTGAATAGATGATGGACGATTGCAGATAAGAGTAAAGATTGGCGGGGGAACCGAAATTATCCGGTGTCAGGATCTTGAATACAGCGTAGAAAAACAAAACCATCGCCGCCAGCATCATGACGCCGTAAGCTTTTGTTCCCTTCAGCTTCTGCAGTTTGGTGGGCATGTGCTTCGCTCCCTTTGGCTCCGGCGTAAACAGCCGGCCTGATAATCTGAACCTGTGAAGTTTTTATCGGTCTCTGTACAGTATAACATGAAAAGGTCAACATGAAAAACCGGGACGGTCACCGCGCCTGGTGACCGCCCGGATCAAATCGGATTATTTCGCGTGACGGGCCACGACGTCTTCAACAGACAGTCCGGCGCAGGCGGCAGCCAGGTCGTCGTAGGACAGCTCAGCCAGAGCCTTGATTTCGTCAGCGGTGTAGGGCAGCTGGTCTCCGGTGAAGTACGCGGCATAGTTGGCGTAGCTTTCGGGAGAGTCAACGAACATGTAGGGGAATACCATGTCATAGAAACCATCTTCGCTGGTGGCATAGTTGCCCTTGATGGCATTGTAGACCATCAGGAAGGCGAAGAAGGGGTCAGCATAGTGTCCGCCGGATTCGGCAGCCATCGCGCCGCTTTCGAGCTTGGCGTCCAGGTCAGGCAGGAAGTCGGTGGAAACCACAGCGATCTTGCCGGTCAGGCCCTTGGCTTCGATACCGGCGATAGCGCCCAGCAGGGTGTCTCCGCCGCCGCCGGCAACGATCAGAGCGTCGATGTCGGGATTGGCGTCGATGATAGCTTCAGCGGTCTGGCGGCCGGTGTCAGTGGTGGTACGGCCGTACTGCGGCTCAAGCAGTTCGATCTGATCATCAGCGTGAGCGGCATTCCACTCTTCAACGCCGGCCTTGTAGCCTTCCCAGCGGCCCAGGAACGTAGCATCGCCGGGTTCCCAGCCTTCCAGGCCGATCTTGCGGCAGCCCTTGTTGCCCAGGATGGTCACGAGGGTTTTGCCATTGTCGAATTCAGATTCATGCACAGCGCCCACATAGTACTTGGAAGCCTTGGCCTGAGCATATTCATCGGGGTTGGCTTCTTCGTTGATGACGCGGAAGAACTGGGCGACATACACTTCGTTCTCATCGCAGGTCTTGATAACAGAGCCCATTTCAGCGGAGGCGGAGTTGCAGATGATGATACCATCGCAGTCAGCCATCGCCAGGGTTTCGGCGGAAGCAGTCACCTGCTCAGAGATGTGAGCCTGGTCAACCCACTGGGTTTCAACGCCCAGCGCGTCGGCAGCGGCGTCAATCAGGCGCTTGCATTCGCTGCCCAGGGTGTCAGTGGAACTCCAGATGGAGATACCGATCTTGATTTTGTCTTCCGCATGAACGGCGCCGACGAGGCCGAGCACCATTGACAGTGCGAGTACGAGAGCAATGATCTTTTTCATAATACTTGTCCTCCTTGTTGATTATGATACTGTTAAACGAAGATAGATCATCTCCACTGAAGGCGCTCTGTATGAATTTGATCCATCCGTTTGATTTAGTAAAATTATAACAGACGCAAAAATGCGGTTCAACGAACCGCAAGTTGAATATTATTGGTTTGGTTTGTTTTCATTCGACGCGCCGGGTAGAAAAAACATATACCAGGTATAAAAAGCTTATACCTGGTATAAAAAGCTTATACCCTTTTTCTGAGTAATCAGTCGAACAGGTATCTGTGCAGTTCATCCACCGTTTTGAAATAGAGACCGCAGTTTGTTTTCATGAAGGTTTCAATCTGTGGAATATCGTTGGCCCATCCGGCTGCGGCGAAAGGAACGCCGGCTGCCTTTGCCATGTCATAGCCGGGCTTCAGGTCATCCACAACCAGTAGTTCTTCCGGTTTCAATCCGTAATTTTTCATGATCTGTTCCAGCGGATAAACGGACGGCTTACGCTGTTCCGGCGGGCATTCCCAACCGAAGATCAGATCCGGTTCCGGCAGGTTGTTTTCCCGGTAATCCCGCCTGATATAGTCTGCGAAGGAATGGCTCACTACGCAGATCTTCCCGCCCCTTCTCTTCTGCTCCAGCAGGATCTCCCGGATGCCGGGATAGGCTTTGGGAATATGATGCTTCACATATTCCTTCCAATATTCTTCCTCATCCATCATCTGCTCCCAGGTCATCCCACAGATGTTTGTGAACAGCTCGATCACGCCCGGGTCAAAGTTGTACCGGAAGTATTCCTCCAGCGTCAGGTGGACATTCGGAAAGTATTTTTCCATGTACTCGACAAAGCAGGGATAATGAACCGTCGCGGTGGAATTCACCGTGGTATCGTCATGATCCAGCACCAGGCAGGGATATTTCAGTTTCATTCGTTCATCCATAGTCTGATCGATTCCGTCACTTTCTGTGCCAGCAGGCGCTGGGTGATTTCGTTAGGATGGTAATCGGAGCCGTAGCCATCCCTGGCGGCATTCTGGTCTTCCAGCAGCAGCAGGCGGATCCGGTCATCCCCGGTTTCCCTGCGATACTGTCCGACTGCCTGTTCCAGTTTCGGGTTCAGGAGGGTGCCCATCACACCCAGCGCGCACAGGATCCTGGCTTGGGGATTATATTTCCGCACCACTTTCAGGAGCCGGACATATCCTTCCGCGTACTGTGTGCCTCTCGACTCGTCCGTTCCGCACCAGCTCATGTCGTTTGTTCCCAGGTTGATCACAATGTAATCCGGCTGGAACGCGCTGAAATCCCGGCTGATTTCCTCCGGAAGCTTTCCGTTTGCCAGCCGGTATCCGTTTCTTCCCTCTTTCTCATAGTAGGGAGGAAGCAGCTCCGATCCGTTGCAGACAGAAGGATCTCCCGTATAGCCGGATACAATGCCGTGGCCGGAAAAGCAGGTCATCACCGCGTCTGCTCCCAGGGCTTCCGCTGTGAGGCAGGCATATCCTTTCTCGGCGTTTTCCGTGGCAGTGGTGAAGTTTTCCGCTTCGCTCTTCCCTTCCACCCCGTATCCGCAGGTAATGGAATCACCGATAAATTCCATTTTCAGCGGTTTTGCCGGCAGCGGTTCAATGCTGCCGTCCGTCTCAATCTGCTTCAGGCACATCAGGCTCTGGGTGCACTCGCTCAGCTTGATCAGCCGGACCTCCACGCTCCGCTTTTCTTCTCCGGCAAAAGCCGTCACTGTTTTTTCCTTTGCGGTCATCCGGGCGTCCAGGACCTTCTCCCCGTCCACCCTCACCGCAAAGCGCGGCAGTATCGTTTCCATAGCCGGATTCAGCACCGTGTCATCTGCTCCCAGGACCAGCTTCACCTGTGTAGCGTCTGTCACCCGGAACCCGATCTCCGCTGCCGACGAGAGCAACCACAGTGCTTCCCCGTCATCCACAATATGTCCTAAAGTCTTTATCTCCATTTTGTTACTCATCGTCCAGGTTGCCCTTTCATAATGATGAATTATGAATCACTCTTCCGGCTTCTTATTCGTTTCTTCCAGCAGCTTCAGCGTCTCACCGAAATACTCTTCCACTTCCGCGTTCGTCAGCTTCATGGCTTTCTTCAGCATCTCCGGGATCTTCTTCGGTCTCACCCTGGCATAGTACTTTGTGGCATGAATATTCTTTTTCCAGTTTTCCATCTTCATATTCTTCCAGCGCTCTATGTGTCTCGGAAGAATCGGCTTAAGCACGTCGATCACATCGTCAAAATGCTTTTCCACGTTGTCCCAGCGGAACACCCCGGCCAGCAGTTCGCTTACTCTGTTCAGGAAACGTGCCTTCATTTCCGGCACCTTGAACAGTGCGTTCAGCGGTTCATGGCGGAAGCCCTGGATTTTGGCATTCAGGGGTTTGATATAGTATTCAATCGGTGTGGGATCAAGGTTCCGCCAGCAGGCCTCCACGTCAAAGAGCAGGTATTTCCATTTGCCGCCGGGCACCCGGTACACCCGGACGTTTGTAAAGTCCACATTGCCCAGGATAATCTCGTAGGCGGCATGGGTGAACATATTGTCAATATCCAGCCGTTCCTCCAGCCAGGACAGGTTCTCCGGTTTGTTCAGGTCGTTCTTTTTGCAGAAGTCACACAGTTCAAGCCAGTCCTTGTTATCCCCGTTCTGCAGGAATTCGTCCGTCCCTGTTCGCGCCAGGATATCAATATTGTCGATATCCGCTTCCTCTGTCACACCTTCATAAGCCGCAACAAAGTATTTGTTGATCTTTTCCCGCAGGTTGTAGTGCCCCCAGTACCGGCCGTTGATATAGACCTGGATCACCTCATGATCCTGGTACAGGATGTCCTGTCCCTCCGCCAGGCTGCTGGCGACAATATCCCGCAGCCGCGTCGCGTAGGTATCGCTGTTGGCCGCCCGCAGGAGCAGGCTCTTGTATCCCGCATAGTCCCTCGTCGGGAAAGGATTGAATGCAAACTGATCCGCTCCCCAGGCTTTCCGGGCATACAGGGCAATACTCTTCTGGCTGTTGATCCGTGCGCTGTGTCCGGAGCAGGTCATCGTCCCCGTCTGGCTGATCTCCTGCTTTCCGTCACTGTTGAAATATTCAATATGGACCGGATACTCATACCCCTTGGAATAATTGGGCACGCTGCCTGTTCCCTTTACCAGCATACCCGTCTTTTTGCTGAACAGGTATTTGTCGTCTGAAATCAGGGATACAATTGCGGTTTTAGGCGCGTCATCAATAAAATAGGTAGCCCCGGCAACCGGTGACGACACCGCGTTCTTCCGGAAGGCTTTCACCCGCAGAGGGGTGGTTTTTTTCAGTTTCAGTCCCTCTGCCGGGAAAGGTTTGCTCTTTTTCGTTGGGGTTTCTCCGTCCGTGGTGTAGTAAAGCTCTGTCCCGTCTTCTCCCCGGACTTCCACTGTCACGCCGCCTTCATAGAATCCGGCAGCCGTGATAATCTCCGGCTCCTGCAGCCGCCCGGAAAAAGCTTCCGCTTCATTCTTTTTCCCCCGGGTCGGGTTTTCAAAGAATCCGTACTCCCCGCCCCCGGACGGCAGTCCGTAGCTGACGTTGCCGTACTGCTCCGGCATTTTCAGCTTCTGGACTTCCTCCTCGTCCCGATCCGTCAGCCTCAGCGTCTCCCCGCTGGAAGAAATCTTGAAATCAGCGTAGAAGGTATCCCCCTTGCCGGGTGTTTTGTTTTCCGTCCCGGTACACCAGAGGGTCAGGTATTCTCCCGCCTTGATTTTTGTTCCTTCCGGAAACGTAAACTTGAACAGATCCTTCTTGCTGTCTGTAAAACCCCAGCCGGAAAGATTTTCCGTGCTGTCTCCGTCGTTATACAGTTCCACCCAGTCCCAGGCATGTCCGTTCTCATAATATCCGTTGGAGGCCATCACCTCATTGATGATCACATCCGCCCGTGCTGCGCTGGCAAATCCCAGAACAGCTGCAAATAAAAACAGACAGATGACAATGCCCACCCCTTGTTTGATCTTCATCTGCCTGACCCCTTTCGTATTGGTATAACAATATATCATTATGAATTATGAATTATGAATTGTGAATTAGTCTTTTCATTTCACATAATAATGCCGCGCGATCCATTTACTCAGTCCTTCCAGTCCGGGATACAGCAGCCGCTCGCTGATGTTCAGGCTGTCCAGCATATCCCGCACCCGCCACCGCAACTGCCGGTCAATCACATATTTGACCGTATGCTGCGTATATGCGTCCAGGAATGCCTCAATGTCTGTCATGCCCATCGGGATCACCGAGAAGAAGGAATACTGCATGATGATCCGGTCATTCGTGCTCGGCGGTTCGATAATGACCATGGACCGGTCTCCCATATCTTCGTCATACTGGTACAGGCTGTCCGTAATCTTCGTCAGCATCTCCACGGAGAACAGCGTCGTCTGTTCCCGCCCGATGGCCAGCCTGTACTTCTCCGGCAGGTGTTCAATCTGCTCATTCATGTCAATCCGCCATACCACGCAGTCATGGGCGTCCATTTCCTCCAGGCATTCTTCTGTCATGGCGAAATGCAGCGCCACCAGTGCGGAATGGGTCCAGTCCAGCAGCCTTGTCGGCAGGCCGTTGTGCTGTCCGGTAATCATCTGGTACCAGACGTTCCGGGCTACCGTAGGATCCTCCCGTACAGCATATTTGGCAAAATTGTTCAGGATAGCCGGTTCCAGCGTTTTCTGTTTTTCCTTGCAGCAGCGGCTCAGGCTGGTCGCCATTTTGTACTCGGAATCCGGCATTCCCCGGTACAGAAAACCGGACCGGTTCCGTTTCAGTTCCGGTCTGTAATCCTGTTCAGAAAGCAGCGGCATCAGGTCTTCCAGTGTCGTAATTCTAATCTCCTGAATCATGCCGTTTCACTCCTTCCATACAGGTTATTTTATCATAAAGGACGCATAAACAAAAGCGGCGCGTTCAGATCGAACGCGCGTTTTCTTTTCTGATCAGGAAGGAAAAATGAAAGTCTTTTGTCATGGGGTATTGGTATGAATCGCCGGCAATCGGTCCGCAGCTCCCGCTTCCGATCCCGGCCTGAAACAGGGAAACAGCCGCGTAAGTACCGCTGCGAACGATATCTTCCCGGTGACGCATTGAGATCAGTTCTCGGTCTGAATAGGGTTTAATGCCCAGTTCAAACGCGTTTCCGACCGCCTCAAAAATGTAAGTCTCCCGGCCGTCCGAGAGCGCGGCGAACCTTGTATCCGCCCGGTTTCCGGATTCCTGGGGCCGGATATAGGGTTCAGTCATATCGGATACGCTGCATTCCACATGAGCCACTGGCGCATGCTCTTTCATGTCCGCATAGCTTTCGCTGTCGCGGCCGTAGTAGGATATGCGGTCAAAGGTTTCGTCCAGACGGAACGCTTTGGCGTATCTCGGAAGCAGTGTCCTGCCCTTCACCGGGTGAAGCGTGCACTGTACAAGGACGCCGTCTTCGGTGCCGGTATAGGCTGTTGTTTCCTCAAAGCGCAGCTTTCCGCAGGCAAGAACCTTCCTGACCTCAATCCGCCCGCTTTCCCTGTCGATACCGGTAATCTTTTCCTTTGTGTCATAGAACCGCTGAACATGCAGAGCCTGGGGAATCATTCCCAGAAGCAGTGCGTCGTTATCCGTGGCCGCCCGGTAAAGCAGTGTATCCTCCCGCGCGGAATTCAGCGTGCCGAATGAAACACGTCCCTGTGCATCCACGGCAAAGTCCTTCGGAAGCGCCGTTCTTTTCAGCTCACCGGCTTTTCGGAAACACTCGTTCAGAATGAGCTGCTCGACAGACGCGGTCCGGCCTGTGACTGTATCCACCGTTTCTATATCGACGAAAAAGTCAGCTCCGCCGTCATGCTCCGGCAGTGGAATGCAAATGACTTTTTTGCTGAGAGGCGGCACGGAATAAGCTTCTTCATGGAAAAGCTCCCCGCCCGCGGAGAAGCGCAGAAAATACCGGCTTCCGTCAGAAAAAGCGGTTGTATTGAAGACCTCAAATCGGTTCTGACCGCAATAGCTGACCCGGATCGGCCGATAGACGAACCGTACATGCTTTGCTCCGGAAGACGGCGTCCTGTCCGGGAAGAAGAGCCCGTCGACGCAGAAATTCCCATCGTGCATATACTCGCCATGATCACCGCCGTATGTATAGCTCCCGTCCTCATGCCGGACCGCGTGGTCGTTCATCTCCCACACGCAGCCTCCCAGCAGGTTGTCATAGGCATAGATTTCTTTCCAGTAGCTCTCCACGCTGCCCGGACCAAGTCCCATGGCATGGGCATACTCACAAAGGAAATACGGCCTGTCCATAAACGCGCGCTGTTTATGCGTGCCCTCTCCGATCCTGTGCAGGTCTTCGGCCGGAGGATACATCTGGCTTGCTACGTCGTAAGCAACCTTTTTGGAGTGTACCGCTCCTTCATAATGAATCGGGAGTTCGGAACAGGATTTGATAAAAGCCGCCATCTCATCCTGGCAGGCATGCCCGCCGGATTCGTTTCCCAGGCTCCACATGATAATGGACGGATGATTTTTGTCCCGTTCAAACATCTGCTCAGCCCGTCTCACGTAGTGGGAAGTCCATTTGCGTTTTTTGCTGATCCTGCTGAAATCAGGCGGAAAAGTCATGGTTTGGGCGCCGTGCGTCTCGATATCCGCCTCGTCGATGATATAAATACCCAGTTCGTCGGCTAATTCCAGCAGAAGCGGGTCCGGCGGATAGTGGGAGGTGCGGATGGTGTCGATGTTGTACTCCTTGCACAGTTCCACATCCCTCACGATTTCCGCGGCGGTCATCGTATAGCCGGCGCCGGGCGTAGTATCGTGATGATTGACTCCTTTGAGCTTCAGCAAACGCCCGTTCAGCTTAAAGAGATTTCCCTCAATGCTGACGCGCCTGAAGCCAACCTTCGTGCTGACCGCGCAGCTTTCGGTTTCAAGCAGCAGCTCGTAAAGAACGGGGTATTCGGCGTTCCATTCCACTGGCTCAAGGTCTCCGAAGCTGACAATACTTGATTGTTCTCCGCAGATGGCAAGTGTCGCTTCTTTTTCAATGCCCGGACCTTTCAGCGAGATCCGGCAGGATGCTGCGCCAATACCTTGTACACTGATCTCTGCGCGATATCTTCCCCCGGAATAAAAAGGCGCGAAAGAGAAATCGAAAATATCCGTTTCATCACAGAGGAACAACAGCACGTCCCGGAAAATACCGTTGTTCCGGAACATATCCTGGCACTCCAGGTATGTTCCGGTGCACCAGCGATGAACAACGCAGACAAGCTCGTTCGCGCCCTCCGTAAGGAAGGGGGTCAGGTCGAACTCACAGGTATTGTGGCTTCCTTCCGAATAGCCGACATATGCGCCGTTCAGGTACAGGTCAATGCAGCTGGCCACGCCCAGGAAAGAAATAACGGCCTTTCCCGGCTTGTCCGTTATGTGGATAAAACGGCGGTACACGCCGACAGAATTGTATTCATCCTCCGGTGTGACCCAATGAAATCCCGGTCTGGTATCTGCGCCCATTGTGAAGAAGATCCAGCCGGTTTTTTCGGTCGTAGGAATCACTGGCGGTCTGAACGGAAACTGATATCGGGTGTTGAGATAGAATGGCTTTGCATAACCGGTAAACTGCCAGCAGGACGGAACCTGTATCCGGTCAAACGCCAGATTGTCCGTATCAAGCACCGCGGGCAGTTCCTTCGGATCCCGGTAAAAGCGGAAATCCCACTCACCGCTCAGCACCTCAGCCTTATCAGATCGGTATCTCTTTTCCCTGGTTTCTATTCCCTCCATCCGTTCCTTTCGGCTGAAGGGGATGAAATAGCTTCTGGAAGGCAGAGTATTGTCCTGAATCATATCAAAGTTATGATAATTCTCAGTGTTCAATACATATTTCATGTTCCGATCCTCCGCCCTGATGGTGCTCAGGTCAGCAGATTCCTGCCGATCTGCGTGGTTTCCCCGTCAATCACGTTTCTGACCCACTGCAATCCGGTGCAGCCTTCGCGCTCAAAGCGCATGAATTCCGGAATCCAGAGGCAGCAGTGGGAAGTCGCCCCGTTGGATTCGACCGGACGCCCTTTGATATCGTTGAAGTTGTAGTTATAAAGGAAATAGCTGATGTCGGGAATGGCGGCGGACAGGCGTTTCACCGTGCCGCAGATGATGCGTTCCATACGTTCCCCTGCTTCCGGCGGCCAGCCCATCTCTTTTTTCGTATCGATATAGTTCTGGTACCGCATCAGGACGCAGTCGCGCAGGGAGATCACATAACCGATCTTCACCCTGCCTTTTTGATGCGCATAGAGGTATTCCAGCCCGTCAGCCACCGGATCGCCGGTATGAAGCGCGGCGCCGATGGATTCCGGCACCTGCCAGAGCGTCTCGGCACATTCCTTTAAGTCAAAGTCTATGGCTGCCCCATCCACGATGCAGGTACAATCATCGCAGTCAGGGAAGCTCTCCAGGATGTCATTGCCGACCAGTGCCGTACCGAAACCGCCCGCGCTGCTGCCCAGCACAACCAGTTTCTCCGGATGCGGGCAGAATTGCTTTGCAAAATCGATACACTGATGCAGATTGATATTCCCGTGAGCACGGAAGATTCGCTCCTTCCCTTCCGGATCCGTATAGGTAAACTCCCCCGCCCCGCCGTGGAAATCGCCGGTGGCGTAGGGTACACACAGGAGACTCCAGCCGTAAAAGGGGCTCTTTTTGCTCTTCTCGTGGAACATGCCCAGCCGGGCATAGGCGTCCTTGCTGGGTTTGCACCAGCTGTCATAAAAGGTCGGATTGTTCTCATCGAATGTATCGCCGGAGGGGCGTGCAGCGGTATATTTGTCATAGGCGAAGCCGCCGCCGTCCAGCATAATGAGCAGCTTGTTTTCCCTGCCCATACGGAATAACCCGTGATAGCGGCTGCCGTCGCTGCAGACGGTGCCTTCCGGATAAAACCGGAAAAGATGATCCGGTCTGGCCGTTCCGTCATAGTCGTCCACCTTCTGGTAACGCTTCATATCGTACAGCAGGCGAATCCATTCCAGATACTTGAATATCATAGACTTCTCCTCTCAATGCCCGGCAAACGCCTTGAAAAATGCATTCCTGTCCTTTAATTCCTCAACGGTCCCTTCATCCTCGACGGTTCCGTTGCGCATCACGATCACATGCTGGGCCTCGGCTACGGTCCGATAGTTATGTGCAACGATGATGGCTGTCCTGCCCTGGATAAGGGCCTTCATACCGGTCCGGATCTTTTCTTCCGTCACGGGGTCCAGGTTGGCGGTCGCCTCGTCCAGGATCAGATAGTCCGGATTTTTCAGCATCGCCCTGGCAATGGCGATCCGCTGCTGTTCGCCGCCGGAGAGCTTCTCTCCGTTGAAACCGACGTTGAAGTCGAGTCCTCCCTCATGGGAGGCGATCAGGTCTTCCAGGCAGGCCAGGGAGATGACAGCCTGCAGCTCCTCTTCCTTAACATCCCTGACGCCATAGCAGATATTGTCGCGGATACTTCCTTCGAAAAGGCCGGCGTTCTGGCTGACAACGCCGAAGCGGTCACGCCAGGCGCGCAGGGACACCTCGTTTCCGTCCTCGCCGATCCGGATGTTTCCGCCGAAATCCGGATACAGGCGATTCAGCAGGCGCAATACTGTTGTTTTGCCGCTGCCGTTCGGGCCGACAATCGCTGTAATCTTTCCTTTGGGGATATGCGTACTGATGCCGTGGATGACTTCCCTGTCGTTGTAGCCAAAGGAGACCTTGTCCATACACAGATCCCCGGCTGCCGTAAACTCACTTTTTCCCTGATCCGGATCCTCTTCTTCTTCCTCCAGGATGGAGACGATCTTTTTGCTACCGCCCTTTGTAGCGGAGAACACGGACGGGAACTGAGCGAAGAACTGAAACACCAGAACCAGATTGTTTCCGTAAGCATAGAACGCAGCCAGCGCCGCACCGGACTGAACACGGCCGTTCCGGATGAGCATGCTGCCGATGAGAAAAGCAACGGTAAACAGAACGAAGATCAGAAAAGTCTGGCCGAACATAACAAGGGTATTGGCCATGGCGTTGTATTTGTCCGCCTCGTAACGATCCTCAATACAGCGAAGACCTGCCGCATTCTCCTTTTCCTCGCTGTTCATGGCTTTGATGAAGCGGATTCTGCCGAAGCGTTCTGCAAGAAAGGCGGTAAAAGCGGCAAGTTTTCCGGCCACATACACAGCCCCCCGTTCGCTGAAGCGGGCGGAGAAAAGCATAATGCCAATGGTGGCGATAAAGCCGATGAGCAGGTACGGAGTCAGTTCCCCGATGGCCGCCTCACCCGCCAGCACAATCGGAAGGAAAGCCAGCAAAGTAAAAATGAGCTGGAGCAGTTTAAAAGGCAGATAGGAATACTCCGGGTCTGATGTGACGCGGCTCAGAACCCTGTTGGGGCTTTCCCGGTCGTAGTAGCTGAACGGGAGCCGCATAACTTTCTTCCAGATCTTTTTCCGGATATTTGCCGCCAGCTCCACAAAGCCGAGATCAGCCACCACGCTGGCATAGGAAAACACATAGCCGAGGATACACATCAGCGCATAGGTGACAATGGGCGAAAAATTCTGGAATTTACCGACAGAGATCGCGGCCACAGTGTCAGCCTGCGACGCAACAATCAGTGTACCGACCAGGTACAGCAGCGATCCGAACAAGGTACGGAGCACGGGCAGCTTCACGCCCTGATAGAGGGTTCTCAATGGCTTCTTCGTCCTGATCGTGACGTTTTCCATTGCAAGGCTGGACTTGTTCTTCATTGTTTCGCCCCCTCTCCGGCCGACAGCAGGCTCCGGTATTCCGGACAGCAGTTCTTCAGCTCTTCATGGGATCCGCAGCCCATAACACGGCCCTTGTTAAGCACCAGGATCGTGTCCGCGTCCTGCACGGTGGAAAGATCGTGCGCAACAATGATCCTTGTCTTCCCTGCCGCGTATCGGTCGATCAGCGCGGCAATACGCCCGGACCCTTCATAATCCAGCGCGCTCGTAGCCTCATCCGCAAGAACCATTTTAGTTCCTGCCAGCAGCATTCTGGCCACGGCCAGCCGCTGTCTCTGTCCGCCGGAGAGCTTCGACGCTCCCGGCCCGACCTCGTAATCCAGGCCGCCGTTCAGCTCGACTGCCTCCAGCATATCGACTTCCTTCAGGAACTTGTTCAGTTCCTCATCGGAATGAGGCGTCCCGGATCCGTAGCAAAGAAAATCGCGCACGGTTCCGTCAAAGCCCGGGGCATTCTGCGGAAGATAGGAAAACAGGTTCCGGTAGCTGCTGATCTCAAATTCGCGTATATCCACGCCGCCCAGTGTGATACGGCCCTGCTCCGGACGGTAAAACTGTTCAATCAGGTTCAGCAGCGTTGATTTCCCGGCTCCGCTTCCGCCCACAATGGCAAACTTGCTGCCGTTCTTCACCGTGAAGGAGACATCTGAAAGCGTTTTAGTTCCGCCGCGGGAGAAGCTAACATGTTCAAACCTGAGATCATCCGGCCGGCCAGCCTTCTGTTCACCGCCGCTGTCCTCATTGAGCGTCAGGATTTCAGAAATACGCAGTGTTGCGCCCTGTGCTTTCTTGCCCAGCACCCACAGGGTAAGATGGTCCGCAATATACCTCTGATAGGTCGCGCCGAGGCCGAAGTATGCGATAAACTGAGCCGTAGTGATATCCCCGCCCAGAAGCAGGATTGCACCGGCCGTCATAATGATCAGCGTCGGCACTGCGTACAGGATGTTTGCGATCAGCTGGTTGAAAGCGGCGGCCAGCGTGGTCTTCTTCTGCGCAGCCTTCATCTCGTCAATGAAGCCGTCTCCGTCTGCAATCTCATCCTCGGTCTTGTTGTATGCCTTGATGATCTCCACATGCTCCACCTTTTCGGCAAGCCTGGCTGTCAGGCGGGCAATGGAGTTTTGAAGCCGGGTCTGGCTTTTGTATGTTACGCGGCCGGACCAGAGGGCGCCGAGAACAATGACCGGAATAATCAGGATAAAGCCAAGCAAAAGCGATCCGTTGCCCATACGGGAAACCTTCACAAGCGTACTTGTGATGAAATACAGTCTTGGAATCTCAATGACCAGCAGATCAATCAGAAAATCACTTACAAAGCCGGTATCCGTCGTGATGCGGGAGATGAATTCCTTGGGATCACGTGCCTCCGCCTCCGCGGCAGTCAGGGAAAACACCTTGCGGGAAGCCGCCGCCTGAAAGTTCCGATGGATGCGTGCCTTGGCGATATAGGTAATATAAGTCGAAACAAGTCCGCCGACAAACTCTGCCAGGGCCAGGGCAAAAAGCGTAAGGCAGATACTGACCGCGGTTTTTACCACAGGACTGTTTACGGCGGTAAACTCCAGGTCAGCCAGACCGGCGATTTTTTCAGGAATTGTCAGCTCAATTGCAGCTTTACCCAAATTGAGCAGAAACGCAGACGCAAGGAATAAAACAGGCAGCCGGATCTGTCGGATTAAGTGGATAAAGTTTTTCCAGATGGATTGATTCCTTGTCTCTGTCATTTGAATCCCCTCAAGCATTCATCAAAAATATCCGCATTAATCGTCGAACAGTTTTCGACTCTTCCTGCGGATATCCTATCATATTCATTGTTGAAGCAAAACCTATCCCGGTTTTATCGTACCGAAACACGAAAAAGTGTTCAATAACTCCAGATACTATTCCCCCGCGCAGCCGTCAACCGCGTTTACGGAAGCATAGAGGGCGGATCGGTAAAGCTTTCTATGATCTCCATCAGCGTGTCAATTCCCCTTCGGTAGACCTCCTCTTTGATCCGCGGTTCACCCTGAACAGCCAGCAGATTCTGCAGCACGCCGAAGATGCCGAAAGCATGGTAAAGCGTAGCGACGTTGACGGAGATATCCCCGGGATCCCGCTGATGTATGGCTGAAATCTCTTCCTGAACGATCTCACGCAGATACAGGCTGAATTCCCGCCCGAACATACCGCTGTCCAGCAGCAGTTTCAGCTCGTCGCCTTCGTCCTTCAAAGAATCAAAGAATTCCCTGGTCAGGCGCCTGCCCCGGAGCTTTTCCATATATGCTTCGCTCATTTCCACAACCACATCATTGAAAAAGCGGTAATTGTTGTAAAACGTGGAGCGGGACACTTTTGCTTCCCGGCATAACTCCCTGACGGAAATTTCAGTATAGGGCTTGGTTCGGGACAGCCGAATCAGCGCTTCGCGGATTGCCTTCTTCGAGTATTCGTTTCTCTGGTCCACAGGACAGCCCCCTTTTGTGCCAGGTTAATCCCTTCTCGTGCTTCAGTTCCTGATCCCGCAGGGAGATGATGGAGCACTGTAAAATTTTACACGATTCATACAAATCCGGCAAGAAAAGGCGGTACATATCCTGTTTCCAAGCCAGTCAGCACTTATGGCTGCTGTCCGTTTATTTTTTTACACAAAAAAGCAGCGCATTTTTGCAAATGCGCTGCCTGGAGTAATCTCCGGATTACTTCTTGTACTTCGGGCGGGCTGTATAGTGGGTATGCAGCAGCTCGTGAGCCAGATGGCTGTTGGGCTCGCCCAGGTAGTCTTTGTAAACCGCCATGATGGAAGCGTTCTCGTGGGACTTCCGCTGCGGCTTGTTCGCGTCCTCGTTGTACAGGGCCGCGGCACGCAGGGTCTTGGGATCGCATTCCATCCGCTTCTGGGCGGATACGATGGGCTGACCGCCGCCGGTCACGCAGCCGCCGGGGCATCCCATGACCTCGATGAAGTGGTAGGTTTTCTCACCGCTGCGGACGCTGTCCAGCAGCTTCGCCGCGTTGGCAGTGCCGTGGGCAACCGCCACGTTGACGTCCAGATCGCCCACCTTGATGGTGGCTTCCTTCACGCCTTCGATACCGCGGACCGCTGTGAAGTCGACCTTGTCCAGCGTTTCCTTGGTCACGATTTCATAGACGGTACGCAGGGCAGCTTCCATAACGCCGCCAGTCGCGCCGAAGATGACGCCCGCGCCCGTGCTTTCGCCGAGGACGGGATCAAAGTCTTCATCGGGCAGGTTTGCGAAGTCGATACCGGCTTCCTTGATCATCTTGGCCAGTTCACGGGTGGTGATGACTTCATCAACGTCTGCCAGGCCGTTGTGGCCCAGTTCGGGACGCTTCGCCTCGAACTTCTTGGCGGTACAGGGCATCACGGACACAACCTTGATGTCCTTGGGATCGATGCCGACCTTCTCCGCCCAGTAGGTCTTGATCATCGCGCCTTCCATCTCGTGGGGAGATTTGCAGGAAGACAGGTTCGGAATGAAGTCCGGATAGTAGGTTTCGCAGAACTTGATCCATCCGGGAGAGCAGCTGGTGATCATCGGCAGCACACCGCCGTTGGTCAGGCGGCCGATGAACTCGGTGCCTTCTTCCATGATGGTCAGGTCAGCAGCCCAGTCGGTGTCAAACACCTTGTTGAATCCCAGGCGGCGCAGGGCAGCGGCCATTTTGCCGGTCACAGCAGTGCCCATCGGGATGCCGAACTCTTCACCCAGGGCGGCGCGGACCGCGGGAGCGGGCTGCACAACCACTGTCTTGGTTTCGTCATTCAGCAGATCCCAGACAGCCTTGGTGGAATCCTTCTCATACAGAGCGCCGGTCGGGCAGGCCGCGATACACTGACCGCAGTTGATGCAGGCCACGTCGTTCAGGGGCTGCTCCCAGGCGCTGCCGATCTTGGTCTTGAAGCCGCGTCCCATGGGGCCGATCACGCCGACGGCCTGGGTGTTGTTACAGGCGGCCACGCAGCGGCGGCACAGGATGCACTTGTTGTTGTTGCGGACGATGGAGGGGCTCAGATCGTCAATGTCATATTCGTTCATCTTGCCCTTGTACTTGTCCACGTCATCCACGCCCAGGTCCTGGCACATCTGCTGCAGTTCACACTTCTGGTTGCGGGCGCAGTCCAGGCACTTCTTGTCATGGTTGCTCAGCAGCAGTTCCAGGTTCACCCGGCGGGCTTCCCGGATCTTGGGGGTGTTGGTCTTGACGTTCATGCCGTTGCTCACGGGCAGCACGCAGGCCGCGCCGAACGCGCGGGCACCGGTGTCAACGATACACATACGGCAGGCGCCGATCTGGTTGATATCCTTCAGGTAGCACAGCGTGGGGATGTTGATCCCGGCTTTTTTCGCCGCTTCCAGAACCGTCGTGCCGGCCGGAACTTCAACACTGACGCCGTCAATCGTAAGCTTAACGAGATTTTCCATTTGTGTTGTTCCTCCTCGCGCGATTATTCCTTGATGATAGCGCCGAACTTACATGTCGCCATGCAGCTTCCGCACTTGATGCACTTGTTCTGGTCGATCACGTGCTGTTCCTTGACGTTGCCGGTGATCGCGTTCACCGGGCACTTGCGGGCGCAGGCAGTACAGCCGCGGCAGGCGTCGGTGATCTTGTAGTTCAGCAGGGCCTGGCAGTGATGTGCCGGGCAGCGCTTTTCCTTGATGTGCGCTTCATACTCATCGCGGAAGTACTTGATGGTGGAAAGCACCGGGTTCGGAGCCGTCTGGCCCAGACCGCACAGAGCGCTGCTCTTGATGTTTTCGGCCAGGGTTTCCAGCTTCTCGATGTCGCCTTCTTCGCCCTTGCCCTGGGTGATCCGTTCAAGGATCTCCAGCATGCGGCGGGTACCAACGCGGCAGGGTGTGCACTTACCGCAGCTCTCATCAACTGTGAAGTCGAGGAAGAAGCGGGCGATGTCCACCATACAGTTGTCTTCGTCCATGACGATCATACCGCCGGAACCCATCATGGCGCCGATCTTGGTCAGGCTGTCATAGTCCACGGAGATGTCCAGCATGCTGGCGGGGATACATCCGCCGGAAGGACCGCCGGTCTGAACGGCCTTGAACTTCTTGCCGTTCGGGCAGCCGCCGCCGATGTCTTCGATGATGGTGCGCAGCGGGATACCCATGGGAACTTCCACCAGACCGGTGTTGTTGATCTTGCCGCCCAGGGCGAAAACTTTTGTACCGGTGGAGGAAGGAATACCAATGGACTTAAACCAGTCCGCACCCTTCAGGATGATCTGGGCGATGTTGCCCAGGGTTTCAACGTTGTTGATGTTGGTGGGGCTCTCAAACAGACCCTTCACAGCCGGGAACGGGGGCTTCGGACGGGGCTCGCCGCGCTTGCCTTCGATGGAGGCCATCAGAGCGGTTTCTTCGCCGCACACGAACGCGCCGGCGCCCAGGCGGATGTGAATGTCAAAGTTGAAGCCGGTGCCGAAGATATTCTCACCCAGCAGGCCGTATTCATGAGCCTGCTCGATGGCCTTCTCCAGGCGTTTCACGGCGATGGGGTACTCAGCACGGACGTAAATCCAGCCTTCATCAGCGCCGATGGCGTAGCCGCCGATGGCCATGGCTTCCAGGATCGCGTGGGGATCGCCTTCCAGCAGGGAGCGGTCCATGAACGCGCCGGGGTCGCCTTCGTCAGCGTTACAGACGAAGTACTTGTGCTCAGCCTGGCTGGCACGGGCGAACTGCCACTTCTTACCGGTGGGGAAACCGGCGCCGCCGCGGCCGCGCAGACCGGAATCCAGCACTTCCTGGCAAACCTGCTCAGGAGTCATTTCGGTCAGGGCCTTTGCCAGGGCCTTATAGCCGTCGAAGGCAATGTATTCATCGATGTTTTCAGGATCGATCACACCGCAGTTCCGTAGTGCGACGCGCTGCTGCTGCTTGTAGAAGCCGATCTCATTCAGGCTCTTCTGAACGCTGCTCTCGTGGGTCTTGTGATCCACATAGACCAGGTGCTGAACCTTACGGCCCTTCAGCAGGTGCTCGGATACGATCTCATCCACGTCTTCTTCCTTAACGCGGCTGTAGAAAGTTCCTTCGGGATAAACGATAACAACGGGACCGGCTTCGCACAGTCCGAAGCAGCCCGTGCGGACTACCTTGACTTCCTTGTCAAGGCCCTTTTCCTTCAGCTGCTCCTCGAAGCGTTCAATCAGCTTCGCGGAACCGGAAGAAGAACAGCCGGTGCCGCCGCAGACCAGCACATGAGAACGATAAAGCTCCATCTGGGTTTTCCTCCTCTTTGTCGTTAATTAGTCTTTTGCGGCGCCGATGGTATATTCTTCCACAGGCTGACCGTTAACAATGTGCTCAGCTACGATCCGCGGCACCATTTCAGGCTTCACGTGGATGTAGGTAACCTTTTCCTTGCCGGGCAGGATCACGTCCAGCATAGGCTCATAACGGCACATACCGATGCAGCCGGTCTGGCTCACGGTCACGTGCTGCAGGTTCCGCTTCTGGATTTCTTCCATAAAGGCAAGCATCACGGGGCGGGCGCCGGCGGCAATACCGCAGGTGGCCATGCCGATTACAACGCGGCAGGCGTCCGTGTCCTTGCGCATGTTAATGCTTTCCAGCGTCTTTGCGCGGATGGCTTCCAGATCTGCCAAAGATTTCATATCAATACACCTCCAAAGATTGAGTTGATTTCCTCGTCCAGCGCTTCCTTCAGCCATGCGGCCACGGAAGGCTCGTTAAAGGGGATGTCGCTGCCCAGCGCATTCCTGACCTCTCTCGTATCGAAGCTTCCCTCTCCTTTCGGGCTTTTACCCTCGAAAAGGAAATCCGGAAACAACGGATTGGTCAGCATCAGACTCAGCAAAGTACCGGATAAATCCCCAAGCGGAAGACAGTCGATGTTGCCGGTATCCATGGAACAGGTCAGGGTTGTTCCCTTTCCTTCCTCACTTTCCAGATGGAAAGTGCCTCCGGCTCTTTCGGCGTTCTCCTTCATCATGGGAATTCCCAGTCCAACCTTGCGGGTTGTCCTGGTTGTGGCAAAAGGACTGGTTACCCGGGCCAGCAGCTCCGGGCTCATTCCTTTACCGTTATCCGCGAGTTCCATGGTCAGCATCCCGTTCTCTTCCAGGGTCAGACGGATGGTCACCAGGCTCGCGCCGGCTGTGATACTGTTCTGCGCCAGATCCAGCAGGTGAAGACTCAGATCACGCACGATAGGTTTCGAGAATACCGGGGACCTGATCCGGCGTCAGCCGGCCGTATACCTCTTCGCCGATCATCATAACGGGAGCAAGACCGCAGGCACCCAGGCAACGGGTAGCGTTCAGTGTGAACAGACCGTCGTCCGTGGTATCTCCGGGCTGGATTTTCAGCTCCTCGGAAAGCTTTTCGATGATCTTCTGGCTTCCCTTGACGTAGCAGGCCGTGCCCAGGCACACACCGATCACGTGTTTTCCCTTAGGCTTCAGGGAGAACTGGGAATAGAAAGTGGAAACACCGTAGACTTCAGACAGGGTTACGCCCAGTCCGTCCGCGATCATTTCCTGAACATCCTGCGGCACATAGCCGAAAATGTTCATGGCCTCCTGCAGGCAGGGCATCACGGCACCGCGTTCACCCTTGTGCTTCTCGATCACTTCCTGCAGCTTTGCATACTTTTCCTTGTTGTCAGGCATACAGTCCTTGACCTCCTTGGGATGTTTTTGAGACTTATGTAAAGGCAGACTCTGCCCATTACAGCTATCCGATTGATTTTATCATATTCGCCCTTGAAAGAAAAGGGCTTTAACGGTTGAAATATTAAACTTTTTGGTTAGACGCGACTAACTAACCCCTTGTTTTTCAAGGCTTCCGGCCTTCGCTCCTGTCCAAAACGCAGGAGGCGCGCCGGTCATCCTCGCCCGGCACGCCTCAACAATAACCCCTGTACATTATCTGTATCTTAACTCTTCATTTTTCATTTCTGATTAGATCAAACAATCCGCCCAGTGAAAAACGGTCAGTATCAAGCTCGCTCACTGCCTCCAGGATATCCCCTAAATGATGGGCGTCTGAAGACCACAGCCGCTTTTTCCCGGCGATCAGTTTTTCGTTGACCGGCAGTTCCGGCCGTACCTCCACCACCGGGAAATCCGGTTCTTCCGGAAAAAGTCCCAGGTTCACCAGCAGCCCGTGGCCCCGGTTGATATGCGCCGGTACCGCCGCGCCGCCGTGTTCCCGGATAATCCGGGTACATTCCGCCAGGTCCAGGTCAGTCGCACCGATCAGCAGCCGTTCTTCCACGTCAACCGTTTCATCGTCCGTGTTCATCACCAGCTGATTACCAAAGAAATCCGGCTTGTTTTTCATCGGCGGCAGATGGCTGGAAAAGATCTCCCCGACCTCCACAGCTGTATCCACATCACGGAAATATCCCAGCAGGTGCACTTCTTCCTTTGTGGTGATCTCCATTCCCGGCAGCAGTATCAGGCCGTAATAATCCGCTGCCTCTTTCACAAAAGGCAGATTCCGGGCTGTATTATGGTCTGTCACCGCAATCGCGTCCAGTCCCTTGATATGCGCCATGCCGCAGATATTCGCCGGCGTCATGTCGTCATCCGCGCAGGGACTGAGACAGGAGTGAATATGAAGATCCACCCACATATTTTATACCTCCCGGTTCTTTCCGGGCAATCCTGCCTCCGCCAGCCGCGCGCAGATCTCATAGGCCGTCAGCGGCGTCTGAAGCACGTTGATTCCTTCACTCTGGGCTTTTTCCAGCGAGGGTGCTTCCATCTCAATATCTTCGGGGATAATCACTGCAGCCATCTCCATCAGGCTGGCTACAGCAATAACGTTCATATGAGTCTGCACAGTCACCCACGCCATCCCTGCTGTACCGTGAGCCATCACCCAGCTCAGCAGGTCGCAGGTATACCCGCAGGAAACCTCCACGCTCTTATCCGCTTCCGGCGTCATATCCTTCGCTTCAATCAGCTCGCACAGTTCCTTAACAGTCATGGTCGTATCCTCCCCCAAACGCATAATGCACAATGCATAATGTTATTTACTTTGATTATCCTTTGCTGTTTTGACAATAGTCATTATCATCTTGATGAGTTCCTGACAGTCTTCAAGCAGGCTCGCTCCAGCTTTTTCAGTAATATATTGCGTTTCCATCAGCAATTCGATCCAATATTCTGTTTCACTTGCTTCTTTCAGAGCTATCTGCATCTTTGCAATAAAATCCGCCTTGCTTTGTGCTCTGGATGCTTCTTTTACATTCGCACCAATGCTGGTTCCGCTTCTAAGGATTTGTTTTGACAAAACAAATCCTTGCTTTTTGTCTTCAAGATGCTGGTACAAACGAATCACTCTGATCGCAAATTCTTTGCTTTTGTCAACAATCAGATTATCCGTTTTCATCTTGTCCTCCACTTCTGGCGGCTGACCATCTGTAATTATGCATTATGCATTATGCATTATGCATTCGCGAAAGCAACGTCGCGATCACTCGCGCGTTGTTTTCGCAAGATCAACCATCTGCTGGGCCATTACACGAAGTTGTTCCTTCATCATGTGTATACAATCCATTTTGGTTGCAACGCCTTGAACAACGTCTTCTGCAAACGTCCTGCACGTCGGACTTCCGCAGCTTCCGCAGTCGAAGCCCGGCAGTTCCTTATAGATCTTGTCAATGCGTTCCATCTTGCGCATGGCTTCCATCAGATCTTCATCCAGCTTCATCGCGGAGTTCGGCAGGATGCTCAGGTCGTCGTACAGCGGATACTTCGTCATCATACCATTGTCCACGTTGAGTTCCGGGTTCTGATCCCGGCTGGCAAGGCGACGGACGTTGGACCGTGCCACATAGTTGTTTTCAAAGTTCAGCGGTCCGCCCACACAGCCGCCTGTGCAGGCAGCGCCCTCAAAGAACTCAAGGTGTTTCAACCTGTTATCTTCAATTTCTTCCAGCACATGGATACAGTTTTCAATTCCGTCCACAGACATGGAGTTCTCCGGGCTTACAGCATTGCATTCGCCGCCGCTTCTGGCCCAGCCCACGCCCAGGTCCGATGCTGTTTCCAGACTGATATCCACCGGAGCATTCCGGATCTGGCTGGAAAGCAAGCCATAGATCTCGAGCACGGAAATGGCTCCATCCACCGCGCTCTTCGCGTGGCCGATCGGTCTGCGGATTGCCGTCACCTTTGCCGGACAGGGAGTAATAAAGAAACAGCCAATTTCTTCTTCCTTCACACCGTGCGAACGGGCATATTCCCGCTTGGCAATCATAGCCGCCACTTCCATCGGCTGGCGTACGTCCACAATATGATCCAGCAGATCCGGGAAACGGACCTGGATCAGTCGCACGATAGCAGGACAGGCAGAAGAGATCACCGGTCTGGGCAGATCCGGATTCTTCAGGCGTTCCCGGATAGCCTGGGATACAACGTCCGCTCCCCTCGCCACCTCAAACGCGTCATCAAAACCCATCTGTTTCAGGCCGTTCAGCACCTGGCTGATGCTCTTCAGGTTCTGGAACTGTCCATACAGGCTCGGTGCGGGCAGTGCAATCTTATACTTGAAGCCGCTGATGGAGGACAGCGGATCCGTCACGGCCACCTTGGCATGATAACCGCACACGCGGATACATTCGCCGCAGTCAATGCAGCGCTCATCAATAATGTGCGCCCGTCCGCCTCTGACGCGGATTGCCTCTGTCGGGCACCGCTTCAGACAGTTCGTACAGCCCCTGCATTTATCGCCTTCCAGCCTCACCGAATGAAACCGTTTCTGTTCCATAGCCTGTCTCCTGTATAACCGAATTGATGATCTGTTCACCCTGGGGAAAAGAATCACCTTCGGAGTTACTCATCTTATTCTCTGTCTTTGCTTAATACTCAATCTCCAGACAATACTTCAAATTATGAATTGTGAATGATGAATTATCCTGCAAGAGCAAACGACATCGTTATCGTCGTTCCGACGCCCACTTCACTCTGGATATCGAATTCTGTCGCGTTCCGCTTCATATTCGGCAAGCCCATGCCGGCGCCGAATCCCAGCGTCCGTGCCTCCGCACTGGCTGTGGAGAATCCCTCCGTCATGGCCATATCAATATCCGGAATGCCGGGACCCACGTCCTTGGATATTAGCGTCACCTTTTCCGGATCCACCAGAAGCGTCAGCGTTCCGCCCAGTGAGTGGATAACCAGGTTCAGCTCCACCTCATAGCAGGCAACAGACACACGCCGAAGCACTTCCGCACTGATGCCAAGCTGTTTCAGAGTCCTTTTGATGGTTGTGGATGCCTCGCCGGCTGTGGTATATGCGCCTGCTTCCACAGGAAAGCTTTTCTCAAGGATGTACGCCAACGCTTACACCCCCTCTGTTACGCCTGTCTTCCTTTTCGTACCAGGCAGGCCGTGAACATACAGTTCTCCGCACGCGGTATAAGTTGTCAGCGGACTGGAAATCACCGTGATACCGATTTCCTCCGCCATCTCCAGCATCTCTTCGCTGGGCATTTTCCCCCGCGAGAAGACGATGCAGGTAATGTCCAGCATCTCAGATGTCCGGAGCACATGGGGATTAATCAGTCCTGTGATCAGCACGGCTTTTTCTTTCACAAAAGCCAGCACGTCGCTCATCAGGTCGGATCCGCAGGCCGTATCCACCCGTTCATCCAGTCTGTCTGCCCCGACAAGCACCTTTCCATCCACAATTTCCATGACTTCCCTGATGGTCATCATCTGGCATTCTCCCTTCTCATTTCCGGGACACGCAATGGTCATTGTTAATTATTCATTGTTGTTTGGTTCTTTCCCTACGCACCAGCCTCGCACCTTGTTCACCGTGCGTTCAACCGCATCTTTGCTGTTCTTCCAGCTTTCGTTTTCATACCGGTAGTCAAACTTTTTGATGAACCAGGAGATGTCCTCCTGTATCCGGTCCATGTTTTCCTTTTCCATCTTTGTCAGTGTCTCAACAAACCGGCCCAGATCCTTGGCACCAAGCTCCTGCGTCGCGGTCTCCAGCAGTTTCCCCAAATGCGGCAGGCACAGTCCCTTGCTTTGCTCAAACCGGCTGCGGAATTCCCCGTCATTCTGATAAAGATGGAAGAAGGTATGAAGATACCGGTTCATGTTCTCTTCAATGGTATCACACATCAGGCAGCTTCCTGCCATTTCGTTCACTGCCTGCGCCTGCTTCAGGATTTCATCTGTAGCAGTTTTTGTTTTTCCGCTCAGCTTATCCCCGATTCCGGCATTCTTCAGCTGAGCTGCGGTTTTCTCCAGTTTATCGGAAATCCCGGCCAGTTTCTCCCGGATTTCAATGGTGTGGCTTTCCAGCATCAGGGCATGACCCAGGCGGTTGCTCATGGAGAAAAGCATAGCATGATGCTTCCTGCAGAAGCCCCGGTCATTTACCTTTACACGCACGTCTGGTTCCATAACTGACGCGCCCAGATAACGATCTGCTTCCCCCAGCTCCGTCTTGCGCTCCAGGGCACAGAGAAAGCACTCACCGTCCAGTTTCATGGCATCCCATACAGGAATTGTGTCGATATGATATCTCACTTATTGTCCAACCTTTTTCTCTGAATTCAGATGTCCTCTTCGAATCTCTCCAGCTGTACGCCTGCCTCCGCAAACAGTTCCAGCGTGAAGGGATCCGGATAGCCTTCTTTGTAAATCACTCTCCGGATACCGGAATTGATAATCATCTTGCAGCACATGGAACAGGGCTGATGGGTGCAGTACAGCGTGGCACCGTCAATGGAAACACCCAGCTTGGCAGCCTGAACAATCGCGTTCTGCTCCGCATGCACTGCATAGCAGGTTTCCATCTGCGTGCCGCTGGGAATCCCCAGTTTATCCCGAAGGCATACGCCCTTGTCCCGGCATGTTTTGATACCCGCCGGTGCTCCGTTATATCCGGTGGTCATGATCCGCTTGTCTTTGACGATCACACAGCCAATTTTGCGACCTGCGCGAAAGCAGCTGGACCAGTCTGCGATTGTAAACGCCATCTGCATGAACCGCTTGTCCCATTTATCCATGTATTTCCCACCTTTGCAGTTGTGTTGATGATTGTCTTGACTTATCTTTTTTATTATAGAAGAAGGAAAACAATTGGTCAATAAAAAACGAGACCATGAAGGTCTCGTTTTATTGTTTGGGGTAGATATGAGTCGAACCTGTCCCGCAACCTGATATCCGACACGGACTCGAACCTATCCACGCAACCTGATATCCGGCACGGACTCGAACCTATCCCGCAACCTCAATCGTCGCGACTGTCCCCCGGACAGATCGCTCGTTTCGGTTGAGACAGCTGCCGACGAAATTTCTGCCACTGGCAGTCCTCGGCGGCTGTCCCCCGGGTCCCGTCGTGTCATAGGTCGAGTCCTTTTGAGCCAAAAACATAAGAAAACAGACCCTTGAAGGGTCTGTTTTCTTATGTGGCTCAAATAGGACTCGAACCTATGACACTCCGGGTATGAACCGAATGCTCTAGCCAACTGAGCTATTGAGCCATATGGTTGCGGGGGAGGGATTTGAACCCCCGACCTCCGGGTTATGAGCCCGACGAGCTGCCAACTGCTCCACCCCGCGTCATCCGCTCCTGCGAGCGCAAGGGATATAATACATGACCCGGATTAAAATGTCAAGCAAAAAAATATAAGCCCCCGGACATTTCTGTCCGGAGGCTGAAATAAACGCTTTTACTGTGCGGCGGTTACGCTGGTGATATGGGGGTTAGCACCATTGTACCAGTAAAGGAATCCTTCCAGATCAACCACATCGCCGACCTTCAGGGCTTCCACAGCCTTGTACACTTCAGTATCATTGCCGCAGAGATAGAACTCAACGCAGAAATCATAGGTCTGTCCATCCTTGGAAACCTTGAAGTACAGGTCATCGGTCTTGCCTTCTGCATCTTTGTAAGCAAAAGCAGCGCCGCTGTCGTCATAAGCTTCCACAGTCATGCCCTTGAAAGCCACCAGTTCGTTCTGATGATTGATCAGTTCGTCAGTGCCCAGCAGAGCGGTCACATCGGTAGCGGTCGCGATGAAGGGATCGCCCTCAAGGATTTCATAAGTCGCATCGAGGATTTCAACCTCGCCGCTCCACTCGCCCTTGAAGCCCTTCACGGCAATCTTGGTGCCGGGAACCAGCTTGGCAGCTTCATCCTCTGAGATGCCCAGTTCATAGATGAAATATGCACCGTCTTCGCTCTGGGCATAAATGGTCATCTTGTCGTTCCACCAGTTCTGGTGTGCCTGCACATAGGTCTCCACATACACGGGAGCGTCCATCTCGGCCAGAACATAATCCTCATGGGACATCAGTACCAGTTCGCTCGCTTCCTCATCGGCGGCTTCTTCTTCAGCCAGCACAGGAACCAGGCACAGTGCAAGGGCAAGAACCAGAATCAGGCTGATAATCTTTTTCATAATAGCTGTTCTCCTTTCATTATTCCAGGAGGGATTCCCCCCTCCGCTTTCCGGGTTTATCATACATCAAACATCGTAAAAACACAACGGACCTCATCCGTTTTTACGTTTTCTTACGGTTCTTCCGCTTGGTCAGGAATGCGTACAGACCAATCAGGATCCAGATGCACGGAATGACAATCAGCAGCGTTTTTGATTCTGAAGGAAGCTCCCCGAAGGACACCTTCTTCCCTGCTTTGACTTCAATCTGATCCAGCTGGAAAAGGCTGGTCACGTCAGCGTACAGCTTTTCGATATACGCGTCGCTCATCTTTTCTTTCCGGCGTGCGCTTTTCGCAGTGCTTTCAATCAGCTGTCCGGCAGCGGAACGCAGGCTGTTGCTGCCGTTGAACACCGGCGTAACAAAGGTATCCGAGGTGTACTTTTGCAGCAGCTCGCTGGCTTCAATCTTCACGGAATAATGGTCGTCGTCCTCGCCTTTCCTGCTCAGGTAATCCTGATACTCTGCGCTTTGCTGAGCCTTCAGGGTCACCGGCAGATAACCTTCTGTCTCCGCATAACCCAGCTGAACCTTATTGCTGATCAGATACTGGGTAAACAGCCAGCTGGCCAGCACTTCCTGGGGATCATCCTTGTTGAAGATACAGATGCTGGGACCCTGGCTGATCATCTTCGGTTCTTCCGGTTTGAACTGCGGAATCGGCATCACCCGGATATTGAACGGAACCACCTGTTCCTCATGAATGTCCAGCATCGGCGCTTCGCTTCCCATCCAGGTAGCGCCGGCAGTGGAGTCGATCGCAAAGATGCACTGCCCGGCATTGAGGAAGTTGCCCGGGTAGCTGCTGATAGCAAACGTGGAGAACGCCCGGCTCTTTGCGTGCTTATAGATTTCTTCCAGCAGTCCCTTGGTGGTGTCGTTAAAGAGCAGCACTTCCCCCTCCGCTGTGGAATACGGAGCGTCCAGCTGTTTGAGCATGGTAATCATCATATTGTCCGTGCTCTTGTAGATAAAGGGAATCATCACCTTCTGGCCGTTAATCTTAAAGGTGCCGTCTTCGTTTTTCTCCATGGCCTTTTCGCTGACTTCCCACACAAAGTCCCAGGTTACCACTTCAGGCAGTTCGTATCCCAGCTTCTTTACCATATCCTCATTGACGTACAGGGCTTCTGTGGAGCGCATATAGGGCATAGCGTAATAATGGTCTTCCAGCACGCACTCTGCCAGGAATTCCGGTACAATCTCCTCCTGTTTCGGGGAATCAAAGCGGACCTCGCTTCCCCCAAGCCCGTACCGGCTGTCTTTCATCCAGTCATCCATCTGCAGCACAACGTCCTGGCCTGTCATATACGTGGCGATATGGTCCGGATAGGTAATGCATACATTCGGTGTTGTTTTCGTCGCAATATTGGTAATCACGTCAGCAAAGATCCGCCCGTAATCCGCGTACAGGCGCAGATTAATCTTCACATTCGGATACATTTCTTCAAATTCTTTGATGGCGTTCGTATAAACAGCCGTCTGCACCTTGTTGGTATCATTCTTGGCCCAGAAGACCAGTTCAATCGGCTTGGAATCATCAAACGCTTCCGGGATCTTCGCATTCCCGGCTCCCGTCGCTTCCCGGCTCTCCAGCCGTCCATGGCATCCGGACAGCAGAATCAGTGATATAACAAGCATCGCACAAACTGCGATCCGCTTTACATTCTTTCTCTTCACTGCCTGTACCTCCTACTTCCTACTTCCTACCTCCTGCCTCAACTTATCCCTTTGTTCCTCCCCTGGAAACTCCCGCCATAATCTTGTCACGGAACACCAGGAAAAGCACAATCAGCGGGACGCTGACGACCACCACAGCCGCCATCATCGCCGGAATATCCTGACGGCCGAATCCGCTTTCCCGGATCGCCTGGATGCCGTTTGATACCAGGAAATACTTTGATTCTTTGGTAATCAGTCTCGGCCATACATAGCTGTTCCAGCATTCAATTACTTTCAGGATGGCTATGGTCACAATCGTCGGCTGGCTGATGGGCACCATCACCTTAAGCAGGTACTTCAGGTCGCTGGTGCCGTCCACCTTTGCCGCATTGTACAGTTCGTCCGGAATGGCTTCAAAGTTTTCCTTCAGCAGGTAGATATAGAACACACTGGTTACCGAAGGAAGGATCAGGCCAAGGTAGGTCAGGTCGCCCTTCTGGAATCCCCAGTTGACGATCGTCACATAGTTGGTGATAATCACCAGCTCCGTAGGAATCATCATCAGGCTCAGGAACAAAGCAAACAGCAGGTTTTTCCCCTTGAATTCCAGTCTGGAGAATGCGAATGCCGCCGGCACAATCACCAGCATCATCAATCCCGTAGTCGCCACAGTGAAAATCAAAGTATTCGCAAAATACCTTCCGAGGCTGACCTCAGTAAAGGCTTTGACGTAGTTCTCCCCTGTCGGTTCCATGGTGATGAACTCAGGGGTTTTTTCATTGTTGTAGGATGCGGTGTTTTTGACGCTGGTCAGCACCATCCAGTAAAAGGGAAACAGAACGATAACCGCCCAGATCACCAGGAACAGGTAAATCAGTCCCCGTGATACCCTTGCGTTCTTTTTCTCAATCATATTTCTTCATCCCCAAACACCTGTATACTCATCTTCGCAGCTCATGGTCAGGATTCCATTCATAATGATGAATTATGAATTGTGAATTATGAATTGATTTACATATACTGTACCTTGTTTCTGCTGAACTTCAGGTTAATGTAGGTAATCGTAAACACAATAGCAAACAGGATCAATGCCGCTGCCGCCGCGTAGCCGGGATATCCTCCCTTATCGCTGTACAGCATGTCATAGACATAACCGACTATCGTGTTCATGCCTGCTTCATTCAGATTTACGCCAAACAGCGCGACCTCGTCGCTGTAAGCCTTGAAGGCTCCGATAAAGCCGGTAATGACGAGATAGAAAACAGTCGGGCTGATCATGGGCAGGGTAATCTTCCGGAAAATCCGTCCGCTGCTTGCCCCGTCCACCTTGGCAGCTTTGTAATAATCCTGGTTGACGCTTGCCAGCGCGCTTGTCAGGATCAGGATCTTGAAAGGCATAACAATCCAGACCGTATACAGGCAGGTCACCAGCATCTTTGCCCAGTACGGTCCGTTAATGAAGTCAACCATGTCATATCCCATCGAACTGATCAGCGCGTTGATCAGGCCATCCGTGTATTCCGTCCGTGCGAACAGGATCATGAACACCAGGCCGACAGCCAGCGTATTGGTCACATACGGCAGGAAGTAAATGGTCTGGAAAGCTTTTTTCAGCGTTTTGATTGAGCTGAGGCCCAAGGCGATCAGCAGGGAGATTCCTGTGCTCACAGGCACTGTAATAGCCACCAGGATCAGGGTATTCTTCAGCGCCTGGATAAAGAACGGATCGCTCAGCACATGGCCGAAATTGCCCAGTCCGATGCCGGTATAGGTTTGTGCAATGGATTGGTAGTTTTCCTCAACGGAATAGAAGCATACGTCGATCAGCGGATAGACCATGAACACGCCCAGAAAAAGGATCGCCGGCAGCAGATACAGCCAGGCCTTCAGGTTGTTCTTTTTCATACCCGTTCCTCGCTCTCCTTGTCAAACAGGAAAACCTTATACGGTTTCAGGTTGAAACGCACGGTTTTCTGGTCCGGATCGAATTTGTTTTCGGCGCTGACAATGGAACGGATACTCCTGCCTGTCATCTGCGGATGTGTGGAAACAACGCTCACGTCCCGTCCCATCACTTCCACCCGGTCCATCTGGCAGGTCATGCGCCCTTCATTCGCGTCCGGGATAAAGCCTTCCGGCCGGATGCCGACCCATACAGGCATGTCCTTCCGTCCGGGCACGTCCAGTACGTCTTCCTCACCGATATACAGCTTTTCGTTTTTCACCTCGCCATGGAACACATTAATCTGCGGCGTCCCCAGGAACTGGGCCACAAACAGGTTCGCAGGCTCATCATAAACATCCTGGGGCTTCCCGATCTGGTGCACCACGCCGTCCTTCATAACGATGATCAGGTCACTGATGCTCATGGCTTCTTCCTGGTCATGCGTCACGAAAATCGTGGTAACCCCTGTCTCCCGCTGAATCCGGCGGAGTTCTTCCCGCGTCTGCAGCCTCAACCTGGCATCCAGGTTGCTCAGCGGCTCATCCAGCAGCAGAACCTTCGGGATTTTCACCAGGGCCCGGGCAATGGCCACGCGCTGCTGCTGGCCGCCGGAAAGCTCCTTCGGTTTCCGTTCCATAAGGCCATCCAGCTGCACCAGTTTCGCGGTCTCCACCGCCTTCTGGTGCATGGCTTCCTTGGACATCTTCTGTGCGCCCTTCAGGTTCTGCAGCGGAAAGATGATGTTCTCCTCCACCGTCATATGCGGATAAAGGGCATAATTCTGGAATACAAGACCGACGCCCCGCTCTTCCGGCGGAAGGTTCGTCACGTCTTCATCCCCGAAGTATATCTTTCCCTTTGTCGGCGTCTCCAGTCCGCTGATCAGGTTCAGCGTCGTGCTTTTTCCGCAACCGCTGGGGCCCAGCAGGCCGATCAGCTTACCGTCCGGGATTTCAAAATTGAAATTGTTGACAGCAATGACCTCCGCCCCCTTCTTATTTCGGGACGGGAAACACTTTGTCAGGTTTTCCAGCACTACTTTCATGGCATCCGCTTCCTTTCGACAATCCCTCCGCGCTCTTGTGCGGAAAGGTTCGGATGATGTATACTTACTTTGCTTGATTTTACCATATCATGGCTGGAAAAACAACGGAAAGGATGGTCCCGTATGCGATCCGCACAGTCAAAATACGGATATGGAATGACCCTTTCCGCCTGTCTCTGGCTTGGGCTGTTTCCGCTGCTGGGCGGATCCTATGCCCATATCACATACAATAAATGGATCATCATGCTGATCCTGACTGGCATAACCCTGCCTTGTTTTCTCTTTGACCTGGTCCGGGACCGTATCCTGAATAAAGAACCCGGCCGGAAGCTGTCGTTTCGTGACGTCTTCCCTGCCATCATCGCTTCTTTACACATCCTTTGGATCTTGATCACCTGCCTGCTCTGTACCGGCTCCTATGATCCGGATGTCTGGTGGCGGGGAAAACCCGTACATTATGAGGGGCTGGCTTCACAGCTGTGCTATTTTTCCCTTTTTATTTGTTTTTTCTTTTCACGCGTACATCTGAAACCCGTCCTGCTTTCCGCAGCCGCCGGTGTAGCCGTTTTCTTTGTCATTGTTATGCTGCAGCGAAGCGGCGAAAATCCTTTGGGGCTATACCCGCCCGGAAGAAGCTATGCGATGAATCCGGAGTTTCAGGGCACCATCGGCAACATCGATATGGGCACCGGCTATCTCCTGCTCCTCGCAGGTCTCTTTCTCTATGGGCTGCTGTCAAATCTTCCCAAATTCCACACATCCAACAACTCCCGTCAAACTTCCTACATCCTACCTCCTACCTCCTACCTCCTACCTTTTTCTATTGCTTTTCTCCTCTCCCTCTATCTGATCATCACCATGGATGTCCAGTTTGGTGTCATTTCCCTGGCCGTCCTGTTCCTGGTTACCTTGCTGCGCTTTATACCGAAAAAGTATCGCCTGCTGGTATTCATCCTGCTGATTATCGCCGTCCTGCTCGTCGTCTGGTTCTGGCCATTGTATGGCGGCGGCATCTGGGAACTTCATGAAATCCTTCACGGACGGATACGTCTTTCCTTCGGCAGCGACCGGATTGCTGTCTGGTACTACAGCCTGCTCCTTTCAGGGGAAAGTCTTCTCACCGGCGGCGGTTCGGGCACGTTCGCTTCCCGCTTCAATCACTTCATACAAGAAAACAATCTGATCATTCCCGCCGAACAGGATGGGCATCCCCTGCCGAATGTCTTTGATGCTCCTCATAGTGAGTATCTGAACCAGCTGGTCAATCACGGGCTGCCTGCCCTGATCCTGTTCGTCCTGCTCCTGCTCCTGTCCATATTCCGCAGGCACGACAGATGCCTTCCGCTTCTTACCCCCTGTTCCGCGTCCGTTTTGTGCTATGCAATCCAGGGCATCTTTTCCTATCCTGTTTGCCTTGTTGCTCCTATGTTTTGGATTCTTTTGGCTCTCTCATTCGCAGAACCAAAAGAATCCAAAACATAACTTTTCACTCTACACTCTACACTAAGACCCGCTCCGGAGTTTTCCGGAGCGGGTCTTCATCTTCATTTTTCATTCTTCATTGTCATTTCTGACTGCTTCATCGCTGTATAGCAAGGCTTGCGTCTTTTCCCCTGCATAGCCGTCAGCATCAAGCCCGTTCTTCATCTGGAACGCAATGACAGCCTCCTGTGTCCCCTGTCCGAACTGGCCGTCGATCTCGCCGTCATAGTATCCCAGGGCCTTCAGCCGTTCCTGCAGCCTGGTTACCTTGTCTCCCCTGGATCCTGTCCCCAGTGCCGGTTCCGGAGTGTCCTGCTCCACATAGCCCGCAGCACGTACCGAACCAGGCACAGGCGGCAGTGGTGTCGGTGTCAGGCTCATTTCCCGCCGGACCTCACCAATGGTCGGAATCATATAAGTTGCCAGGACAACAGCCAGGATCAGCATCACTGCCAGCCCGGCAATTCCAGCAATCATCTTCGGATTCTTGTTCATCAATCAGCTGTCCTTTTCTTCTTTCCGCATGAACATCAGTCCAAGGGTGTCCGGTCCGCAGTGGGTGCAAATCGTGCAGCCTGCCATGGCCTCCAGCACTTCCCGGAACAGACCGTAGCTCTTCACCGTATCAATGGCAAACCGTACCAGGCCTTCCTCGCTGGGAGAATGAACCACCACGACCCGGCTGAAGTCGATATTCTGATCATTCTCCAGTACGTCCCGGATGTAATGCTTCAGGTAATGTTCATACCGTCCGCGGTACTTCTGGCCGGGATGCATTTTGCCATCCGCAACCACAATGGAAGGACGGATATGCAGCATCTTTGCGCCCAGCGCCTCCAGTCCGCTGCAGCGGCCTCCGCGCCGCAGGTAGTCGATTGTCCTGACCACGAAGCTGGAGCAGACCAGGCCGGTCTTGGCGCGAAGCGCTTCAGCAATGGCTGCTCCGTCGTCCGCACCCTCCTGGATCATTTTAATGCCCTCCAGCACCAGCAGTCCACTGCCCGTGGAAAGATTGCGGCTGTCCACCACAAACACATTGCCGACTTCCTTGCTGGCTTCCACAGCGTCGCCATAGCTCGTGGAAAACTCACTGCTCAGGCAGATATGCACCAGCTGATCGCAGTTTTTCAGCTGTTCTTTGAAGAATTCCTTGTACTCGTACGTATTTACTGCGGCCGTACGGACAGACTTACCGGCTTCAGTCGCACGGAAGATATCCCGGGGTGTCACGTCCACTCCGTCATGGAATACTTGTCCGTCAATGATTACGCTCAGCGGTGCAACACCGATCTGATACTTCCGGATCCAGTCCGGCGTCAGGTCGCATGTGCTGTCTGCGGTCATTCTGATCTTCATAAATTTCCCCCGTATCCTACTGCAGCAGGATGAAGTATTAATTGTTGAGGAGTCATCCGTGCTTTAGCACGGCTAATGACTCCCATGCTCCAGCTGTCAAAATGCCAATGGCATTTTGGTAACAGCGATCGCAGAATTCTGAATTATATTTACCTTTCCTCGCGGAAATAACTCAATCCAAGAGAAGCCGGCGGTTGATTCTCCCGCTTGTTCCGGATGCTGGAAATCACCAGCACAATAATGGTTACCACATACGGCAGCATCTTCAACAGCGGTTTGGTGGCCATGGTCACCTGAATCCAGCTGATATTGGTGATATAGCTGGAGCAAGAGAACAGGAACCCGAACACAAAGGATCCGATAATCGTCAGATGCGGCCGCCACAGCGCAAAGATAACCAGCGCGATGCTCAGCCATCCAAAGGCTTCCAGGCTCAGATATGCTTCCTGGGACACCATATAGTCGATAATGTAGTAGAATCCTCCCAGGCCGGCAATACCGCTTCCTATGCAGGTGGCCATGTATTTATAACGGGTCACGTTAATGCCCACCGCGTCCGCAGTCGCCGGGTTTTCACCCACAGCACGTAGCTGCAGCCCGACCCGGGTACGGAACAGCACCCAGCTGCTCAGCAGTACGATAATAATCGCCAGGAAAAAGAGTACGCCAAGGCACTGCAGACTATCCTGCCTGCCTGCGAAAGGCCAGCGATACATCATTTTCGGTCCGATCAGGTATACAGTCGCGTCCAGTTTGCTCATGATCACCTTCATCAGGCCTACGCCAAAGGTGGTCAGAGCCAGGCCGGTCACATTCTGGTTTGCCCGGAGCGTTACCGTCAGGAAAGAATAGATCAGGCCGCAGAGCATGGACAGGAGCACGGAGCCCAGGATCCCCAGGAGCACAATCAGGAACGGCGGAAGGCCGCTCTTGCCGATCATGTTCAGGATCAGGCACCCGCCAGCGCCGCCCATGCACATGATACCGGGAATACCCAGGTTCAGGTGTCCGGCTTTCTCCGTCAGGATTTCGCCCGTGGAGCCGTACATAAATGTCGCGCCAAAAGCCAGCGAGTCAATCAGAAAGTTCAGCCAGATATTCATTTGACGGCCTCCTTTCCGGCTTCCGCGTGGCTGTGATGTCCGCGGAAATGAATCTCATAGTTGATAAAGAATTCACTGCCGATAATAAAGAACAGGATAATGCCGACAATGACGTTCGGGAAAGCACCGGACACGTCGAAATCCTGGCTGATCTGGGCAGCACCCTGATTCAGCAGCTGAATTAGTCCGGCTGTCAGGATCATCGCCAGCGGATTGAATTTGCCGAGCCAGGCAACCATAATGCCGGTGAATCCCTGTCCTCCGGCGGACTCCGTTGTCACCGTCTGGTCCAGGCCGGCAGCAATCAGGTATCCGGCCAGTCCGCACAGTGCACCGGAAAGGATCATGGTCCGGATAATAACCTTCTTTTCGTTGATGCCGACGTACTGGGCTGTCCGTACGCTTTCACCCACTACGTTAATCTCATATCCGTGCTTGGTATAGTTCAGGTAGATATACAGTGCGACGGCCAGCGCCACCACAACCAGGATAATCAGCAGGTAATCATTGCCGATGGAAGGCAGCTTGCCGTATTTCAGCTTGCCCAGGGAAGAAGATCCGCTCGGCACCCAGACCACCAGGAAATAGCTCACCAGGAATGTTGCCACATAGTTCATCATCAGGGTAAACAGGGTCTCATTCGTTCCCCACTTCGCCCTGAACAGCGCCGGAATCACACCCCATACCGCACCGGTCAGCAGTGCCGCAATAAACATCAGGATCAGCAGCAGCCACTCCGGGATCTTACCGCCCAGGTAGAAGTCCACCGCGATCGCGCCCAGTACGCCGACCAGCGTCTGTCCTTCTCCGCCGATGTTCCAGAAGCGCATCCGGAAAGCCGGAGTCAGCGCCAGGGAAACACAAAGCAGGATTGCGATATTTTTCAGGAATTTCCATAGTTTACGGCTGGTTGAAAAAGATCCTTTGATAAATGCGGCATAGAAATCGCCGATCTTCTCCGGGTGTGCATTCAGCTTTTCAATCAGCAGGAAAGCCACCAGTCCGCAGACAATCAGGCCCAGCGCGATAGCCGCGATGCGGATCGCCCACGCCCTCACCGGATTGACGGAAGTCCGTTTACTGAGGTGGATCAGCGGTTCACGGACTTCATTTTTCTTGACTGTGCTCACGCGTCCTCCTCCTTCCGCTCATCCGTTTTGGTCATCAGCAGACCGATTTCTTCTTTCGTGGTTGTTCTGGCATCGACAATACCTGTAATTGCGCCGCCGTTGATGACCATAATCCGGTCGCACAGCTCCAGCAGCACGTCCAGGTCCTCACCGACGTAGATCACAGCTACTCCGTTTTCCTTCTGCCGGTTCAGCAGGTTGTAAATCGTATAGCTGGAGTTGATATCCAGTCCGCGCACGGGATAGGCAGCCATCAGCACTTTGGGGGTGTAGGCAATTTCCCGGCCTACCAGTACCTTCTGGACATTACCGCCGGACAAACGGCGCACCGGTGTGGAAACGCCGGGTGTGGAAACTTCCAGCTCCCGGATAATCTCTTCAGCCTGCGCCTTCGGCTTTTTCCGGTTCAGGAAGCCCAGCTTGCCCTTCCGGTAACTGCGCAGCATCATGTTATCTGTAATATCCATGCTGCCGACCAGGCCCATGCCCAGCCGGTCTTCCGGCACAAAGCTCAGGTGAACGCCCAGCTGACGGATCTCCAGCGGCGTCTTGTCCCGCAGGTTCATGACTTCATCCTCACGGAACAGCACGTCCCCGTTCTGTACCCACTTCCGGACGGCCTTGTTGCTCATGCCATGGAAAGTAACGTCATTCAGGTTCCGGTCATGAAACGCGCCTTTTTCGGCCAGCGCCCTGACTTGTTTCATGCTCTTGTGGAAGAAACTGACAGGCCGGTCTTTTTTCGGGTTATAGAAAGTGATCTTTCCGCTTTCAACTGGCTGCAGGCCGGAAATGGATTCCAGCAATTCCTTCTGCCCGCTGCCGGCGATGCCGGCAATGCCCAGGATTTCCCCGCCATTGGCGGTAAAGGAAATATCCTTCAGCACATGGATGCCTTCTGCGTTGTACAGGTTCAGGTCCTCCACCACCAGGCGCGGAATCGCATTTACCGGCGTGGAACGGTGAATATTCAGGTCGATCTTCTTACCGACCATCATCTCTGTCAGTTCTGCTTCAGAGGTCTCCGCCGTATTGACGGTGGCAACATGCTCACCCCGGCGCAGGATGGCCACTCTGTCGCTGACTTCCATTACTTCATTCAGTTTGTGGGTAATGATAATGATGCTCTTGCCGTCTTCCTTCATCCGGCGCAGCACGTCAAACAGCCGGGTGATTTCCTGGGGCGTCAGTACGGCGGTCGGCTCATCCAGGATCAGGATATCCGCGCCGCGGTACAGCACTTTGATGATTTCCACTGTCTGCTTCTCGGAAACAGACATGTCATAAATCTTCTTGGCCGGATCCAGCCGGAAGCCGTAGCGTTCCGCAATCTGGGCCACCTGGGCATTAACGGCCTTCAGATTATACTTTTCCTTCGACTCTGTACCGAGCACCACATTCTCGGCAGCCGTAAACAGATCCACCAGTTTGAAATGCTGGTGAATCATACCAATCTTATGCTCAAACGCATCCTTTGGAGAGCGGATCACGACTTCTTTCCCGTCGATCAGGATCTGGCCTTCATCCGGGAAATAGATACCGGCAATCATATTCATCAGGGTAGTCTTGCCGCAGCCATTCTCTCCCAGAACAGCCAGGATTTCTCCCCTGTAAACGTCCAGGTCCACATGGTTGTTCGCCACCACCGGGCCGAACCTTTTGGTAATTCCGCGCATTTGAAGCGCAAGCTGCTTCTCCACGATCTGTCCTCCGAAAAATGCGTCCTATAGTACTCGTTTTATCTTATCATAAAAGGATACGGACTGCCACTGGAAATGAGTGGCAGTCCGTATATTTACTTCACAGGGCTCTCTTCATCAGAAAGCGGTGTTCAGCAGTTCGATACCGTCGATGTTCACATCGAAGTAGGGAGCGCTGCGGAATTCGGATTCATGGAAGTAGCCGTCAGCAACCACTTCGGTATCGGGAGTGTAGGCAGGATCGGTATCAACATCAGCCAGGTAGGAGGTCAGGGGAGCCTTGTCCTTGGTGATGAAGCCTTCGGTAGCGGTGTCGAACACCTTCAGGGTGCCGGCTTCGAACTGAGCCTTCACTTCAGCCAGCTTCTCAACGGTGCCGGCAGCAGCAGCCTGCTCGTTCACGTCGGTCAGCTTCACAGAACCGGTAGCAATGGTGCCGGTCCAGTCGGTGTCGATGGCTTCACCGGCAACCTTCTGTCCGATGATGTACTGGAAGTAGGGAGCCCAGTCAATACGGCTGGCCACGATGAAGGTGTTGGGGCAGCTTTCCACGGTGGAGCCATTGTAGGAAACATCCGGGATACCGGCGTTCTCGCAGGCAGTGGGAGCACCCATGGAGTCAGCGTGCTGGGAGATCAGGTCAGCGCCGGCAGCGATCAGGGCTTCGGCAGCAGCCTTTTCTTCCTTCTCATCGTACCAGGAACCGGTGAACTGAACCTTCATGATAACATCGGGGCAAACGCTCTTGGCGCCCAGGTAGAAGCTGGTGTAGCCGGAAACCACTTCAGCATAGGTGAAGGCACCGACGTAACCCATCATGGGAACTTCGCCCTTCAGCTTGCCGGCTTCCTTGATCTCGTTCAGCTTCAGACCGGCGGCAACGCCAGCCAGATAGCGGCCTTCATAGATCGCGGCGAAAGCATTGTGGAAGTTAGCCAGCTTCTCGGTGTGAGCCATGGTGCCGGTGGCGTGGCAGAAGTCCACTTCGGGCTTATCCTTGGCAGCCTGCAGCATGAAGGTCTCATGACCGAAGCTGTCGGCGAAAACGATCTGGCAGCCTTCATCGGCCAGGTCCAGAGCGGCTTCATAGCAGTCATTGGATTCGGGAATGTTGCGCTTGATGATCACCTGGTCATCAGACAGTCCCAGAGCAGCGGCGGCATCCTTCACGCCGTTGATGAAGTTCAGGTCATAGGTGGAGTCTTCGTCGTGCAGCAGGATGACACCCAGTTTGATGTCTTCCTTGGCAACGCCGTCAGCAAAAGCTGCAAAAGCGGTCAGGCACAGGGCCAGAGCCAGAACCAGGGCAAGAACCTTTTTCATGTTGTTTTTCCTCCTCTTACTCTTTGGATTACGGAGTTTTGTTTTTTTCTATTGGATCAGTCGTCCTCCGGCCGGAGAACGATGTTTCCGTTCTCAATGCCTTCCACAACTGCCAAAGACTTAAGATGAATGCCGGACTCCCTCAGGGCTTTGCCACCGGGCTGGAACCCCTTTTCAACAGCGATACCCACGCCGACGACTGTAGCTTTCTGCTGTTCGCACAGGCTCATCAGGCCGTGTACCGCCTGCCCGTCCGCCAGGAAATCGTCGATGATCAGTACTCTTGTACCTTCCGGCAGGTATTGTTTTTCAATGCGGATAATGTTCTGTTTCTTATGGGTGAAAGAATAAACAGGTGCCTGGACCGTCTCGTCATTCTGCACCGCGGTCGCGCTCTTCTTGGCAAACACCACCGGGATATCGCCCAGTGCGTGGGCTGCGGCCACAGCCATGGCAATGCCGCTTGCTTCCACAGTCAGCACAATTTCCGGTTTTTCATTCCTGAATTCGTCCGCCCATGCTTCGCCCATCTGGAACAGCAGGGCCGTATCGATCCGATGATTCAGGAACATATCCACTTTGACGATATCGTTCCCGATTCCCTTGCCTTTTTCCAGGATCATCCGGCGCAGTGCTTCCATGGTGCCTCCAAAAACACGAACATTCCCTCTTGGGATAGGCAAAATTATACGCCATTTAACCGCATAATTCAATGAAGATTATATGCCAAAAGTGTTACAATCCATCCAAAATCCGAAGGAACCCTTATATCACCTCACTTCCCCAGCATTGTATACATTTATCAGCAAAACTTTGTCCCCCATCCATTTATTTCAAATCAAAAACACAGCTTCCGAAAATCGGAAGCTGTGTTCTCCATCATTTTTAAGTTTTAAGTTATTGAGCAGTTGTCCAAATCTTGATTTGAGTAACAACTGCCATGCTACAGCCGTCCATTTCTGCGAGCTGTAGGCGACGAAGAAATGGAATACAGCGATCGCAAATTATTCATTACTTGATTGATTTTTTTCCCCCCCTGGGAAATCAATCAAGCTCTTTCTTCCCCGTGTACAGCTCATAGTACCTTCCCTTCATCTCCAGCAGATCGTCATGCGTTCCGCGTTCGATGATTTCGCCTTTCTCCAGTACCATGATGGCATTCGCGTTCCGGACTGTACTCAGCCGGTGGGCAATCACAAAGGTTGTCCGGTTCTTCATCAGCCGGTCCATACCATGTTCAATATGGCGCTCCGTACGGGTGTCAACACTGCTGGTTGCTTCGTCCAGCACCAGGATCGGTGCCTTGCTCACAGCTGCCCGCGCGATATTCAGCAGCTGGCGCTGGCCCTGGCTCAGGTTGGCACCGTCGCCTTCCAGCATCGTGTCATAGCCGTGCTCCAGCCGCATGATAAAGCTGTGGGCACTGGCCAGCTTGGCTGCCGCCTCCACTTCCTCATCTGTGGCATCCAGCCGGCCGTAGCGGATATTCTCTCTTACCGTACCGGTAAACAGATGGGTATCCTGCAGGACCATGGCAATGTTCTTCCGCAGCCATTCCCTCGGATAATCCTTGATATCCTTCCCGTCAATGGTGATGATTCCCTCTTCTATATCATAGAAGCGGTTCAGCAGATTCGTCACCGTGGTCTTGCCCGCGCCGGTGGAACCGACAAAAGCAATCTTCTGACCGGGATGGGCATACAGTGAGATGTCTTTCAGCACGATCTTATCCGGCACATAGCCGAAGGTTACATGCTCAACCACCACGTCACCGCGGATTTCAGTCTCTTCGACTCCTTCCCTGTCCGGAACTTCCGGTTCCGCATCCATCACCGCGAAAACGCGTTCCGCTCCGGCCAGTGCCGCCAGGATGGTGGTCGCCTGCTGGGACATCTGGTTAATCGGCATGGAGAACTGCCGGCTGTATCCGGCAAAGACTGTCAGTGCGCCGGGAGTGAATCCGCCTGTGCACATCAGGATGCCGCCCACACCGATGGTCACCGCATAGGTCACCTGACCCACGTTGCCCATCACCGGCCACATGATGCCGCCCCAGAACTGGGCGCCGAACTGTTTATCCTTCAAGTCGCCGTTCAGCAGGCTGAACTCTTCCTCGCACTCGCTCTCGTGGTTGAAGACCTTGATAACCTTCGCACCGGTTACAGTCTCTTCGATATAGCCGTTCACCGCGCCCAGCGCCGCCTGCTGCCAGGCATAGTACTTGGCGCTCTTCTTCGCGATGGTCATTCCGCCGAACAGGAACACCGGGATGAACAGGATCGTGATCAGCGTCAGGATCCAACTGGTGGTGATCATAAAGATGAATGTACCGATCAGGGTAATCAGACCGGATACCAGGCCCACCAGGGAGTTGTTGATCATTGTATCGATGTTGTCGATATCGTTGGTGTATCGGCTCATCAGTTCACCCGTCGGATGCCCGTCATAATAGCGTACCGGCAGGCTCTGCATCTTCCGGAACAGATCATTCCGGATCGTCTCGATCACCTTCAGGGAAACAGACATCATCAGCCGCGCCTGCAGATAGGTGGTGCACACGCCCACCAGGTAGATGATGGCCAATACAATCAGCGCAACCGCCACATAGGCGGACACAGCCTGGATCGTACCGGAAGCGATCCAGTTCTGCACCATTTCACCTGCGGTGATCTTCGACAGAATCCCGTCCGCGATTTTCTCAATCGGGCTCATGGTAATCACTGTATCCGGATTCACTGCCAGTGCCAGGTGGTCGACAATCGGCGCCATCAGGTAACCGCCGCACAGGCTCGTCACCGTGGTAACCAGCATGCACAGCAGCACCAGCACCAGCTTGTACCAGTACTTGCCCACGTAGCCCAGCAGCCTTCTGATGGTCTGTCCCGCATTCTTGGGTTTGCCTGTCATGCCGCGGCCGGGCGGGCCTCCGCGGGGACCTCCTCCCATTTTTCTCATATCCCCGGGTTTGGACGCGTATTGCTTTCTCAGTCTTTCAAGTGACCTTGCCATGCCTTACGCCCCCTTCTTTCCGAGCTGGGACTCGGCAATCTCACGGTATTCCGTATTGGAGGCCAGCAGTTCATCATGAGTGCCCACACCGGTGATCCGGCCTTCATTCATTACGATAATCTGATCCGCGTCCATCACGGAGGCAATCCGCTGCGCGATGATGATCTTTGTGCTTCCAGCCAGTTCATTGGAGAAGGCATTACGGATCTGCGCCTCTGTCGCCGTGTCCACGGCGGATGTGGAGTCGTCAAGGATCAGGATCTTCGGTTTCTTCAGCAGTGCCCGGGCAATACAGAGCCGCTGCTTCTGGCCGCCGGACAGGTTGTTGCCGCCCTTGTCCAGGTTGCTTTCATATCCGTCTGCAAAAGAAGAGACAAACTTATCCGCCTGGGAGGACTTCGCAGCGGCAATCATCTCCTCGTCCGTGGCATTTTCATCGCCCCAGCGCAGGTTTTCCGCCACGGTGCCGGAGAACAGCACGTTCTTCTGCAGCACCATGCCCACGCCCTCACGCAGGTTGTACAGGCTGTAGTCTTTTACGTTCACGCCGTCCACCAGGATTTCACCCTCATCCGGATCATACAGCCGCGGGATCATGGAGACCAGTGTGCTCTTTCCGCAGCCGGTGGACCCGATGATGCCCACAATGGTGCCGGGTTCAATCTTCAGGTTGATATCTTCCAGCACGCTGTCTTCGCTGTGCTTGTAGTACCGGAAGGATACATGGCGGAATTCGACGCGGCCTTCCTTCACGGTCAGTTCTTTCCGTCTCGCGTCATTATCGTTCAGGTCCGGTTCCTCTTCCAGCACTTCACGGATGCGCTTGGCGCTCGCCATAGCACGGGAAGACATCATGAACAGGAAGGTGACCATGATCAGGGAGGACAGGATCTGAATCACATAGTTGACAAACGCGGACAGATCGCCAACGGCCATCTCGCCGTTCAGCACAAGCGCGTGGCCCTGCCAGGCTACCCCGATCACCGTGATATACATCATCAGTGTCGTGACCGGCTGCATCTGGATCACAATCCGCATGGCGCGCATCGCCGCATTTTTCAGGTCGCTGTTGGCTTTGCCGAATTTCTTGATTTCATCTTCTTCCCGTACAAAGGATTTCACCACCCGCACATTGGTGATGTTTTCCTGCACGGTGGAGTTCAGTCCGTCCACTTTGGCTTGCACTTCCTTGAAGCGCGGGAAAGCGGTCAGGATGTTTCCGCCCACAAACAGAAGCAGCGCTGGAATACTGACCCAGAAGATCGTCGCCAGGTCAGGCCGCAGGCGGATCGCCATGATCAGGCCGCCGATCATCATGCCGGGGGCCCGCAGCGCCATCCGCATCAGCATTGCCACAAAGTTCTGCATCTGCGTCACGTCATTGGTCACCCGCGTCACAAGGGAACCGGTGGAAAACCGGTCAATATTGCCAAAAGAGAATCTCTGGATCTTGCTGTACAGATCGTTGCGGATATCGCCGGCAAAAGCAATACTGGCTTTGGAACTGAAATAACATCCGCCGATGCCGCCAGCCATCATGAAAACAGCGATCAGGATCATCAGTCCTGCCGTCCCGATGCTGGACCCGACCGTCAGCGTTCCCATATTCCCGGCGTTAATCACGCGTGCCAGAAGCATGGGCATCAGCACTTCACCGATGACTTCCACGATCATGCACAGCGGACCGAGAATAAACCAGGCCTTGTACGGCTTGATATATTTCATCCAGTTTCTCAAAAGGACATCTCCTTCCGGTACGTACAAATATATGTCGAAACCAATTTAGTCTTATCCCGCCCGGTTGTCAAGGCAGAATGATTCTTGCGCCTTGACAACAACTCTTCACTGCCCGCAGGGCAACTGTACACTCTTCACTCTTCACTATACACTCCGCCATCAGGCGGCATCTCCTCCCTCCTACTTCCTACCTCCTACCTATCTTTATTGTCTTTCTCCCGTTCTTATTCTATAATCTCCCTGTAGCCACAGACTATTTCATTATGCATTTTGCATTATGCATTATACATTGGAGGATTCTATGAAATCCCTTCACCTTATCATCAACCCCAACGCCGGCATGCGTCAGGCGCGTCGTTTCCTGCCGGAAATGATCTCCCTGTTCAACCGGGCAGACTGGCTTTGCTCTGTTTATGTCACGGAGAAGCGCGGCGATGCCACAGACTTTGCCCGCCTTCATGGCGGAGAAACTGATCTGGTTGTTGCCTGCGGCGGCGACGGCACCCTGAATGAGGTCATCACCGGCCTGCTTCAGGGCGGATATAAGACTCCGCTGGGATACATCCCCTGCGGCAGCACCAACGACTTTGCCAACGGCCTCGATCTGCCCCTGGAGCCGCTTCCCGCCTGCGATTCCATTATTTTCGGCCAGCCTCGTCCCCTGGATATAGGTCTCTTCGGTGCCGACCGCTATTTCAGCTATACAGCCTCCTTCGGTGCTTTCACCAGCGTCGCCTGGTCCACACCCCAGAATGTGAAAAACGTGATCGGCCACGCCGCCTATATCCTGGAAGGGATTCGTTCCCTGGCGGATATCCATCCCATTCACATGAAGATCAGCGCTGACGGCCGGGAATATGAGGATGACTACATCTTCGGTGCCGTGTGCAATTCCACTTCCCTGGGCGGCGTCCTGAAGCTGGACGATACCGAGGTCCATATGAGCGACGGTCTTTTCGAGGCACTGCTCATTCCCTTCCCCCAGGACCTGATTGCCCTGAACCGGATCATCACAGCCCTGCGTACGCGTCATTACGATGATCCTTCCCTGCTTTTCCTTCGGGCTTCAGTGTTCACTTTCTCCGGTTCATCCGATGTCAAGTGGACCCTGGATGGTGAGGAAGCAGAGGGAACGCCCGCGGTTGAAGTCCGCAACATCCACAATGCCGTCACCCTGCTGTGCAGGTAACTTCATACTTTCAACGTAAAAACCGGCGAAGCTTTCATTCAGCTTCGCCGGTTTTTCATATCGTCTTATGCTTCATAGCCGCGGTCAAAAGCAGCCTTATTCATTTCAAGGAACTTCGGATTGATGACCTTTTCCAGGGCCGCCAGCCACTTTTCCTTCGGGATCTCAGTACACTTCGCGAAGTGTCCCATCAGCACAATATTGACTGCCTTGGAGCTTCCCGCTTCCACCGCGGGTGTCAGCGCATCAAAGTCATCAATATCAAATCCCTTTGCCTTCAGTTCTTCCAGCACGCCTGCCGGATATTCCGCGGCGCCGGTAATCACCGGCATCGGATCAATTTCCTGGGTGTTTACGATAATCTTGCCGCCCTTGCGCAGGCATCCCGCGTAACGGGCAGCTTCCAGTTTTTCGAAGCTGATGATATAGTCGCACTCGCCCTCGGTCACGATGGGGCTGTATACTTTCTCTCCGAATCGCACATAGGTCACGACGCTGCCGCCGCGCTGGCTCATGCCGTGCACTTCGCTGACCTTCACGTCATAGCCTTCATCCGTCAGCAGGGTACCCAGCAGTCTGGAGGCCAGCAGGCTTCCCTGTCCGCCGACGCCGACGATCATTACGCTCGTTGTTTTCATTCGTTTTTACCTCCGATCGCGCCGAAGGCACACAGCTGTTCGCACACGCCGCAGCCTACACAAAGTGTCTTGTCAATCCGGGCTTTGCCTTCCTTGAAGCTGATGGACGGGCAGCCCATCTTCATGCACTTTTTGCAGCCCCGGCACTTATCCGTATCCACCTGCAGCGGTGTTTTCGGCTTCACATATTTCAGCAACACGCAGGGCCGGCGGGAAATGATGACGCTCGGCTCCTCAACAGCCAGCTCTTCCAGCACCGCTTCTTCGCAGGCCTTCAGGTCATAGGGATCCACGACCCGCACCCGGTTGATGCCCAGCGCTTTACACAGGGCTTCCAGGTTCACCTTTGCCGCCGGATCGCCTTTGATGTTGTATCCGGTCGTGGGGTTCTGCTGGTGGCCGGTCATGCCGGTGATGGAGTTATCCAGGATAATCACCGTGGAGTTGGTTGCGTTGTAGGCAATGTTAACCAGTCCGGTCATACCGCTGTGCATGAAGGTGCTGTCGCCGATCACGGCCACAGTCTTTTTCTCCGTTTCCTTGCCGCGGGCTGCATTGAATCCATGAATACCGGAAATGCTGGCACCCATGCACAGGGTGGAATCCAGCGCGTTCAGCGGTGCAACCGCGCCCAGCGTATAGCAGCCGATATCACCCAGTACGGTGATATGGTTCTTCACCAGTGTGTAATACATACCGCGGTGCGGGCAGCCGGAGCACATCATCGGCGGGCGGCCGGGAACTGCGGGAGCATCTCCCTGGGCTTCCGGAATATCCTTTACCGCATAGCCCTCCTTCAGGAAAGCTTCGCGGATCGTCTTCTGGCTGAACTCGCCGATGGCGGAGAACAGGCTCTTGCCGGTTACGGCAATGCCCAGCGCCTTCACATGGTTTTCGATCACCGGATCCAGCTCTTCAATCACATAAAGCTTCTTCACCTGTGCCGCAAAGTCCCGGATCATCTTCTCCGGCAGCGGATTGGGCATGCCGATCTTCAGCACGCTCACGTCGTCACCGAAGACTTCCTTCACATACAGATAGCTGCAGCCGGAAGTGATAATGCCGATCTCGCGGTTGTCCGCCAGCTCGACCTTGTTATACATGCAGTCTTCCGCCAGCGCCTTCAGCTTCTCTGTCCGTTCTTCCACAATGGGATGGCGCTGTTTGGCATAACCGGGCATCATAATATACTTGGAAGGCTGCTTCACATATTCCTTCAGCGGCACTTCTTCCCGCTCGCCGATGTCTACCACGCACTGGCTGTGAGCGATGCGCGTGCACATCCGGAGCAGTACCGGCGTGTCATATTTTTCGCTCAGTTCAAAAGCGGAACGGGCAAATGCATAAGCTTCCGCGGAATCGGAAGGCTCCAGCATCGGCACCTTCGCCGCAATGGCATAATGCCGGGAATCCTGCTCGTTCTGGCTGGAATGCATCGCCGGATCGTCCGCCACGCACACCACCATACCGCCGGTCACGCCTGTATAGCTCAGCGTGAACAGCGGGTCCGCCGCCACGTTCAGTCCCACGTGCTTCATGGCGCAGACACTCCGCATCCCCGCCAGGCTCGCACCGAAAGCCGCTTCCATAGCCACTTTCTCATTCGGTGCCCACTCGCTGTGGATATCATCATGCTTGGCAAGGAATTCCGTGATCTCCGTACTCGGAGTACCCGGATAACTGCTCACCAGGCCGATTCCGCCGTTGTAAAGGCCCCAGGCCACTGCTTCATTACCAATTAACAGTTTCTTCATGACATGCCATCCTCAACCATTAATTCTTCATTTTTCATTCTTCATTGTTGATTCCCAGAATCGCTTAACTGCGGTTCTGAGAATCAACCAGCCCTTCTCCGCCGTACATCCGGCGAAGCTTGGGCTTTTCAATCTTCCCTGTCGCGTTCCGCGGCACGGGAGCCAGGATGATCTTCCTCGGCCGCTTATACCGCGGCATGCCCAGGCAGAACTCCTGGATATCTTCCACTGTGGCGGTACTGCCCGGTACCAGTTCCACAATCGCCGCGGCAATTTCGCCCAGGCGTGCGTCCGGGAGACCGATCACGGCCACGTCCTTGATCGGCGGATAGGCCGCCATAAAGTTCTCAATTTCAACAGGATACAGGTTTTCACCGCCGGTGATAACCACATCCTTCTTCCGATCCACCAGGTAGATGAAGCCTTCTTCATCCTGCCGTGCCATATCGCCCGTCAGCAGCCAGCCATCCTTCAGGGTTTCGGCTGTTGCCTGGGGGTTGTTGTAGTAGCAGACCATTACGCCAGGTCCTTTCAGGCACAGTTCACCGACTTCACCCGGTGCCACTTCCGCGCCGTCCGGACGGATAATCTTCGTCTCCCATCCGTATCCGGGAATGCCGATTGCACCGACCTTGCGGACGTTCTCAATGCCCAGGTGTACCGCACCGGGGCCGATGGACTCGCTCAGGCCGTAGTTGGTGTCATACTGATGGTTCGGGAAATATTCCAGCCAGCGGTGGATCAGGCTCTGGGGCACCGGCTGTGCGCCGATGTGCATCAGCCGCCACTGATCCAGTTTATAGTCGGACAGTTTCAGTTCTCCGCTGTCCAGCGCCGTCAGCACGTCCTGTGCCCACGGAACCAGCAGCCACACAATTGTGCACTGTTCGCTGCTGACTGCCTCCAGGATTGTCTGGGGGCGGGTACCCTTCAGGATCACGGCTTTGCCGCCGGAGATCAGGCTGCCGAACCAGTGCATCTTCGCGCCGGTGTGATACAGCGGCGGAATGCAAAGGAAGCAGTCATCCTTCGTCTGGCCGTGATGGGCCTGCTCCACCCGTGCGGAATGGATCAGGCTGCGATGCTTATGCAGGATTGCCTTCGGAAAGCCGGTGGTGCCGGAAGAGAAGTAAATCGCAGCGTCGTCATCCTCTGTCAGGTCGCACTTCGGGAAGCTGGAGCTGCTCTCGTTGATCAGCTCCATCAGGTCATCCGCAAAGCTCGGACAGCCGGGGCCTTCAAACACCAGTGCCACATGGGGAATCTTGTCTGCTATTTCTTCAATACGGCCGATGAATTCCGGTCCGAAAATGAGCATATTGCTTTCGGACAGGTTCAGGCAGTACTCAATTTCATTGGATGCATAGCGGAAGTTCATGGGAACCACCACCGCGCCGGTCTTCAGGATACCGAAGTAGATCGGAAGCCAGTCAATGCAGTTCATCATCAGGATGGCAACCTTCTTGCCCTTGCCGATGCCGTGGCTCCGGAGCATATTGGCCACCCGGTTGGCCTTTTCATCAAAAACCGCCCAGGTAATTTCCCGGC